>CAZAWP010000155.1:1647-4945 GCA_964488855.1 uncultured Sangeribacter sp.
ATTATGGATAAGAAAATATACTTGGCAGGTGGCTGCTTCTGGGGAACAGACCACCTCTTCTCGCTCGTCGATGGCGTAGTCTCAACCAAAGCCGGTTATGCCAACAGCATTGTGCCGGATCCTACCTACGAGATGGTATGCACCGGGCGTACCGGGGCGGCAGAGACTGTCGAAGTGGTATATGATGATGCAAAGGTTGGACTTTCCGAACTCTTGACCATATACTTCCGCAGCATCGACCCGACCACCCTTAACCGTCAGGGCAACGACATAGGCACCCAGTACCGCACCGGTATCTATTACGTCGATCCTTCTGACCTGCCTGTTATCGAAGCGGTCGTGGCGACTGTCCAGCGCCGACACTCCGAGCCACTCGCCGTCGAGGTTTTGCCTTTGGAGAATTTTTACCCCGCCGAACTTTATCATCAGGAGTATCTCTATAAGAACCCCAACGGATATTGCCACGTGGATCCGGCTCTTTTCAATGAGGTAAAGAACCGCAAGTCACACAAGTCGGACAAAGCCGAACTCCGGGAGCGTCTTACCCCACTTCAGTGGGAGGTAACCCAGAACGGTGCCACCGAGCGACCGTTTATCAACGAGTACGACGAAGAGTTCCGTCCCGGCATCTATGTAGACATCACCGACGGCACTCCCCTCTTTGTTTCGGCGAAGAAATACAATTCCGGCTGCGGATGGCCTGCGTTCTCACGCCCGATCGACCCCTCGCTGATTACTGAACACACCGACACATCATTCGGCAGGGTAAGGACCGAGGTCCGTTCGGCATCCAGCGGTTCACATTTGGGTCACGTCTTCCCCGACGGCCCGGCGGATGACGGCGGTATGCGCTATTGCATCAATTCCGCCTCGCTCCGCTTTATCCCGCTCGCCAACATGACAAAAGAGGGATACGGTGACTATATTCCTCTGATAGATAAGTAACTCCTCTGTATAACAGATATGCAATTGTAAGAAATACAAAGAGCGCCCCATCCGCATGAATGGAGCGCTCTTTTTTTCATAATCTTATGCGTCTATATTTCTATAATACGAGGAAGATATCCTAAGTGATTATTTCAGAAGGTTCTTAACTTTGTCGGCACCTTTCTGGACAGCCTCCGAAGTTTTCTCCTTGCCTTTCTCTACGGCGTTTTCGCCGGCAGTCTTGGCAGCATCAACAGCCTCGGCACCTTTCTCCTTAGCGGCATTAACCACGCTTGTACCGGCCTCCTTGGCTGCGTTTACAGCGTCCTCACCGGCAGCCTTAGCCTCATCAACCTTAGCGTTAGCAACGCTGTCTACATTCTCCTTTGCGTCACTGATTTCCTCGGCAGCCTTTGATTTGAGTTCCTCGAAATAGGAAGCTACTGAGGGGTCTTTAGTCTGAATGGTAGGGATAATTGTATTGATGTAGGCCTCGGCCTCTTCACCTTTGCCCTCGGCTTCAAGTTTCTTTGCATACTCCTGAGCCTGCTCAACGTAGAGTTTAAGGCTGTCGGGGTCAGAGCAATTCTCGATTTTAACCTTCAGAGCCTCGCCTTCGTCAGCAGCAGTAGCAGATTTGGAACCGCAAGAAGTCAAAGCACCGGCAGCCACCAATGCAACCGCCATAGACAAAATTACCTTTTTCATAACCTTATATTTTAATTGTTTTAGTTACTTAATATTTTAATTGATATCAGTTACCTACATTTATTCCATAGATTTAAAACGCCCCGCTCCGAAAAAAGGTTCAAATGCTAAATTATGGACAGAAGAGTGGCTATTTAACGAGATAAATTTTACGCCATTCTACAAAAAACATTCAATATCGAGTACTATTAAATTACCAATTGTCACATAATGCCTAAATTTTTATACTTATATTCGTATTTTAAAAACTACGTTATCAACCATAATTACATAGTAATTGGAATCAAGCTCAATGTTCATTGAACTACCATGACATTCATGCGTCCCTATAAGTTGCCCTCCGATTGTATATATTTTTATATTTGCGCCGATTCTGATATTTTTAAGATTCAGTGTATTGTCAGCTTTGGCAATAACAATAGAGGAGTTATCTACGGTTGATTCAACGGATGTCGTTAAATCATAGAATCGTAGTTGTCCATCATAAGCATATTTGGCAACTATATTGAGAGGATTTTCTATGTTCTCAATTAAATAAAATCCATTATCCATTTGATCAATAGCATTGATACCATTAACATTAAAGGATTCCAATTTCCAATTAGGCGTTGGTGAATCAACATTAAACGAAAATGAGGATTGCGGTTCTACTTTAGTAGAAAATTGTATATAATCATCTATTTTGAAATTTATATCAAATTCTTCTTTTTCATCCGGCAATACATTAACCACACAACTTCCCATTGCCATGGATCCATCAGCCGAAGTTGCAATAATCATTGCCTTACCTTTATTTACACCAGTAACAGACCCCTTATTATTAACAACTGCTACTGAAGTATTGGTAGATTTCCACGTCAAATCAGCATTAGTGGCATTAAGAGGAAGGACGATAGCTTGTAGTTGCAGACTTTGATATACATTTAAATTATATTCCTCCTTATCAAATCCAACTTCAGAGACGTAAATAGGTTCCACTGTTACTTGGGATACGGCAGATAATCCTTTATAGGTACATATTACTCTTGTAGTGCCTGGATTTTTTGCTACAAGATTACCTCCTCGAATATAATTGTAACCTGTTACGGTTCCCAAACTATTATATATGGGAGTTTTTTTATCACTATCTATAGATGCTATGTTGTTATCGTCACAATACCACTCAAGTAAATAATCATTCATACGTGAATCCTGTATGAGTGGACTAAATTTATAAGAATTTCCAATCTTTACTGATACCGATTGCGGTATATTAATGGATTTTAAATCGATAACTTCAATAGTATATGAGGTTTGCTGAAGCGAATTATTTTTTACGTATGAAATCTTACACACCGCTGTTCCTGCCTTTAATGCAGTGACTTTAACCCCCGTAGTCTTTGAATTTGAAGTTACAGCACTAACACTAATTATAGACGGATCTGAAACTTGTGCATCAGATACCCAATCGCCCGGAGAAAAAGTATTTGATTTTCCTACTTCTAATACAGTTTGAGCAGTAGCGGATAATGAACAAAAGAAGCAACTAAAAATTATTATTTTAATCACTAAAGTATACATTTCACCACTCACTCCTCGTCCAATAAGATTCTTAAAAAATTTCATAAAAAAATACTTGCCTCGGTCTTCCTCTCGTCGGCGTTAGGTTAGCAAAAGAAAAAGC
>CAZAWP010000156.1:0-4906 GCA_964488855.1 uncultured Sangeribacter sp.
TTAATATTATGGAAATCAAGATTTGGGCGGATTATGCATGCCCCTACTCATATATAGGTGAGAAACAGTTGATGGATATTATTAAGAAAGAGGGATTGTCCGATAAGGTTGAAATCCGTTTCCAGACATACCAACTTGATCCCGATGCACCGGTGATTCCTACTGAATCCATGACACAACATTACATGGATGGTCATAAATTCACCATCGAACAGACGGAACACCTAATGCAGCGAATCACGGCGATGGCTGCCCGCGTCGGATTGGATTATAAACTCGCCACCACACAGGTATGCAGCACTTTTGATGCACATCGGCTGATGGAGTATGCACAAGACGTAGCATCACAGGAGACGGCGATTAAACTCAATTTTGCACTCTTCCATGCAAATTTTATTGAGAACCTTCGTCTCTCAGACCGTGATGTCCTTATCTCCATAGCTGAGAAATGTGGATTGAATCCGTCGGAAGTCAAGGAAGTACTCGAGAGCGACCGTTACGGCGCACAGGTTAAAGCCGAGGAACAGGAAGTTGATAAACGCCCGGACTTTGATCTTATCCCGTATATGGTATTTGATGACACGACCGTACTGCAAGGTGTGATAAGTCCAGGAGCTATGAAGAAAGCACTCGCCGGTTCTACAAACTAAGTTACAACCCACCGTCAAAAATCCAGGCACCATCTTCCTGATTCTTTAGTACGAGGTTCATGCTCCTTACAGATCCATTTTGCAACCGTAATTTATAAGGCACAAACATTAGTTTGGGATTTGCTCCTGATTGAAATGGTTGTCCTAGACTAATGAGTTGTGCTCCCTCGTAAACAGAGCGGTAAAATTCTTCGGCGCTCTCAGGAGTCATAAATTTATATAGAATCTCAGTATCCCAGTCAGCAAATGCATCAAGCAAAACAGAGGCTGATTCCCGTGCATCAAATCCCCGTATACCTGCAGGTTCAGTATCCTCTCTTTCCTCAATAAACCGAATATTGGCGGGAAGAGAGGGTAATTTTTTATCAGAGGGATCGTAATTAACATCCGTAATGCGCAACACCTCGATTTCCTCACTACCCCTTATTATAGACACAGAGGCGGATTTTAATCTGTAGGACTTTCCGTCCATGATATATCTCCTGATATTCTCGGATTCATAAATAGACGTGTTCAGAGCATACGGATTAGTATAATTTCCTTCCGGCTTAGACCTGATTGTAAGCAAATAATCATTGTCGTGGTCGCTGACATTATATACGGCAGTGCCTCGTTCACGGGTATATTTATACTCTGACTCCAGAATTTTTTCGGGATTCATAAATATATTCAGATAACCGAGAACATTTCTTTCGGCATTGCTATAATGCCACCCAATATTGTAAGGATTGAGCCATACGAACAGGCCGTCGCTGTTCTTTTCAGCACAACGTTCTCCTTTATTGATATACCAATAATCAGCGGAATCCGAGCGAGCAATCATAATATCATGATTCACTAACTCGGCATCCGGATTGATACTCTCAAATATTTCGTGACTATTCGTGCGTATCTCTGCCTTCATCTCAATATTCTTGGTTCCGCGCATTGCCCGGATTGCCTCAGCAAGCAGATCTTTTGCTGTTGCACCTGTAGGGATAAAGATTAATATCAAGACAACCGCCACCATACCCAAGGCGACATTACCCCACAGCATATATTTCCCAAAACCTGCCTGATGTCCGGAAGGAATGAGATCATCTACCCTGCGACGGAAATCATCGGATGCCTTGATGTCACGTCGCGGCTTAAGCATATTGCGTATATCTCTATAATCATCCATGGCAATGACATTTAATTTTTGCGGTTATTCATAAAAGCTCTCATTTTGGACATCCCACACTTATAGCGGTATTTGACGGTTGAAACCGGAATGTCAAGTACTCTGCTTATTTCGGCAAATGATAATTCGTCGATTACATTCATCCTTATTATCTCCGACTCCTTTTCCGGTATATCCCTCAGAAGCCGATAAAGCCTGAGTGCATCCTCCCTGTCCGGTTCCTCGTCACTCCCTTCATTAATATCCACCGTCTCCAGCTGAACAAACTCATGTTGCTTATTCCGCCGCATTATATCCATACAATTGTTATAGACCGCTCTGTATATGTAGGCTTTAAGATTTCCGGCTTTTAAAAGAGAAGGAGGATTATCGAGTATCTTAAGAACGGCATCATGCACGGCATCCTCAGCACTGACCATATCACCAAGTCTGAAAAAGGCAAAACGGATTAAGCCATCGAGGTTGTCCCCGATGACTTTCCCTGCCATATTTCTTGTGATACTCTCAAACATGATTCTTAATCTCAAAATTACACATTTTTTATCTCACATCAATCGGAATAGGAACTTTTTATATCCGGATTATCGAGGCGTGCTCCGGCACTTCTTACTTTAGCCTTAAGATTACCGAACGTATAGCGTAATGTCAGGGAGAAAGAGGCATGAAACGATCTGTACCACGAGGAGGAAGAGAATGAAGGGCCGAAACTCGAGGACCTGAGGGTGTACCAAATCGGAACAAACGAATTGGCATCTACAATTACCGTCAGGTTACGATTAAGGAATTGTCTATAAAGATTGATACCATAATTGAAGGAATGTCCCGAACGTCCCTGAAGCATGACGGAGGGGGTCGAATAACCAGCCTCTGCACTCAGTGTCAAATCCCATGGCAGGTCTTGCTCTATGTATCCCCGGCAGGTGGCACACCACCCTGCATTTGTCTGATTAAGAAGAGAAGCACGGTACTGCACCCAATCAACCGATGCACTGAAACGAAGGTAAGTGTTACGGTGCACCCTGCCTGAAGTATAACCTCCCAAGGAAACACCACGGGAGTTCGCAATATTACCATAAGTATTATTCATAATCCCCTCCTCTACGAAGCTATATCGTAAACACAGATCCTTCTTATAATAGGCATTAAGTGTGCCTCCGGTATAAAGTTTGCCGATACGCCCGTTTACGCCCAATCCTATATTATGAGAGGTCTGCGGTTTAAGTTTAGGGTTACCGTACGATATTTGTCCTGCTTCTGTGCGGATTACATACGGATTGAGCGCTGTAATGTCCGGTACCTTCTCACTCATTGAATAGGCAACCCTTATAGTTACAGATCTATTGGCAAGGATTCCGGCGGAGATAAACGGGAGGATACTGACATGGCGGTTGATAATGTTCTCCTCACGGTCGGACGTTTTTATCTTATGAAGATAGAACTGTGATACAAAGCCACCGCGCACCTCCCATTTATCATTGCGGTAATATGAGAACTTAGGCGTCACACTACCCCAATATTCCGATAACGAGGTAGAGGAATGTTCGGAGAACGGATTCCGCTCTCCTGTAACAGATTGCATCAGCAGGTCATTATCATAACCCTCATTTCGGGTGCGCAACTTTCCATAGACACTCCATTGGGTGTTGGCAGAAGTTTCCTTGGTCCAATCCGCTGCTATGGTATTGGTGATATACCGTTGATGCCGGGTACGATATGAATCCATAATGTCAAGGAAATCAAGTCCGGAACCCATATTGTTATCCTTAATATCATAAATATAAGTAGAACAATGATTTATCGGTCTGCTGTAAAACTCATATCCTACATTAAAGCTGCCGGGAAGGTTGCCGGAGGTAAGATCACGTTCATATTTTAATGACGCATCATACTCCGCATCCCTTAACTTTGAGTAATATTCATTATCGTAGGAAGCCACCAACACGCCACCTTCATTATATAAATTATTCTTCTCATGACTGCGACTGTGCGGGTTTGATTTTAAAATCACCCTGCCAAACAGATTTAGAAAAGACCTGTCATCGACATCGTACGACGCTGTTACAAACATATCGTGCATGTCTGTCTTGTAACCGTCTTCATGTTTTTCGGAAATGTAACGGTATGCGTCAGAGGAGTCGTACCGAACTTCATCTGACCCGGACGAAGATGTGTGTCCCCATATCCAGCGATTTGTGTAACCTCCCTGAAAAGTGAGACGCTTGATCTTACTTAATGCCCAGATGGAATTCTCCCACTGACTATCTGCGATCTTGGACTCTACCTGCACTCTGCACCCCTCCAATCTCCCCTTCGTGACGATATTGACTTCAAGTATCGGTATGCCTACACCTGAGAAATCCTCCTTAAACTCAATAACCTTAATTACTGCTGCCGGGATTGCAGTCAATGCCTGCGAAAGTGATTTCAGCAGTGGATCATTAAGACCGTTTATCTTGAATTTAAGTTCTCTGCCGGTCATCGACTGCATACTCCCCGTCTTGGTTACTGCCAATAAAGGTACTCGCGAAAGTGCCTCAAGTGTATTAGCTCCGGTAAGTGTCGAATCTTTATACACTTCATACACATACCTGTTGGCGCCCTTTGTTTTAAAGAGTTCTTGATTGGCAGTGACAACTACTTCATCGAGGGTTTTGTAAATTTCGGCGTTTAGGCTTACCTCGGTGCAAGCTGCCATCAAAATTAAGGTACCGATAATATATGGTCTTTTCACGTTCATAGCTCAATTTCAGACACACAGGTGGTATTTATAAGGCAGGTGTATCTGTCTATTGTTATGACGCGGAACTTTAATAATCGTCAAAGATTTTGAAAATAAAATTTTAAAGAGTGCGCGGTTATTGATTTTTTATTATATTAGTGGTGTAAATGAGCAACCATCAGCATAACAAGCGATGAATATAAAACTATCACACCGGCGCATGCCGGCAGAATGGGAGTCTTGTCAGGGCATCCTGATAGCATTTCCCGAGGTACATACCGACTGGAATTATATCCTCCCCGAAGCACAAGAACAGTATGTAAGGCTAATCAAGACGTTTACTGACAATGGTTATAAATGCCTTGTAATATGCAC
>CAZAWP010000157.1:0-4808 GCA_964488855.1 uncultured Sangeribacter sp.
TATCTAACTAAATTATCAGACATGAAACTTTCAAGACATATCTCCCTGCGTAAATTAGCCGTATCTGCGTTGGCTATAGCGGGTATAATAAATTGTTCGGCTGCCGACACAACTGCGTCCACGGCAGCTGATGCATCTACTGTTTCCTCCCAAGAATCCGCGGCTGAGACCCCGAAGTTCAGGATTGGCTTGCCCAACGTACACGGTACACTGCGCCCGCGTCTGGAGTGGGATACCCAAGCGGGTGAATATCGCTTTTTGGTGCGTAACGCCCGTCTCTCGCTCGACGGTAAACTGAGCCCCAATATAAGTTACTTCTACAATATGGCGCTATGGGATGAGGGTAAACTGCAGATCCTTGACCTCTGGGGCCGTATCGGCTTACCGAAAGGCTTTGCCGTTCAGGCAGGACAGTTCCGCATGCCCTTGGGAATCGAACCGCACCTCGCGCCGCATAAGTATATCTTCGCCAACCGCAGTTTCATCGCCAAGACGATGTGCAACATCCGTTCGGTCGGTGTCATGGGTGAATGGAAGGCCTCCGGATTCCCCTTTTCAATCGAAGCGGGTATCTTTAACTCCACCACTATAACCGATCAGAGCCGCTGGAGCAAGAAATTGGCATGGTCTGCACGCGCGTTGAGTTCGACCGATGGGTTTACATTCAGCGTCGGTGCCATGCAGCTGCATAAGAGCATACGCATGAACCTTGTCGATGCTGCCATGACATGGAGCAATTTACGCTGGAATGTCGGCGCCGAGTACATGTATAAATATTACTGCAATACCGGACTCAAGGGTACTCACGGTTACTGTGCGTTCGGATCATACGGGCTTCCCATACGCGGATTCTTCAGCCGCCTGTCGTTTCACGGACGTTTTGACGGCATGACAGCGCACACAAGCGGTCAGGCAGTCGATGACCTTATCACCCTCAGCGACCCCGTGCGCAACCGCATCACAGCCGGCACGACACTGACTTGGTCAAAAGGGTCCAACACCTTCGTCGATCTCCGTCTGGATTACGAGCAATACTTCTACCACGCCTCCACAGCCGTCCCTCCCGGTGCCGGCAACAAGCTCGTCGCCGAGCTCGTCCTCCGCTTCTAACCCACTTTGGACTTTACAGTAAATAAAAACGGGAGTATTAATACTCCCGTTTTTATTTACTGTGGTTTTATGCCAGTTTATTGGTCGGTGGTGGCGGCGAACTCCATCAGGTAGGCCTTGATGAAATCGTCGATCTCGCCGTCCATGACGCCGTTTACGTCCGAGGTCTGGTAGTTGGTGCGGTGATCCTTGACGCGGCGGTCGTCAAAGACGTAGCTGCGTATCTGGCTGCCCCACTCGATTTTCTTCTTGCCCGCCTCAATCTTCGCCTGCTCCTCCATGCGGTGCTGCAGTTCCTTGTCATACAGGATGGACTTGAGCTGACGCATGGCGTTCTCCTTGTTCTTGGGCTGGTCGCGTGTCTCGGTGTTCTCGATGAGAATCTCCTCCTCCTCACCCGTGTAGGGGTCCTTATACTGATAGCGCAGACGCACACCCGACTCCACCTTGTTGACGTTCTGACCGCCGGCACCGCCCGAGCGGAAGGTATCCCACGAGATACGCGCAGTCTCAACCTGAATATCAATGGTGTCATCAACGAGCGGAGTGACAAAGACCGAGGCAAACGATGTCATGCGCTTGCCCTGGGCGTTATAGGGAGATACGCGCACAAGGCGGTGAACGCCGTTCTCGCTCTTCAGGAAGCCGTAGGCATAATCACCCTCGATGTTTATGGTAACCGACTTGATGCCCGCCTCATCCCCTTCGAGGAGCTGCGCTATCGAGGTCTTGTAACCGTGGCGCTCGGCGTAGCGCATGTACAGGCGCATCAGCATCGAAGCCCAGTCCTGGCTCTCAGTACCGCCCGCACCCGAGTTGATCTTGAGCACGACGCCCAACTTATCCTCCTCGCGGCGGAGCATGTTGCGGAGTTCCAGTTTCTCAATCTCCTTGATGGTGCTGTCGTAGAGCGCATCGAGTTCCTCCTCGGTCACCAGATCCTCCTTGATGAAATCGAAGGCAAGCTCAAGCTCCTCGACCTTCTTGGCAAGGGCGGTATGTGAATCGATCCAGAAATGCAGTTCCTTGATCTTGCGCATCTGTGCCTCGGCCTTTTCGCGGTCCTCCCAGAAATCGGCTACGTGGGTGCGGAGTTCCTCCTCCTCCACCTCTATTTTCTTACTGTCAATATCGAGGTATCTGCCGAGGGCTTCGGTACGGTCGGATGCCTCCTTCAATTGCTCTGCTGTAATCATAAATGAAAATTAATCGGTTACTTATTCCATCCAGTTGTCGGAATACATGCGGTCGATAACGTCCGCATAACGCTTTGTCACCACCGGGCGGCGCACCTTGAGAGTGTTGGTGACCTCGCCGTTCATCACCGAGAAGTGATTTGGCAAGAGTGCTATACGCTTGATGCGCTCGTAGGGGGCGAGATCCACCTGATAGCTCTCTATCTCCTTTAGGATAAAGGTCACCACTCGCGGATCCTTTATGAGAGTGTCGGTATCCTCGACGGGAATGCCCTCGCTTTGTGCCCACCGGCGCAGCTGCGACAGGTTGGGGACAACCAAGGCGGTGACAAACTTCTTCTGGTCGCCTATCACCACCACCTCGTCGATATATTTGTTTTCAGCAAGGCGGCTCTCCATCAGCTGGGGGGCTATATACTTGCCGTTTGATGTCTTGAAAAGATCCTTGACGCGCTCGGTGAGCACCAACGCACCCGAATCATCAATATACCCCGCATCACCGGTACGGAAGAACCCGTCGTCGGTAAACGCCGCCGCATTGGCGTCGGGATTATTGTAATATCCCGGAGTCACAGTGTCACCCTTTACCAATATCTCACCATTCTCGTCTATGCGCACCTCAATGCCGTCGAGAGGTTTGCCTACGGTTCCGATCTTGTACCCGGTCTTGCGGAAACAGGTGACAGTGGCAGTGGTCTCGCTCAGACCGTAACCGATGATGACATCAATACCCACCGAGCGGAAGAACTCCGTGATGGTATCCGAGAGGGGAGCACCCGCTGTCGGGAAGAAATTGGGGTTGGGGATACCGATTGCTTTCTTGAGCTTATCGAAAATACGGTGATTCCAGAACTGATATTCTTTTTCAAGCAGAGAGGGAACCTTGAGCCCGAGACGCTTGTAGTGGAGGTTACGGCGTTTGCCGACTTTGAGGGCGCGACGCACCATCAGGCGTTGGAACGCACTCATCGCCTCCAATTTCTCCTTGACACCGGCGTAGACTTTCTCCCAGAATCGCGGTACCGAACACATCAGGTTGGGATGGATAGTGTGTATGGTATCGGTGACAAGGCGCGGATCGTAATTGACGGCGATCGCCACACCGCGTACCAAACAGAAGAAACACCACGCCTTCTCGAAGATGTGCGACATCGGCAGGAATGCCATAGAGACATCCTCGTCATTGATGTCGGTAAGGAGTTCGAGGTGCATACGCATGGCCGCGTTATAGTTACCCTGGGTTATGCATACACCCTTGGGTTCGCCGGTCGTACCCGACGTGTAAATCAAGGTGGCGGTATCATCGGGAGTGTAACGGCTGAAACGCGCCTTTACCTCCTCCACAATCTCCGGACCCGCCTCCATGCCCATGCGCACGAAGTCATCCCAGAAGATTGTGACCGTGTCATCCCCTTTCAGTTCCATACCGTCATTCTTGAAGAGCACGATATGGGAGATACGCTCCGGATTAGCTTTCCAGTAGTTGTAGGCGAGAGGATACTGATGCTTGTCGCCGACAAAAATCACCTTGGCACCACCGTTGGTGACGATAAAGTCAAACTGCGACTGCGAACTTCCCGAGTAAATGGGAATCGAGGCGAAACGGTTCTTGAAGGCACCTAATTCGGTAACCAAAATCTGGGGAGTGTTTGGCGAACAAATGGCAATCGTGTCCTTTTCAATCAACCCGAGCGCCACAAAAGCCTTGGCGGCAATCTCCACCTGAAGACCAAATTCACTCCAGGTTGTCGAGAGCCATTCGCCATCTTTGCGCCAGCAAAAACGGTAAGCCTCGTGGTCACTGAGTTTACGGGCGTTTTCCGCCACACTGTCTACTAATGAGCGTATCATAAGCTTGGTTCCTGCCTTTAGGGCATGGAATTTACAAATTTATAAAAAAAATCCGATACTTGACTAAAGTATCGAATCGAGTACGGCATTGTCGCCGGTGACAAGGAGCCGCGATCGAGCGCCGATGACGAGAGGACGGTTATCCTCGACGTGACCGACAGGGGCATCAAAAGCTACCGGGAAGGTCACATCATACCTGCGGAGGGTGTCGCTTATCATGGCTGTCATATCCTCGTAGCGGTTATCCTGACGGTAGTCGGTAAATCGCCCTACAACCAATCCGCGGAGGATACGCATCGCCCCGCTCAGAAAGAGACGCGTCAGCATGCGGTGCACCTCATAGACCTGTTCGCCGACATCCTCGATAAAAAGTATGCACGGAGTCTCCACCGGAGCGTTTAGGAGGTCGAAAGGGGTACCCGCAAGTCCGTTGAGCACAGCTAAATTACCACCAATGAGTCTCCCCGTTGCCGCGCCGCTGATGTTTACGCCCGGCGGTGCGCTGAACTCCATGGTAACCGACCCTTTACCTTCGAGTACCGACCACCAGCGCTCTACGGCAGCTTCGGCACCATCGTGCTGAGTGAGGAACTTTGCCATCGGGGCGTGCATCGAGGTCACCCCGTCGCGGTAACTGAGTGCATGGAGCAC
>CAZAWP010000158.1:0-2723 GCA_964488855.1 uncultured Sangeribacter sp.
ACGTATTCTGCTCGATGAGTTTAATCTGATCTTTGTTTTTTGCCTGATTGGCGAGAAGCTGTTTATGAGCGTCGGAATGGGGAGAATTTGAAATAATCTTCTGAGCGTTCATGCTTGCACAGCCGATAAGCGCAGCCAAACCGAAACTCAATATTTTTTTTGAAAATATCATTGCTTTTGCTTTAGGGGTTGAAGAGAGAAGGAAGAAGAAAAGGGATTAGTAATTGAGAAGAAAGGGGTGGGAGAGAGGAAGAACAGCTGTACGGCTACGATTAAACCTCGTCTGAGCCGTAGATGAACTTCATGATAGCCGGAGTGTAATCGAAGATCTCTTCAGGTTTGAAGAAACGCTTGATTTCGATCTCGGCATTCTCGACAGAGTCGGAAGCATGGATAATATTAAGCTGTCCGCTTACGCAGAAGTCGCCGCGGAGGGTACCCGGGGCTGCCTTGCGACCGTTGGTAACACCCACCATTGTGCGGAATACGCTAACTACATCCACACCCTTGAGACACATAACGATTACAGGCGATGCCATCATCGACGCTGCCAAATCGGGGAAGAATGGCTTGTCAGCCAAGTGTGCATAATGCTCACGGAGAATATCCTCATTTAACTGCATCATCTTCATGCCGGCTATGATGAGACCGCGTTTCTCTATTCTTGAGATTACCTCACCGATGAGCTGACGCTCTACGCATGAAGGCTTTAATATGACTAATGTTTTCTCCATGATCTGTTTAACGTATTTTAATATTATTCCTTTCGTTGATGTCAAATATAATAAACCCGATTATTAAAAACTAATTAAAATACTTTAAAAATGTTGGCAAGATAAGGATAGCTCCGGTTTTGCTTGATGTAACTTTCAGATTTTCAACCGGATATTTGAAAAATATGTTTTACAACATCTTTTTGTATCAATTGCACAGTCGCAACAATCTGTGCAAAAATTGAAAATCTTAATTGTTAATATATGTTAATGCTAATTTATCCTCCTCATTATACATATATTAGCTAACAGCGTAAGGAAATAAATAAGAAATATCCCTTAGCTATCAGAGCACGGAAACAGAAAAGAAATAACCGTAAATCAACCGTCGTCTATGAACCGTTACAACATTTTTATTGTCTTATCTATATAACGGGTATCCGTATTGCTTTATTCTCAAATTACAACATCAAATACACACAACATAAAATTTTTAATACATAACATAATACAACAACAGATAATCTCTCATTTGATAATCAAAACCATCATACTATATGAATCCGTTTTATAGCTTGTTATTATCCATACCTGCCGAGGAAAAGATGCGTCATCTCCATGGAGGTGTCGAATTATCGCAAACGGCAGCCGAGAGTTCCTACTTCATCGCCCGTATCCTCATGGATGCCTCAAAATGGCTGCTCAATTTAGTCGGGCTGGAGCATAATGCAACTGCAATAATATGGATCTACTCCATTCTCGTATTTGCCGTGGCATTTATTATAGGTAAGGGAGTACAGTTCGCTTTAGTGGGACTATTACGCAAGATAGGACCCCATATCAACAATGACTTGTACGCCAACCTGCGTCGCACCAATTTCTTCGCAAAGGTTTGCAGAATTGTTCCTGCACTTGTCTTCCTTATCCTTATCCAATTCACGCTTAATGCGCATGAAAGCCTCTCCCGCTGGCTGACATCATTGTCATGGATATATATTGTAATAGCCATCGCAATCGCAATAAATACGCTTGCGGATGTAATATGGGCTCACGTCAATGCCCGTGAGAATAAGAAGAAACTTCCCCTCAGCGGTTTGGTACAGCTGATAAAACTGATCGTCTGGATCATCTCTGCAATCATCATAGCCGCCATTCTCTTTGATAAATCGCCTGCGTCATTGTTTGCGGGACTTGGTGCTTTTGCCGCCGTCCTGATGTTGGTCTTCAAGGACTCCATTTTAGGCGTTGTAGCAGGCGTACAGCTCTCCGAAAATGACTCGTTGCATGTAGGTGACTGGATCGCTGTTCCTAACAGTGACGTAAATGGTACTGTCGTCGAGGTTTCACTCACCGCTGTTAAAGTGGAGAACTGGGATAAGACGATATCCACTGTGCCTCCCTATGGGTTGATTACCGGTGGTTTCAAGAACTACCGCAACATGCAGGAGAGCAACACCCGTCGTATACAGCGCTCATATATGATTGACGCTGACTCTGTCCTCGAGACCGACGATGCCATGCTCGAATCATTCAAGAGTATTCCATTCATGAAGGATTGGATCGAGAAGAAAATCGAGCAGCGTAATGCAGGTAAAGTTGAGGATGTAAATAACAGTGCCGGTCTTGCAGACGGTTCGATAGCCACCAACCTCGGTGTGTTCCGCGCATATCTGCAGATGTATCTGACCAACTCACAGCTGATTGATCACGCCAGTACATGCTTTGTAACTACCTTGCCTCAGACAGCCAATGGTATCCCGGTGCAGTTGTACTGCTTTACGTCTACTTCTTCGTGGATACCGTATGAAGGTATAATGTCGACGATCTTCGAGCACATCGCCGTGATGCTTTACCGCTTCCGACTCTACACATTCGAGTCCGAGTCCGGTCGCGATACTCTCCTCGAGGGTTACCTCAGTGCCGGTAGACCTACTACTCCGCTGTTTGGCATGCCTTATCCTACTTATATGACTGCGCAGGGTCAGCCTATGGCAGAGCAGGCTAAGGCTT
>CAZAWP010000158.1:2823-4785 GCA_964488855.1 uncultured Sangeribacter sp.
TATCCTACTTATATGACTGCGCAGGGTCAGCCTATGGCAGAGCAGGCTAAGGCTTATTGGCCTCCGATTATGAATGTACCCAACGACGATAATCATCCCGATCCGGCAGCGGTGAACTTAGTTCCCGCCAACGCTCCGGCTCCTTCAGCACAGGGAGCTCCGTCGGCTAATGCGTCAAGCGGTACCGGTAACCCTGCTTCAAACGCTCAGTAATTATAATAAGGATATTAAATATACAACTCGCCCCGAGGATATTGCATCCCCGGGGCTAGTAGCGTTTATTATGGTGATGATTGTATGAGAAATTCGTAAAGAATTACTGCGAATTATTTAACAGGGCTTACTGTGTAACCGAGATTGCGGAGACCTTGGAGGACACCGTTCTCTCCGGGAAGGTGTAAGGCACCGACGGCGATAAATACAGTTCCATTGTTTATGATTTCGGGCAACTCCTTAAGCCATGCGGCATTTCGTGTATCGACAAGTGCTGTCATGAATGCTGCATCATCACCTTCTTCTTGTGCTGCAATTGCCTGGAGGGCATTTAAATCGTGATTGAGATACGCTGTGTTAAGATTGCGTGCTTCCTTAACAGCCTTCGAGGGGTCTGCCAATAATTCCTGTAGAGCTTTCAGCTGGTTGGTGATAGGAATGCCGAACAATAGGTTCGCCTGAAATTCCGGAGTTTCAAGACCAATAATCTTTTTACCTTTCTCTTTTCCGACATTCTGGAAATACATATCCAACTGCTGGGTGGCATCATAATCGGGCATTTCCTTGGCGGTTATGGCTGCCGATACCATTGTGGTCAGTGCCATCGGTTTAAGGGCGTCAAACATCTGAAGAGTGGCTCCCGGCACCGGTGAGTTCTCCGCAAAACTAATACTCATACGGCTGTATGTCTCGGCATCCGTCAGTTTCGATATAGTACTGTCTGCCGGTGCGAGCATAAAGGGTTGCATCTTGGCCCCCATCTCCATAGGGTTGGTCATGTCGAGTTCGCCGACGACAGCCACTGCACTGTCGATGGCTTGTGCAACCTCGGCAATTGAATCAGCTACGGCAAGTGGAGCAAGATGGTGCGTGCCGAAAATATACGAAGGTGCTGTGAGACCATTCCCTTCAATACGATAGAATATCTGAGCATTCACCGTAGCGGCAAACCCCAGAATCGATGCGATAAGGAGAAGATAACCCCTTTTAAATGAAAAACTTGACATAAAAGTTATAAATATGTATGTGTTTATAAATTAATTTTTATTAATTTTAGGTGCTGCTTGAATAAGCTTTTTAACTCTTAGTCGCTACAAGGCGATAAAAAGTTGCATGACCTTAAATATTTATGCAAATATAAATTAAAGTGAGTATGCAACCTTAATAAAAGGTATTGAAAAATGAACGAGGCGCAATTTATTAAAGAGATTTCACGACGCATAGGTGAGTCTGAGGAGGAAATTCGACTGATGAACGAGGCGTTTGCATCTGTCGTAGTCGAGGCATGTAAGACAGGCGATGCCGTCGGAATGCCGGGAATGGGTACGTTTGAGGGCAAGCTCCGACCCGAGCGGATTGTCACCACCCCGACCATCGGTTCGCGGGTGCTGCTCCCTCCGCGTCTCCAACTTATTTTTAAAGCGACAAATCACCTCAAACAGCGTATTAATAACGTCTTCGACAATGAATAACAAGATACCTTATACCTCTATTATATCTCGGTTGTCCGAAATAACCGGACTGCCGAAGCGTCAGTGCGAAGACTATTTGCGCGAGATGATCTCTATCGTTACCGAGCGCCTCGAAGCCGGAGAGGAGGTTTCCGTTCCTCGATTGGGAAACTTCAAGATTGTAAGGGTAAATCCGCGAAAAAGTGTCGATGTTTCATCCGGTAACGAAATACAGATTGCCGCCCACAATAAGGTGAACTTCACCCCGACTGCCGAAGTAGCGGAGGATGTAAACGAA
>CAZAWP010000159.1:0-4722 GCA_964488855.1 uncultured Sangeribacter sp.
ACAAATTTTTATCAGATTTTTTAATTTTTTACATTATATAACCCCTGTAAGGGGGGATTCCCTCTATACTCCCATTATGAAGGTAAGGGTGTAAATACCTTTACATTTATCAGCGGAGGATGAGCATGGCGTCGCCGTAGGCGCCGAAGCGGTAGCCCTCTTTGACTGCCACGTCGTAGGCTTTCATGATGAGGTCGTAGCCGCCGAAGGCGCTCACCATCATCAGCATCGTGCTCAGCGGCAGATGGAAGTTGGAGACCATAGCATCGCACACGGTGAAGTCATACGGGGGGAAGATGAACTTGTTGGTCCATCCCGAGAAGGTCATCAGATGCGAGTTCATGCAAACTGACGTCGCCAGGGCACGCATCGTCGATGTACCGACCGCGCAGACCTTTGACCCGCGGTCTTTGGCAGTATTGACCATATCGACGAGAACATCATCCACAACCATCTCCTCGGAGTCCATGCGATGTTTGGTCAGATCCTCGACATCAATGTCCTTGAAATTGCCACGTCCGCAGTGGAGCGTCACGAAACCGCGCTCGATGCCTTTGATCTCCATGCGCTTGAGGAGTTCGCGGCTGAAATGTAGACCGGCGGCGGGTGCCATCACGGCTCCCTCGACTTCGGCGAAGATACACTGATACGCCTCGGCATCCTCGGGCTCTGCACGGCGGGTGATATACTCCGGCAGGGGAGTGTTGCCCAAGGCGAAGAGAGCCTCCTTAAATTCGTCGTGGGGACCGTCGTAGAGGAAACGGAGTGTGCGCCCACGGGTGGTGGTGTTGTCGATGACCTCGGCGACCATCGAATCATCCTCGCCGAAGTATAGCTTATTGCCGGTACGGATCTTGCGCGCCGGCTCAACGAGGACATCCCAATATTTATGCTCCTTGCTGAGCTCATGCAGCAAGAAGACCTCAATACAAGCTCCGGTTTTTTCTTTGTTACCGTATAACCGCGCCGGGAAAACCTTGGTATTGTTGAATACCATCACGTCGCCCTCGTCAAAATAGTTGATGATCTCCTTAAAGATATGGTGTGAGATTTCGCCGGTCTTGGCATCAACGATCATGAGGCGACACTCGTCGCGGTTTTCAGTAGGATACTGAGCGATCAGCTCGTCAGGGAGTTTAAACTTGAATTGTGAAAGTTTCATATCATATTTCAATTAGGCAGAGGCGCTCTTTACAGTAATGGTCGGGGACACGCCCCGGGTTTACTAATCAAGCGCATGCCGGTTCTCTTCCACTCCAGGAAGAATTGTTAGTATTCATTCGGGCCTTGGCGAAATCATGCCGGGTTATAATCGGCGGGAAATTCCACGGAACCGTTTTCTATAATTTCGATTGCCTTGTCCAATGACAGACAGTCATTTATGGTAATATCGCCCACGCGAGTGCGGCGCAGTGCACTGAGATGGGCACCGGTATCGAGAGCCTGCCCGATGTCGCGGGCGAGGGCACGGATATATGTGCCTTTGCTGCATACGATTCGCAGGGTGAGCTTATTGTCCTCTAACCCCAGCATCTCCAGTTCGGTGATTTCGAGTGGCTTTGCCTTCAGCTCGACCTCCTCACCCTTGCGTGCGTACTTGTAGGCACGTTTGCCGTCGATCTTGACAGCGGAGAAAATCGGAGGCACCTGCATGACGTGTCCGCGGAAGCGGGGTAGAACCACCTCCACAAGTTGGACCGTGACATGCTCGGTCGGGAAATGCGCATCAATCTCGGTCTCGAGGTCAAAGCTCGGAGTGGTGGCGCCTAACGTAAGTTCGGCAACATACTCCTTGACACCGCTCTGCAGGAGGTCAATATTCTTGGTGGCGCGTCCGGTGCAGACTATCAGCACGCCCGTCGCCAACGGATCGAGGGTGCCGGCGTGTCCGACCTTGAACTTACGGACACCAAGACGACGCTGTATGGCTCCGCGCAGACGCTTGACGGCATCAAACGACGTCCACCCGTAGGGTTTGTCGATCGCTATGATTTCTCCGGTTACAAAATCCATTATTATCGGATAGGGACGTTTGCGAATAAGGGTTATCGGATAGGGAAGTTATCGGTTTGACGTCACGCCGACATCAGTTCCATAAAATGCAGATTGCACCCATGATCACGCAGTAGAGCGCAAACCAGTACAATTTGCCGCGTTTGACAATGTTGAGCATCCACTTACAGGCCGCGCAGCCCACTACAAACGAGGCGACAAAGCCGATGATCATTGCCACGGCACCGACCTCAGTCTGCTGTACACCCGGATCCGGTGAAATGATATCCTTGCAGTCGAGGAGCGCCTCGCCCAGGATAGGTATTATCACCATCAGGAACGAGAAAGAGGCGATCTTGTCACGGCGGTCACCGAGTATGATACCGGTGGCGATAGTGGTACCCGAGCGGCTTAGACCGGGGAGGACGGCGAGTGCCTGCGCACAACCGATGATAAACGCATCCATCCATGTTATCTCATGCCCCTCCTCACTACCGCGCTTGGCTGCTATGCGCTCGGCACGCAGAGTGGCATAGTGGGCAAACATAAGCAGTGCGGCAGTCACACATAGGCAAATGCCGACTACCATCAGGTTACCCTCGAAGAACTGTGTCACAAAATCCTTAAAACAGAACCCAACGATGGCGATGGGGATACATGAGAGCAGGATTTTGCAGACATAGTAGAAATCCTCATCGCGGCGGAAAGTAAAGAAACTAACGCACAGTTTGGAGAAAAGGGGCCACAGCACCACCAATGTCGAGCATACCGTGGCGGCATGGAGTATCACATCAAACTGCAGGGCATCGTCACCGGGAAGTTCCACCCCCAATATCTGGCGGAAAATCTCAAGGTGTCCGCTCGACGAAATAGGGAGATATTCGGCAAGACCCTGGACTATGCCGAGTATAAGAGCGTCTAACCAATCCATTGTCAAGATTTTTCTTAGGTTTCTTTATTATCCGGGAGTGCGGTTGCCTCCATGTTATCATTGCTATCTATAGTCTCCTTCTTATCCTTAGGGGTATAGATTATGGCAAAAGCCATGAGCAGGAAGCCGGCGAAAGCAAAGAGAGGACCGACGACGATACGGCGTGTAGAGAATATGTCGGGGTTGAACGAGCCGTCGGTCGAGCCACCGCCGCTCATCAGGAGGAAGCCCACGATGATAAGGAGCACGCATATCGCCATAAAAATGAAGTTGCGGCGTGTGAAAGGTCGCTGCGACGGCGTCACCGGTTTGATACCCTTGCTGTCAGCGCTATTGACGAAGTCCGGCTTGTTTATATTGTACTGTTTTAATGCCATTCTAATGATTATTAATTATCTAAATCGCTGAAATAACCAATTATCTAAGCCTTTTTGCTATTATCTGAATAACTGTGAATAATCTTTACGCAGATAGGACGTAGCGGCTATTGACGCGGCTATCGAGCATATCACCATACCTAACAGTGTTATACCGCCCGCTATCATGGCGTATGCCGTCCAGCTGATATAATCCGCCATGTCGTTGATACCATATTTGGGAGCGGCTGCCAACGCCACTGCTATCACGCCCGATGCCAATAATCCCCCTATCAATCCCACCGACATATTGGAGAGCACGATGGGGCGCCGGATGAAACCGTTGGTGGCACCTACAAGCTTCATCGTATGGATAGTAAACCGGCGTGAATAGATGGTGAGATGGACGGTGTTGTTAATCAGTGCAAAGGAGATGATGAGCATTATCGCGGCAATGATGCCGAGCACCCACGAGAAGGCGCTGATGTTGGACTTCATGGAGTCGATCATGGCGGTATCGGGCTGGATAACCTCATTTACACCTTGTATCCTCGACACCGAGGCGATGATTGCCTTGATTGAATCTGTCGATACGTATGGAGCCTTGAGGGTAAACGAGACTTCGGGACTGAGGGGATTGACGCCGAACAGTTCCTCAAGATCCTCGCCCATGTCCGCCTTCCAGCGTCGGGCTGCCTCCTCCTTGGTTATTATACTCGTAGAGCCACAGAAATCGCTTTTACCAATTTCTGCGGCTATCTGCTTGGCTTGACTGTCGCTGACTGAATCAACGAGAATTGCACTGAGCTCAACTTTCTCCTCCAGTCTGTGCGTCTGCACAGCGGTCGCAGTAACCATCATGGCGATAATGCCGACTAAGAGCAATACCAGCGTAACCGATATCAGGGTAGTGGCATGGGCTGCTATCCAGGAGATTTTTACCTCTTTTTCTTCTTTCATAGGCGGTTGCCTTGGTTCCGGAAGATTGCGGCTTTATACCCCGCATTTCCTTTCCGGTGCAAAAGTAATAAAACAGACCCCCCTTTGTCAAGAGTTTTTATCGTTTTTTACTGAAAATGTTTCGTTCTGATACCTTTTAAGGGTAAAATAGGACTCTTAACGGGTGATTTTGAGAACGGGGGCGAATGTCTTGGCATCCTCATTTTCGGGCAGTGTCACCTGCAATCCCTCGGATGTCTGCTTGAACTGCACATTACCGTGACCTACGAGCTCGACCTTGCGGATGGGGCGCTTGAGATACTGCGAATCCTTGGCAAGTGCCTTTACGTTTATCTTGTTATCCTCGGGCCAGGCGAGAGCGATGGCGTAGAGATGCTTGGGAGTCTGGGTGAAACGGATCTCTTCGGCGGTCGCCTTGGTATATGCTCCCTCGTTGAATCCCTGGGCATTGAGAGCAATATCTGCCTCAGCAATAGGACCCTC
>CAZAWP010000160.1:0-4697 GCA_964488855.1 uncultured Sangeribacter sp.
AATTGACTAAAATATAGATTAACTAAATTCTAAGCAGGTAACTTATAATAAAAGCGGATATTGGATTGAGACAAGCTCAAAATCCAATATCCGCTAAGTTTATTTTAACCTATATGGATTATGCCGACTAAGATAATGCCGTCGGCATTGTAATATATTATGCTAATTGCATTATACAATCTACATTATGTAATTAGCATAATGGGATTAACATAACTATAATTTAGTCTTTAAAGTTGGGGAAACTTTAAACTTGGGGAAATAGGAATCAGGGGATGTTGAGGTAACGGTGAAGCTGCACGCTTAGTGTCCAGCGGGGATCGGCGAGGACGCGCTTGACGGTGTCGTAACGGTTCGCCTCAAATTGTGCTTCATCGGGTACATAACAGGGCTGGAGGTACATCAGTGTCTTTTCATGCCGGCACGGAAGACTGAAATACTGCTCTAAGTCCTGACCGACATTCACCACCTTGATTTCATCAGCATGGTCGATGACAACCGGCGCCGAACCACATCCTTTAAATCCATCTTTGGGAGAAACCGTCACCCAGTCGATACCGGAGGGGAGGTGGCGGGTGCCATTGGTCTCTATTGCCACTTTCTTACCCGTAGATTTCTTAAGTAGACGTATAAAATCATCATCTATCCATAGTGAGGGTTCTCCGCCTGTCAGCACCACCCAGTCAGCTTTGTACAACTTGACGGCGTGGATAATATCTTCGTCGGTCATGAAGATACCATCCTCGTGCTTGGTATCGCAGAACTCACACTTCAGGTTACACCCTGAGAAGCGTACGAATACCGAAGGGTAACCTGTATGGTGCCCCTCACCCTGCAGGGAATAAAATATCTCACAAATCTTCTTCATCTTTCTCGTATATCGCGATATTACCCTCGCTCTCCTGAACTTCACATCTGAAACAATGCGGTATCTGATCCACAATCCAGCGCGCCATCTGTTCGGCGGTCGGATTGAAATCCACCACGTCATTTATAACCTTATGGTCAAGCAGTTCCTTAACCTTTTGCTTGATAATGGTGAAATCTACCACCATACCGTCCTGATTAAGTTCCTTAGCCTTGCACTCCACGGTTATAATCCAGTTATGACCATGCAGCTGAGTGCATTTGCTTTCATAGCTCAAATCCAGGCGATGGGCGGCACTTATCTCGATCCGTTTCTTTACGTAATACATACAGTTCTTTACTTAGGGAGTTCCAATATGTTAAGCCCGTTCAACGGCTTAGACTCATCAGGAGCCTCAATTCTCATACTCAGTAGGGTCGTCGATACCTGCCTCAAGCATTGCCTCGCGTCGTTCCACGCATGTGCCGCACTTGCCACAATGCTTCTCACCACCTTTATAACATGAATAAGTCAGCGAGTAATCCACTCCTTTCTCCTTGCCTATACGGGCTATGTCACCCTTACTGATATGGGTATAGGGGGAATAGAGCCGGATGTGTTCGTAAGTACCTTCCTGCATGGCACGATCCATGGCATCGACAAATCCGGAGCGGCAATCGGGATAGATGGCATGGTCACCACCGTGGTTCGCCAACATCACACATTTGAGACCGCGCGACTCAGCCAAGCCGCAGGCCACGGCAAGCATGATTCCGTTGCGGAACGGTACGACGGTGGACTTCATGTTCTCGTCCGCATAATGCCCCTCGGGAATCGCTTCACTGCCGTCGAGCAACGAACTCTTGAAATACTCTCCCATAAACTTAAGGGGTATCACGATATGTTCTACGCCTGCTTTCTCGCACTGACGACGGGCACATTCTATCTCGCGGGCATTATGATTGGAGCCGTAATCAAAGCTGACGGCAAGAGCTATCCTGTCGAGCTTGTCCCAGAGGAGGGTCACCGAGTCCATGCCTCCCGAAAGTACTATAACTGAATCTTTCATACTTCTCAATTCTACTTGATTTCCTATTCCGGGATTAATAATGGGTGGTTGGGGAACCATTATTTCCCGAAGTTATCCAATACACTCAGTCTGCGGGACTTGACCATCCCCTGATGGTCGGCGTCTCCCCAGTTGGCAAACGGGAGGATACTTATACCTCCGCGCGGCATGAAGTCACCGCGTACCTCGATATATTTGGGATCCATCAGGGCGCGGAGATCTTTCATGATGATGTTTACACAGTCCTCGTGGAAGTCACCGTGATTGCGGAAACTGAAGAGGTAAAGTTTAAGACTCTTGCTCTCGACCATTCGCTCACGGGGGATGTAGGATATATAGAGATGTCCGAAGTCGGGTTGCCCGGTCTTGGGACAAAGGGTTGTAAATTCGGGACAATCGAGACTGACCACGTAATCCTCCTCGGGGTGTTTATTGACAAATGTCTCCAATAGTGCGGGTTTATAGTCGGTCGGATAAGCGACTCCCTGGTTGCCCAAGAGTGTCACCCCCTCAAGTTCTTTATCATTTCTCATATTTACGATTCTTTTGAAGTTTTGTCGCGCAGTGCCTCCAAGCGACGGTTTATTTCCTCCTGCCGGCGCTGCAACTCCTCAATCTCGCGGAGGTCGCGACGCAGTTCGCAGGCCTCGATTGATTCTGAAATCTGCGCAACCGCCTCCTTGATCTTGACCATATCTGCCTCGGCAATATCTTTGGCAGCCTCTATGCTCATACGCACCTGACGGAGATTTGCAAGTATGGTGGCGGCGTCGCTCTGTTCCTCCAATACCTTGAGGCTGCGGCGTCGTTTCCACGCCATGATGGTGGCATACTGCCTCGCGGTATCGCGGTTGCGGAACTCAGCCTGAACCTCTTCCGGCTTGTCGGCCAAATACTCGTCAATATACAGTTGTATCGTCTCTTCTTTCTTCATATTATAAACACAATTGCGCGGCACCGGAGATGGATTCTCCGGCGCCGTGCTATCGCTCTGTACAAAAGTACAAAATTCTATGGTCTCTGTCAAGAGGGCTTACAACATTATTTATCGAGGGCGGCGAGGTTGTCCTCGATCTCTTTGTCGCTGACGCTGTAATTGGTAAGGTTGCCGGCGAGGTACTGGTCGTAGGCGGTCATGTCAATCAAACCGTGACCTGAGAGGTTGAAGAGTATGACTTTCTCTTCGCCGGTCTCCTTGCATTTCTCCGCCTCGCGTATGGTGGCGGCAATTGCGTGACACGATTCGGGTGCCGGGATGATGCCCTCGGCTTTGGCAAAGAGTACTCCTGCATTGAAGGATTCAAGTTGGTCGATGTCTACGGCCTCCATCAGTCCGTCCTTGAGCAACTGCGATACAATTACACCGGCTCCGTGATAACGCAAACCGCCGGCATGGATATTGGCAGGACTGAAATTGTGACCCAATGTAAACATCGGGAGCAGCGGAGTATATCCACTTTCGTCGCCGAAGTCGTAACGGAATTTACCGCGCGTCAGCTTGGGACATGACTCCGGTTCGGCGGCAATGAAACGTGTCTTCTTCCCATCCTTGATATTATGACGCATGAAGGGGAAGGAGATTCCGCCGAAATTCGAACCGCCGCCGAAGCAGCCGATCACTATATCAGGATATTCCCCGGCTTTCTCCATCTGTTTCTCGGCTTCAAGACCGATGACGGTCTGATGCAGGGTCACATGGTTGAGCACCGAACCCAATGTGTACTTGCAGTCGGGGGTAGACATCGCCAACTCCACTGCTTCGGAGATGGCAGTACCCAACGAACCCTGATAGTTGGGACGGTCGGTGAGTATCTTCCTGCCTGCTTTTGTCGACATTGAGGGTGAGGGAGTCACCTGAGCACCGAAGACCTGCATCACACTGCGACGGTATGGTTTCTGTTCGTAGGAGATCTTCACCTGATATACCGCAGCTTCAAGACCGAATACACGTGCAGCGTACGAGAGAGCGGCACCCCACTGACCGGCACCTGTCTCGGTAGTGACATTCTTCACTCCCTCTTTCTTGCAATAGTATGCCTGCGGCAATGCCGAGTTTATCTTATGTGAACCGATGGGGCTTACGCTCTCATTCTTGAAATAGATATGGGCCGGAGTACCGAGCGCCTTCTCCAGACCGTAGGCACGTACGAGAGGTGTCGAGCGGTAGAACTTATACATCTCCCTGACCTCCTCGGGAATCTCGATCCAAGCGTCAGTATCATTAAGTTCCTGACGGCACAGTTCCTCGGCGAAAATCGGGTACAGATCTTCGGCTTTGAGAGGCTGTTTGGTCGCGGGGTTAAGCGGTGGCATCGGCTTATTAACCATATCCGCCTGTATATTATACCAGTAACGAGGTATTTCCTCCTCATCAAGCATAAAACGTTTCCGACGCTCCGTCCCTTTCTCCTTCTCAGTATTCTTTTCAGTTGCCATATCTATATACTTTAGTTAAAAATAATCTACGCTTTAATCGATGTGTAGTTAAAATAATCTACGCTTTAATTAATGTGTAGATAAAAAATATCTACGGTTTATTGATGTGTAGAAAAAATATCCACGCTTTAATTAATGTGTAGAAAAAATATCTACGGTTTATTGATGTGTAGTTAAAAACAATTTAATCCAAATTCCAAATCATGAGTTGAAAACTGAATATTTTATGTATATTCTTTCAGTTTTATTCAATTTTCACCCTTTTATTTGCAATTTTATGCAAATATAGCAACAATTCTTGTATATCCAATACATTCGATAAAAATAATTGTCCGACCCCTCTCC
>CAZAWP010000161.1:0-1073 GCA_964488855.1 uncultured Sangeribacter sp.
GGTATGGTAGAGTCCGTTATGGAATTTCTGCGGATAAGCCGCGATGTCGATTTCAACGATATTGTCATCTCTATAAAGGCGTCCAATACCGTCGTGATGGGTGAGACGGTTAGACTCCTTGTCGAGGCAATGGAAAAGGAGGGGATGGATTACCCCCTTCATTTGGGCGTTACCGAAGCCGGTGATGCCGAGGATGGTCGCATCAAGAGTGCGGTCGGTATCGGTGCCCTCCTTGCCGACGGTATCGGTGACACAATACGTGTGTCGCTGAGTGAGGCTCCCGAGAATGAGATACCGGTAGCGCGCATTCTTCGCGATTATATAGTGAAGCGGACTGACCATGCGCCGATTCCGGTTCCGGAAAAGGTTTTGGAGTGTGATTCTCGTTCCTATGCAGTAAAGACAATCGAGGGGGCATCAGGAAACCAACCGTTGGCTTTCCATGCAGACAAACCGGACACTGCTCATTGGCGTGCTATAAATAGCGCCGATGAAATAGAAGTTGCGGGGGATTTGGACAACACTTCACCCATTTTGCTCAGTTCTGCGCACGCAAATCCCGTAGGGGAGTTGAAATCATGTATCGACCGTTACGTTGCAGCCGGAGGGAAAGCTCCGGTCATTCTTAACTTGAAATATGATACTCCCGATGCCGAGGAATTGAGGGTGATGGCGGGTGCCGATGCCGGCGCATTGTTGCTTGACGGCTACGGCTCAGGTATCAGGATAGATGATCCTCATTTCGACGAGGCGTTTCTTGCCGACTTGGAACTCTCGGTATTACAGGCTGCCCGTCAGCGTATCTCAAAGACGGAATATATCAGCTGTCCGGGATGCGGCAGAACTCTCTTTGACCTTGCGGAGACATTGCGCGAAGTCAAGGCGGCAACTTCTCACCTCAAGCACCTCAAGATCGGTGTGATGGGCTGTATCGTCAATGGTCCGGGTGAGATGGCGGATGCCGATTACGGCTATGTCGGAGCCGGTCCGGGACGTGTTAGCCTCTATAAGGGCAAGACTCTTATGATAAAGAATATCACCACCGCCGAAGCATTGCCCGCCCTCCTCGAACT
>CAZAWP010000161.1:1173-4679 GCA_964488855.1 uncultured Sangeribacter sp.
ATTGCAGATTATCAACGGAGTCTTTATTATTTAACTGCCGTTACGGTCAAATTAATTATTAATCCTATATTATTATAGAAAATTAATTATTAATCATAAACCGCTTCGCGGTTACAGTGTAATCTTCGGGATTAGACCGACCACTCTACTCCGTTTTTGGTATCCTTGATATTGAATCCCAAGGAGGCGAGTTTGTCGCGGATAAGGTCGGAGGTTGTCCAGTCTTTCTGTGCCTTGGCATTTGCACGGATGTCCATAAGCAGGTCGATGGCCCCGTTGTAGGGAGTCATGTCCTGCGTGGTCTCGTCTGCCTTAACCCGGATACCCAATAGGTCTACAAGCATGGTGTCGAAGAGCTTGCGCAACTTCTCGATATCCTCCTTGCTCAGCTTGATAGTACCGTCGGCAGCCTGATTGATATATTTGGCAGCCTCAAAGAGGATAGCTATAACAATCGGGGTGTTGAGGTCGTCGTCAAGTGCCTCGTAACACTGGGTCTCGAAGTCGGGTAACTCAACACTCGATTTATCTGCCGGCTGGAGCTTGTCGATGCGATGGTATGCCTCAAGCATCTTGTTGAGTGCCTTTTCGGCTGCCTGCAACGCTTCGTCGGAGAAATCAACCGTACTGCGATAGTGTGCCTGAAGGATAAAAAAGCGGATCACCATCGGCGAGAAAGCCTGCGACAGCAACTCATGGTCACCTTTAAAGAACTGTTCAAGGGTGATGAAGTTGTTGTACGACTTACCCATCTTTTTACCCTTGATGGTGATCATATTGTTGTGCATCCAATATTTGACGGCCTCCTTGCCCTGTGCGGCAACCGACTGAGCGATCTCGCACTCGTGGTGCGGGAACATCAGGTCGAGTCCACCGCCGTGGATGTCAAAGGTGCTACCCAAATATTTCTCACCCATGGTGGAGCACTCGAGGTGCCAGCCGGGGAAACCCTCGCTCCAGGGCGATGGCCAGTGCATGATATGCTCCGGTGATGCTTTCTTCCACAATGCGAAGTCCAGCGGATTGCGCTTCTCATCCTGACCGTCAAGCTGACGGGTCTGCGAGATCATATCATCGATGTTTCTGCCCGACAGCTTGCCATAGTTATGGTCGGCGTTATATTTGGCTACATCGAAATATACAGACCCCTGACTCTCATAGGCATATCCGGCATCAAGTATACGTTTGATATACTCGATCTGCTCGATGATGTGTCCCGAGGCATGAGGCTCGATACTCGGCGGGAGCACGTTGAGAGCCTCCATGTCCTTATGGTAACGGTTGAGGTAACGCTGCACCACCTCCATCGGCTCCAACTGCTCAAGGCGGGCTTTCTTCGCCACCTTGTCCTCGCCCGAGTCTGCATCATGCTCGAGGTGACCTACGTCAGTGATGTTACGGACGTAGCGCACCTTATAGCCCAAATGCTGCAGATAGCGGAAAAGGATGTCAAAGGTGATGGCGGGGCGGGCGTGACCTAAATGGGCGTCACCATAGACGGTGGGACCGCAGACATACATCCCAACATGACCCTCATGCAACGGCTTGAAGGGCTGTTTGGCACGCGCTAATGAATTATATAGCGAGAGATGGTGTTCCATGATTAATTGTTGCCGATAGCACCGTTTTTGCCGTTGCGGGGCATGATCTCGCCGAACTGTGCCTCATATTTCTTCACATTGTCAGAGAGAGCGAAGAGAAGCTGCTTTGCATTCTCGGGGCTCATGATGAGGCGGCTTACTACGGGTGCCTGGGGCATACCGGGAGCGGCGAAGATGAAGTCGATGAGAAACTCGTTGGGACCGTGACCGATCATAGCGAGGTTGCTGTATTTGCCGTCTGCTACTTCGGGACGGAGCTGGATCTGTAACTGATTCTGGTTCTGATTCTGTTTGTTATCCATTTTATTCTTATTTATTTAATTTCGATTTATTAATTATTTATCTACAAACTTACTAAAAATTAGTGAGTGATGCAAACCGGTTTAAGTATTTGCTATGCCGACATCTCCGGCTCACCCTCATTATCGCGGGTGTTATCGGGGTCATTGTCAGCAATATCCTCGGTCTTGACTACCGATGTGATGCGACCGTCAGCCATTGTCACCACGCGGTGGGCTATCTCCGAAACAGAGGGGTCATGAGTTACGATTACGAAACTTTGACCTCGTTCGCGGTTTAGTCGCGCCATCAGGGCTCGGATCTCGTCACGGTTGCGCGAATCCAGAGAGCCGGTAGGTTCGTCGGCAAAGATGACAGCCGGTTCGTTGATGAGGGCGCGCGCAATCGCCACACGTTGCCGTTCGCCGCCCGAGAGGGTGGTGATCTTCTGTTTAAGACGGTCACCGAGTCCCAACATGTCGAGTAATTCGGCACCCTTGCGCTGTGCCTCGCTTTTTCCCATACCCCCTATCATGGCGGGGATGGCGACATTCTCGACGGCGCTAAACTCACTCAGCAGCTGATGAAACTGGAATACAAAACCGATATGGCGGTTGCGGAAGGCTGATAACGCCTTGTCATTCATCCCGGTAATCTCCGTGCCGTCATAATCGACACTGCCACTGTCGGGTGCCAACAACGAACCCGCTACTTGCAGTAACGTGGTCTTGCCGGCTCCGGAGGCTCCGACGATAGCTATTATCTCGCCCGGCGCTATGTCGAGTGAGATGTCACGCAATACGTGCAGGTCACCAAACGATTTATTTATATTCCTGAGTCTGATCATTCTTCTTTAATAACTCAAATATCAGGTTTTTATTTTAGTCCTTTTCCTCGGTTATTTCAGGTTGCTGAGTTTGTCTATGACGTGCGACGCCAGGTATATGCCGAAAACCGATGGCACTATCGCCGTGGTGCCGTAGGAACTACGCTTGTTTCTCTCGTTAAGCTGGATTATGACGTGGGAGTGAGGCACCTCCGAACTGCATACCACCTTCAGACGGGCACGCCCGCGTTCCTTGCGCAATCGCTGACGCACCGCCTTGGCAAGTCCGTCGTCGCGTGTCTCAGAAATATCGGCATAATGCACAGCCGCCGGATCGGTTCTGCCGCCGGCACCCATCGACGAAATTATCGGTATCCGCTTGTCGAGGCAGTAATTGATGATTCCCATCTTGGGAGCGACCGTGTCGATGGCATCAATGACAAAATCGGGGGTACCTATAAGTTCCTCGACATTCTCCGGAGTGATGAATTGGTTGATGCTCCCGACATTGATGTCGGGATTGATGTTTCGGCACCGTTGCGCGAACAGTTCCACTTTGGATTTGCCTACATCCGGAGCGAGGGCTATCAACTGACGGTTGAGATTGCTGATACTGACATCGTCGGCATCTATAATGACGAGATTGCCGACTCCGGTGCGCGCGAGCATCTCGACAGCATAGCCGCCGACTCCTCCTACACCCGCCACAGCTACAGTGGCATGGCGCAGACGGTCCACAGCCTCGTCGCCCATCAACCTGCGTGTGCGTGAATCCCATTGGTTATCAATACCCTCCATGT
>CAZAWP010000162.1:0-4674 GCA_964488855.1 uncultured Sangeribacter sp.
GCCGGCTCTGTGGTTGTGCCTGACTTGGAGATGACGATGATACCGAATTTCTTGCCGGTAAGAAGTTTCTCTATGGAGTTGAGGTACTCCTCACCGATGTTCTGGCCGGCGAAGATAACCTTGGGCTCGTTGGGCTTGGGAGCGTAGAAGTCCTCGAAAGCGTCAGCGAGGGCGTAATTGACAGCCTTGGCGCCGAGATATGAACCGCCGATGCCTACGCATACCACGTAGTCACATTTGCCGCGCAGACGGGCTGCTGTAGCGTTTATACGGTCGATAAGGGCGCTGTCGGTCTCGGAGGGAAGGTTTACCCATCCCAAGAAATCATTGCCGGCTCCGCTCTTCTCCTCAAGCGTGGTGAGGGCTACGCGGCTTGCGTCGGTCAGTCCCTTGAACTCCTTCTCAGCATAATATACTGCATGCTGGATATCAAGATTGATGGTTTTCATATTTATGTTTTTTGGGTTTAATATACTACTTTAATAAGATCGTAATTTCTATTGCCTTAACAGTAATTTCCGTTACAATCAGTAATTTCTATTGCAGAAACCGCAGTCTCACTATTACTATAACGCCTCCCCCCTATTGAGGGTTGAGTCTTTATGTAAATGAGGGTGCGATGGCACGGATAGCCTTACGCGGATTAACTCCGCGGTAAAGGATGTCGTAGACGCATTTGAGGATAGGCATGGGCACGTCGGCACCGTTCTTGTTGATCTCGTAGATACTCTTGGTGCCGTAGTAACCCTCGGCGACCATCTCCATCTCCATCATCGCAGCCTTGACGCTGTATCCCTTACCGATCATTGAGCCGAAGTTATGGTTGCGCGAGAACTTGCTGTAGGCGGTCACCAACAGGTCACCGAGATACGCCGACCGGTCGATGTTGCGCGATGGCAGCGGAGACACGGCATCGATGAACGATGCCATCTCCCTGATAGCATTGCAGACCATCATTGCCATGAAGTTATCGCCTGCCTTCATACCCGAGATTATGCCCGCCTGAATGGCGTACACATTCTTGAGCACGGCGGCATACTCGATACCGTCCACATCGTTTGAGATGATCGTACGGAGCTGCTTGCCCGAAAGGAGCGCGGCGAAATCATGGCTCTTGCGCTCATCATGACAGCCGATGGTCAGGTAGCTCAGACGCTCCAAGGCTACCTCCTCGGCATGGCACGGACCTCCGATTACAAGGAGATTACTCTCCTTGCAGCCGAAATGGCTCGCCATGTACGAGGTCACTATCTGGTAATGGTCGGGGACGATACCCTTGACCGCCGAGACGATGTTCTTGCCCGAGATGTCCTCGGTGAGCTTCGATACCGTGTCGATGAAATAGGGTGACGGCACGGCGATGACGAGCGTATCGGCGAGGCGGCACGCCTGATTGATGTCGGCGGTAAAGGTGATGCGGTCTATGTCGAAGCTGACATCCGACAGATACGTTGGGTTATGGCCGTAACGTATGAAATCGTCGATGCGGTCCTGACGGTGCATGTACCATACGATACGGTCACAGTTGGTCAGCAGGAGCTTTGCCAGGGCGGTCGCCCAACTGCCGCCACCGACAACTGCTATTGTTCCCATTGTATTCATTTTCCTTCGATATTGGCGTTATCGTTACCCTCTTCGTTCTCCTCATCCTTGGCGGCGCGTTTCTCGGGACGCATCTGCGGGAAGAGCAGCACCTCCTGGATGGTCGGCTGCCCGGTCAGGAGCATGGCGAGGCGGTCCATGCCGATACCCATGCCCGATGTCGGGGGCATGCCGTATTCAAGGGCGCGGATAAAGTCGGCGTCGATGATCATCGCCTCGTCATCACCCTTGTCGGCGAGACGCATCTGCTCCACGAAACGCTCATACTGGTCGATGGGGTCGTTGAGCTCGGAGTAAGCGTTTGCCAACTCCTTGCCGTTTACCATCAGCTCGAAGCGCTCGGTGAGGTCCGGGTTATCGCGGTGACGCTTGGTGAGGGGTGACATCTCGATGGGATAGTCGGTGATGAAAGTAGGCTGGATATATGTGCCCTCGCACTTGGCGCCGAATATCTCGTCGATGAGCTTGCCCTTGCCCATGGTCTTGTCGACCTCGATGCCGGACTTGCGGCAGAAATCTTCGAGTTCCTTCTCGCTCTTGCCCTGGATGTCGTAGCCGGTCTTGTCGAGGATGGCCTGACGCATGGTGATGCGCGGATAGGGAGCCATGAAGTCGATGACATTGTCACCCATCTTGACCTCGGTGGTGCCGTTTACATCCATGGCGATCTTCTCGAGCATCTTCTCGGTGAACTTCATCATCCAGTTATAATCCTTGTAGGGGACATAAATCTCCATACAGGTGAACTCGGGGTTGTGGGTACGGTCCATGCCCTCGTTGCGGAAGTTTCGAGAGAACTCATAGACACCGTCAAAACCGCCCACGATGAGGCGTTTGAGGTAAAGCTCGTTGGCGATACGCAGATACAAGGGGATGTCGAGCGCATTGTGATGGGTGATGAACGGACGTGCGGCGGCACCGCCGGGGATGGCCTGCAGCACGGGAGTCTCCACCTCCATGTAGCCGTGAGAGTTGAAGTACTCGCGCATCGAGTTATACATGCGGGTACGTTTGCGGAATATCTCGCGCACCTCGGGATTGACCACGAGGTCGACGTAACGCATGCGGTAGCGCTGCTCGGGGTCGGTAAAGGCATCGTAGGCCTTGCCGTCCTTCATCTTGACGATGGGGAGGGGGCGGAGGCTCTTCGCCAATACGGTGATATGACGGGCGTGGATGGTGATCTCGCCCATCTGTGTGCGGAAGACGTAACCCTCCACACCGATATAGTCACCGATGTCGAGCAGTTTCTTGAAGACCACGTTATAGAAATTCTTATCTTCGCCGGGACAGATGTCGTCACGGCTGACATATACCTGTATTCTGCCCTCGCCGTCCTGAAGCTCCAGGAAAGAGGCTTTACCCATGATGCGGCGGCTCATGATTCGACCTGCCACACGCACCTCGCGCTCGGGCTTGAGGTCATCGTCAAAATTCTCCTTGATTTCGACGGAATGTCCGGTCACTTCATATTCGGCGGCGGGATACGGATCGATACCGTTCTCGCGCAACGCGTCGAGACTGCGGCGACGCACAATCTCCTGTTCTGATAATTCCTGCTGTGCCATATTGTTTACTCCAATAGCCGGTGTGATTATCCTCTTTTTAGGGACAAAAGGACACCTCCGGCAGAATTTTTATACAAAGATAAGTAAAAGATAGGGAAAGATAAGTAAAATAGAGCCGCTAATGGCTAAATTTGCCTCATTCCCTTCAGACAATCGAATCGGTCGCCGCCGGTGCCGGCTGCGCCATCACCTCGATAGTCTCGCCGTTGGGCTCCATATTGTCCATCTTCCGACCGGCGCATCCGCCTAAAACGGTAGTGGCAACCACCATCAGCATTGCTGTGATGATTGCCACTCCTTTTCTTTCAAAATGCTTCTTCATATTCTATTCAAGCAATGTCAAAGGTATTGAACCATTAGGTGGAGAGAAGTTACTCCCCTACCTTGATAAGCTCCACCTCAAAGATAAGGTCCTCGTTGGGTCCGATAATGGGAGCTGCACCCATTTCGCCGTAAGCCAACTGCGAGGGGATGTAGAAGATGGTTATACCACCCTCCTTCATCAGCTGCAGACCCTCGGTCCAGCCGGGGATGACGCGGTTGAGGGGGAATGTGGCGGGTTCACCGCGGGTAACTGACGAGTCGAATACCGTACCGTCGGTAAGTTTACCGGTGTAATGTACGGTCACCATATCCTCGGCACCCGGTGTCTTGCCGGTACCCTCCTTGACAACCATATATTTCAGACCGCTCGAAGTAGTGGCGTAAGTGCTGTCGGTAGCGACCTCCGAAGCCTTGGCGGCATCGTCAAAGATAGCGGCGATGCTGTCGGTGGGAGTGGTTACGTCGATAGTGTCGTTTACGGCGGCAACCTCGGCGCTGTCCATCTGGGCGTTATTGGCATTCTTGCCGGTACATGAACTCATGCCGGCTACGAGAGCCACGCTCAGCGCCGCCCCTAAGAAATATCTGCTCTTTTTCATTTCTTATTGACTTTGATGAGTTCAACTTCAAAGATAAGAGTCGAGTGAGGGGGAATTACATTGGGCACACCACCGCGACCGTAAGCGAGGTCAGAGGGGATGAAGAAGGTATATTTGGCACCCTCTTTCATGAGCTGTACACCCTCGGTCCAACCCGGGATGACGCGGTTGAGGGGGAATGTGGCGGGTTCGCCGCGGTTTACCGACGAGTCGAATACAGTACCGTCGAGGAGCTTGCCGGTATAGTGTACGGTAACCTCATCCTCAGCAGTAGGCTGAGCACCGGTACCCTCTTTCTCAACTACATACTGCAGACCGCTTGCTGTGGTCTTTACGTCGGCTTTCTTGCCGTTCTCCGCGAGGAATTTCTCACCTGCCTCTTTGGCGGCTGCCTCAGCTTTCTTCTGAAGGTCCTCGAGATATTCGTTGATAAGTTTCTGTGCTTCCTCTACATCCATTTCAGGTGTGCCGCCGTCAAAGGCAACCTTGACACCATCCTTGAATGATTCGCTATTGAGTTCCTTAACACCCATGGCTTGCAACTGTTTGCCCATTGCAAGACCCCATGCATAACTTAATTT
>CAZAWP010000163.1:0-4629 GCA_964488855.1 uncultured Sangeribacter sp.
AGGAGTCCCTGGAGGTCGTGGAGGGTGGTGAGGGCCTGGAGCGGGGTGAGGTTGTCGATCGAGACATTCAGGAGGCGGTCGCGTATCTGCGAGAGCAACGGGTCATCGAGCTGGAAGAAAGAGAGCTGATACCCCTCGCGTTTGGTGCCGATAGCGCCGACATCGGGCTTGGATACACTCTTCTTATCCCCCTTGTTTGCACTACTCTCCGCACTCTTGGCTCCCTCCTCAAGGTCTTTGAGGACCTGCTCGGCACGGTTCACGATAGATTTGGGCATACCCGCCAACTGCGCCACGTGGATACCGAAACTGTGCTCCGAGCCACCCCTCTCAAGTTTGCGCATGAAAATCACCTTGCCGTCTATCTCCCTGACACTCACATTGTAATTACGGATGCGGTTGAAACTCTTCTCCATCTCGTTGAGCTCGTGGTAGTGTGTGGCAAAAAGAGTCTTGGGGCGTGCATACCCGTTCTCGTGGATATGCTCGACGATCGCCCATGCAATCGAGATACCGTCGTAGGTCGAAGTGCCGCGCCCGAGTTCGTCGAAGAGTATGAGAGACCGCGGAGTCATATTATTGATGATGGCGGCAGCCTCATTCATCTCTACCATAAATGTAGACTCACCCGATGAGATATTGTCGGAAGCACCGACACGCGTAAAAATGCGGTCCACAATCCCAATCTCGGCGCTGTCGGCGGGCACAAACGAACCGATCTGCGCCATAAGCGTGATGAGGGCGGTCTGGCGCAAGAGGGCAGACTTACCGCTCATATTGGGGCCCGTGATCATCATGATCTGCTCGTGGTCGGAATCGAGCAGCACCGAATTGGAGATATAGGGGGTACCCGGGGGAAGTGTCCGCTCGATGACGGGGTGACGACCCTCGGTGATGCGTATGACATTGGAGTCGTTGATAACGGGGCGGATATAGCGGTAGTCGCGGGCTGCGGTCGCCAACCCTAAAAGACAGTCGATATTAGCCACTGCATGGGCATTGGCGCGGATGAGACCGATGTCCTGACGGCAACGCTCCAAAATCGAGTTATAGATCTCCGCCTCCAGAACACCGATACGATCCTCTGCACCGAGGATCTTCTCCTCGAGCTCCTTGAGTTCCGGGGTGATATAGCGCTCGGCACTGACGAGCGTCTGCTTGCGGATCCAGTTCTCGGGCACCTTGTCGCGGTGGGTGTTGCGCACCTCGATATAATACCCGAAGACATTGTTAAAACCGGTTTTGAGCGAAGATATACCGGTTCGCTCGGTCTCATGCAGACGGATGTTGTCGAGCGCCTGCCGCGAATTGCTGTGCAGGAGACGCAACTCGTCAAGCTCGGCATTAATCCCCGAGGCGATGAAATTACCCTTGCTTGCAAGGGCGGGTGCATCGGGCACGATGGTGCGCAGTATTAGATTGACGATCTCGGTAGTGGCCGGCATCCCCTCGGCAATCTTTTTGAGAGCATCGGCGTCTGACTGCTCGATGGCGAGGCGCAAGGATGCGGCACCGCGCAACGAGTGTCCCAACGCAAGGAGGGCGCGGGGACCGATACGGCCCGTTGCCAGGGCTGCACCAAGGCGCTCCAGGTCATTCATCCCGTGCAGGGTCTCGGTGACGTTGGTGCGGCATTCCGGGTCAATGAAGAATTGCTCCACACAGTCCTGACGAGCCTTGATTTCATCAATATCGACGAGGGGGAACATCACCCACTGCGCCAAAAGACGCGCTCCCATCGGGGTGAGCGTACGGTCGAGGACATCCAAAAGGGTATGTCCCTCATGCCCGGCAGGACGTATCAACTCCAGATTACGCTGGGTAAACGGGTCGAGCCCCACATAGCGCGTGTTGTCGATACGGCTGAGGGTGGTTATATGTGAAATGTCGTTATGCTGGGTGATGTCAAGATAGTGTAGGATAGCGCCGGCAGCCACGATGGCGAGCGGCTTATCCTCGATACCGAAACCTTTAAGTGTCAGAGTGGTGAAATGGCGTGTCAGACGCTCGTAGGCAGCATCGGTGGTGAACACCCAGTCATCAAGCTCGAAGACCGCCGGACGGGAGGTGATGACCTCCTCGTAGCGGCTTCGTGTCCCGTTCATGCGCAGTATCTCCTTGGGCGAGATATTGGAGATGAGCTTGTCGATTTCGGCGAGCGGTCCCTGGGCGCAGAGGAACTCGCCGGTGGTGATGTCGAGGAATGCCACGCCGCATTCCCCCTCCTTGGCTGCCTTACCGAAATGGATGGCTGCCAAGAAATTATTCTCGCGCGGGGAGATGGAGTTGGTGTTGAGATTGACACCCGGGGTAATGAGCTCGGTGATGCCGCGTTTTACCAATTTCTTGGTAAGCTTGGGGTCTTCGAGCTGTTCGCAGATTGCCACGCGGCGACCGGCACGTACCAGCTTGGGGAGATAGGTGTCGAGGGCATGATGGGGGAACCCCGCCAACTCCACCGAAGAAGCCTTGCCGTTGGCACGCCGCGTCAGCGTGATTCCCAATATCTCGCTGGCGGCTATGGCGTCTTCGGAGAACGTCTCGTAAAAGTCACCGACTCTAAACAACAGTATGGCGTCGGGATGTTTCTTTTTCATCTCGAAGTACTGTTTCATGAGGGGGGTTTCCACTATCTTAGCCATAGATCGGATTATATTTCAGTATCTATCGGTAAAGTTTACCGGTAATGTATTATTGATTAGTGAGGGAAGATTGAGAGCATCCACATCGACATTCCGACGTAAATCAACAGACCTACCACGTCGTTGGTAATCTGGATAAAGGGACCGGTGGCGAGTGCGGGATTGACTTTCAGACGCTCGAGGGTAAGGGGGACGAGTGTGCCGAATACCGTCGCGAAGATCACCACCACAAACAGTGATGACGAGACGGCGAAGAGCAGCGCGTAATCACCCCTCTGCGTGAAGAATATGTAGACGAAGACGACGAGCGAGATGACGATAGCGTTAAGGAGGGCAATCCGCGTGGCCCGCCACAGCTGCGGCCAGAACTCGTTGAGGTCGAGGCGGCCGTTAGCGAGACCCTGCACGACGATAGCCGAGGCCTGCACACCGACGTTACCTCCCGTACCGCCGATGAGGGGTATGAAGAATGCCAGCGCGGTCACGGCTGCCAACTGAGCCTCGAAGCCGCCGAGGATAAGAGAGTTTATGATACCGCCGATGATGCCGATAAGGAGCCACGGCAGGCGCGCCTTGGTCTGGGCGAAGATGGAGTCGGAGGCGTCGATGTCAGCCGAGATACCCGAAGCCAACTGGTAGTCGCGCTCCGACTGCTCACGCAGCTCGTCCATCACGTCATCGACAGTGATCTGACCCACCAAGCGCCCGATGCTGTCGATAACGGGCATCGCCACAAGGTTATATTTCTCGAAGTCAATGGCGACATCCTCGATGGGCATGTCTACCTTTACCGACACCGGGTCAGTCTCCATGACATGCTTTATCTTGGAGACCGAAGGGTGGGTGATCATCTTCTTGAGGGGCAGGACACCCTTCAGGCGGGAGTCATCATCGACCACATAGACGTAATATATATCGTCGAGATCCTCCGCCTGCCGGCGCATCTCCTTGAGGCAGTCGGGCATCGAGAGGTTTTCGTTTACCTGGATGAACTCGGTGCCCATCAAACCACCGGCGGTGTCCTCGTCATACTGGAGGAGGTCCACGATGTCGCCGGCCTGCTCTACGTCCTCGATATTCTTTATGACCTCCTCACGGTCCTCCTCGTCGAGGTCCTGGATAAGGTCTACAGCGTCGTCGGTATCGAGGAGGTCGATGAAGTGACCGATCTGCTCGGGATCCATGTTCTCGAGGAGTTTCTTACGGTCCTCCTCGTCGAGCTCCATGAGGACATCCGCCTTGATCTCGGAGTCGGGCAGCAAGCCGAAAATCCATTCCGCCTGACGCAGGTTGAGCGACTGGAACAGCTCGGCTATGTCGGCGGGGTGCAGATCCTTGAGCTCCTCACGGATTGCCTCCTCGTCATGATTATCGATCTGATCCTCGATACGTTTGATATCTTCGTCGGTAAAATCCTTCATAATAAATCGTCAATTTTTAGGGTGGATAACCTCCACCGGGATTAGCAGGGGACGCTCCACCGGTATTAACCGGAGAGAGGCTGCACTGATCAATAATGGAACGATGAGCCTCCGAGGAACTCCCTCAGCAGTGAGGTAGTCGGTACCTGGTCGGCAGGTATCGAGCGGAAATAGGAGAGGAATTTGAGGAGCCGGTACGCCTCGGCGTACTGGGCGCTGTTATGGGGCACCGCCTCAAGGAGAGGCACGGCGTAATCCTTCATGACACCGAGCTCGAAGATGAGCGAGGAGTTGAAGGTCGCATCCGCCTCCTCGGCAAAGGGGTATATCCATTTCATCTCGCCGCGGCGCACGCTGGGCCAGCGGCGGATACTCTCGGCAGCCGAGGTGTTGCGGTATTTATGGTCGCGGACGATGCGGCGCAGCAGACGGTTGTCGGTAGCCGACACCCAGTTGTGATTGTCGATGCAGAGAGTGGTGAGGGGAGAGACATATATCTTGAAGAGCTGCTCCGCCGGTATGTCGGCGGTAAGCTCGGGGTTAAGGCCGTGGATACCCTCGATGAG
>CAZAWP010000164.1:0-4555 GCA_964488855.1 uncultured Sangeribacter sp.
ACATAAAGGACGATGGCTTTGCCACAACAGACGAAAGCCAATACAAGGTTCTCCGAGAAGCACTCGCTAATATGGTAATGCACTGCGACCACTTCGATTCGCTGCGCTCCTGCATCCGTGTCTATACCGACCACATCGAGTTCATGAACGGAGGAGCTTTCCCTCTTCCCGTTAAAGACATACTCGGAAAGATATACTCCAAACTCCGCAATCCAACCATCGCCAAACTATTCCGCTTCGTCGGCATCGCTGAGAATGCCGGATATGGCATGAACAAACTTGCAAGCTGGGAGACTCTGACAGGCACACGTCCAACAATTGAAAGCGACCGCACCATCGCTACCGTCTCCTTCCCCCTCAAATCGGCCATCCAACGCAAGACAAAGGATAATGATGTCCCTGTAAATGTCCCTGTAAATGTCCCTGTAAATGTCCCTGTAAATCTTACTCACACTCAACAGCAGATTTTGAGTCTTATAAAAGATAACCAGGGTATTACGCACAAAGAAATGGCAGAGCGATTATCTATTACAGAAAAAACTGCGAAACGAACCACAATAGCTCTACGTCAGATGGGCATGATAACGCGTGAGGGTAGCGACAAAACAGGCTATTGGGTGATTTGCCATAATTAATTGAAAGACAATTATGGTAAAGGGATAAGATTCGCTTCTGTCCTCCCCGGCCAAAGCCTCCACGGACTCGTAGGCATCGAGTATAAGTTCTGAAGTGTCAGCGCTCGTATATAGTTATGTTTAGTTCATAGGGCGCAGTTATAGCTCGAGCCAAACTAAACCAGCTTCTTATATCCGCGACGGTGCCAAATGTGGTTTTAAAATATGCGATTTGGCGCTCTCGTACATCTTATCTACTGTCCATGCGTAAAGGATAATCATAATTCATTCTATTCAAAACCCGCCATCACGTTTCCAAATGTGGTGTAAAAACATTGGATTTGGAAGCGTGATGTATGGGCCTTAGGCACGATATTTAGGTAGAATAATGAGTCGTCAACGGCGCAAAATCGGATGTATTCTGATAGGCCAGTTCATAGTATGATGCTATAATTTGTTTTGTCGCAAAGATTTACTATATTTGCGACTTGGTTGTCGCATTTTATGGAAGAAAATGCGACAAAGCAATAGCAAAATATATGATTGAAGGTGTTGAAAATAATATATAGTTCTATAAAGCGAAGAAAAAACGGCACAATCTTCTTTGCTTCTGACTTCGCGCACATGGGAATGGTCAAGCCATTGCCTATAATTAAGATAATGTTTTTTTTATCCGCGTTGTTTGCTGTCAAATGAATTATACTTCTTTAATTATCCACCCAAATTCCTTAGTTACATAGTCGCAGAAGTTATCGAAATTATCTCCCCATTGATGACATACGTAAAAACGCGTGCCGGAGGCAGAGAGGGGCTTGTCAACAAAATAGCGTTTGTCTGCATCCTGGCCTCGAGCAATGCGAGCGTTGTATTCTTCCTCGCTTGCGACTACGCCATAACCACCCTGAAGATTTTTGGGGAAGAACGAAACGACATCTTTAAATGTTGCGTCGGGGTAAAGTTCCATAAATTTCTCAATAACTGCGTAAACTAAGTTGCGCTTATTATATGGTTGGCTACCATTAAGCGAAAACAGAGGTCGCTTAGTTTTCGCCTTAGGGTTTTCTTCGGTTGATGGGATTGTGTCTTCGCTATCAATAGTGATTTCGATACCGAGATGCTTTGCCACTTTTCTGAGAACTTCCATCTTTGTCGGGTTGCCCATATTTATGTAGACCCACCAGCCATCAACTTGCTCTTGCCATTTGTAGTCATCTTCAGTAACACGGCGCTGGCGCCCAACGAGTGGAAACCCGGCAAAAGTACGACCCTCAAATGTGGCCACACGAGGAAGCGACATATGACGAAGTGATGCAACGAGAACATCCTTTCCTTTGCCCTCGTACTTGGTGCCATCGGGAAACGTGACGGAAAAGTCGATGTTCGGTCCACGTTTGATGTCGGTAGCCGTGACATTGTGCGGTCGCTTTGTGGAAGTAATCTCTACCGCGTCAGTAAGAACGTCGGTGATATTACGTTTGCGCGAGAGGCTAACTTTAAGAGGTTTCCCCGGCACATAGTCAACAACAAGCACCAGCTCTCGTCGCACCTGCGCTAGTGCGGGCTCTATTTTGTCCGTGAGAGTTGGGAGGATTTCCGTACGGATAAGGTCTTCCTCAAGCTTTGCAGCTTCTTGCTTTAGCTTTTCGTCAATGGGAAGATTGAGCTTACGTAAGCTCTCCATGGTTATGTATAATTCGCTGAGAGTTGACATGGCTTAATTTATGGGACTATATAAATTTGTAACCAATTCATTTAGTTCTTGTTCGAAAACGGTTGTGTCAATGTTGGCTTTTTTTGACTCAATTATGCTACGAACCAAAACTTCGATTTTTTGCATTACATCTGGTTGTGCGATAACTATGGGTAAGGGCTTAAGTTTTTCGAGTTTGACCTGAGGAAAAACTCGTCCTCCCTCTTTCACAATATTTTCATATTGAGACCGAAGATAATTTGAGTTTAATAGACCACACAGATATTCATAAGATATTATATTCTTGTATTTTCCTTTGATAACACCTGCCTGAATAGTATTACCAAAGAAAATAGGTTCAGATAATATCGTTCCAATAAAGTATGGTGCTGTTTGACGCCATATTAGTTTTATTGGAGACTCCATTATTTCTTTATTAAAGTAGGTTGTTTCATTATCACGCAGTCTATCAAGGTAGTTATACCGTAGCATTTTTTTTGGTTGAATACTATGATAGAATGAATTGATTTCTTTACCTATAAGAATTGGAATGTCCAATTCTGACTCCATTGTGTCTGATGAATAAAAGAGTCTTTCTGGCAGATCGCTTTTACCTTTTTGAGAGAGACCAACATTCTTACGCTGGTACTTAAAACCAGCGTCTTTCATTTCGAGTATATCATCAAGACTAATATATGAACGACTTGTGGAAATACTCTTTTCAATAAATATATTATTTATGGTAGTATTCCAATACTCTTGCTCAATGAAATTGAAATTTACATCGTTGAGGTATAAATTAGCATTATCGTAATCAATGCGCGACGTTAAATCAATAAAACATAGTTTTCCAATTTCAATTTGTTTCTTTATTATTGAAATTGACACAGGTACCACTGCTTCCTTAAATATTCTCTCACCTAAATCAAGGATTTGGAGAATATTATATTTAAGGAGCAGACGCCTTACATCGCCGTAACGGGGTTGCCTCAAAAAGGTACTCGGAGTTATGTAAGAAATAACTCCCTGCGGTTTTAGTATACGAAGTCCCTGGTCAAAGAAATACTTGTATATGTCTTTATATCCTTTAGATGTATCAGGATATAATTTTTCGTAAACAGATACGAGATTATCAATATTAGCTCCATATGGAGGATTTCCTATTATAATATCGAAGCCGCCTTTCTCAAATACGTCGGAGAACCAGGTGTGCCAGAGGAAGAAGTCGCTATTTTCCGAGGGGTCTACACCTTCTGGCAATGTTATCTGCTTTGCAAAAAGCTGTCGACGCACATTGTTGATAATCTGATTGAAGAGCCTGTCGCGTTCAGTATGGTCAGAGGTGTTGTAATAGCGTTGAAGATCTGCGACAAGCGATTCACGTTCAGCATCATCAGAGTCGAACAAACCGCGCTGGCCTTTTACTTTAGTCAGGTCGCTAAGATCAATGCCCTGGTAGCTTTCGAGAAGCGAGTTGCCCTGCATAATCTTGAAGTGCAAGTTAGGCAGGGGGATAGGCTCTTTTCCCTCGACAATCATTGCAAGCCAAAAACGGAGGCGAGCAATATCAACTGCGCCTTGCTCAATGTCTACACCATAGATGTTCTGCTCCATTATGTGGCGTTTCATCTTGGCGGTGTCGGTGTCGGACTTCATGGCCACATAAAGCTTGGACAGCAGATTGACGAGTCCCATAGGGAACGCGCCCGAACCGATTGCCGGGTCGCAAATCTTCACAGCCTGGAGTTTCTTGCGGATGTATAGGCGTTGGTCGGGATTAAGTTCGGTAGCGTCAAATGTCTCGACGAAAGTGCGGATAAGAGAGTGTGAACGTTCAGGCAGTCCATTAAGCAGGTAGGCGATAATGGATTCGCGGCACATATAGTCGACAATCTCTTTGGGCGTGTAGAAAGCTCCTTTGTCCTTGTTGTCTTCAAGAAGGTTTTCAAAGATGCGTCCGAGCATTTCCGGGTCAATACCAACTTCGGCATCGTCGGTGTCGTTCTCGTCAATGGTGAAGTTGTAGCTATCGAGGAAGGAGAATAGTTTTTCAAAGTATTCTTTGCGGAATACACAAGTGCGCTTGTCGATATCATCTTTAGCAAATAATCCACCATTGAGATACGGGATATTCTCAACACCCGGCAGAAGATGCGTTGACTCCGGACGGTTTTCAGGCTTTTCGTTAAGCACGTTAAAGAAAAGGGGCTCAAGAACTCCGTCGAGGAAATTATCTTTTTTATCAGACGTG
>CAZAWP010000165.1:0-4548 GCA_964488855.1 uncultured Sangeribacter sp.
CGAGCTTACTCATGGTTTCGACGATCAGGGTTGCAACTTCGATGCAGAGGGTAACATGGTCAATTGGTGGACACCCGAGGATGCAGAGGCATTCGCAAAACTCACACAGGGTCTTGCCGAGCAGTTCAATCAGGTAGAGGTTCTTCCCGGTCTTATGGCTAACGGTCAGTACACTCTCGGTGAGAATATCGCCGACCAGGGTGGTCTCCGTATCGCCATGACTGCCTTCCTTGACTCTCAGAAGAAGAAAGGTGTGGATGTAACATCTGAGGAAGCCCTCATCGACGGTATCGATCCGTTGAGCGTATTCTATATGAACTACGCCAACCTCTGGGCACAGAACATCCGTCCCGAGGAGATGCGTTCGCTCACTATCGGCGACGTTCACTCTCTGGGTAACAACCGCGTAAACGTTACTCTCCGCAATATCGAACCCTTCTTCAAGGCGTTTGGCATCACTGACGGCGACAAGATGTACCGCCCCGAGACTGAGCGCGTAATCATCTGGTAATTATATTAATACAAAAAGGAAGACTCCCCGCAATCAAGTGAGGAGTCTTCCTTTTTATATTTATAATATTATATTTATAAATTTCTATCAAGAACTCTCTTATTTAAAGAGGTACTGCGACGAAATAGACTGGTTGTTGTGGATGCGGCGGATTGTATCGGCAAAGAGACGCGCCACGGGAAGGACGGTCGCCTTATGATTCTCCTTGATATAGGGGATTGAATCCGAGAAGATTATCTCTGTAAGACCGCAATTCTTGACCTTATCGGTGGCGGGGTCGCTCATCACTGCATGACTGCACAGGGCGCGGACAGACTTTGCACCATGCTCTAAAAGAAGGTCGGCAGCCTTTGTGATAGTACCTGCAGTATCTACTATATCGTCGATAAGCACTACATTCTTACCCTCGACATCACCAATAACGGTCATCTTGGCAACTACGTTTGCTTTGGCGCGCTGCTTGTGGCAGAGCACCAGTGGCACATTGAAGTACTTGGCATAGGAGTTGGCTCGTTTGGCACCGCCGACATCGGGAGAAGCCACGACGAGGTCGTCGATGTGCAGACTCTCGATATAAGGGATAAAGATTGAACTGGCGTAAAGATGATCCACCGGTACATCAAAGAATCCCTGAATCTGGTCAGCATGAAGGTCCATGGTGATGAGGCGGTCGATACCGGCCTTGCTCATCAGGTCAGCCACGAGTTTTGCGGCAATTGACACACGCGGTTTATCCTTACGGTCCTGTCGTGCCCATCCGAAGTAAGGAACTACGGCAATGATTGAAGCGGCTGACGCGCGCTTGGCGGCATCGATCATCAACAGCAACTCCATGAGGTTGTCACTGTTGGGGAATGTCGACTGCACAAGATATACCTCACTGCCTCGTATGGATTCCTCGAACGAGACTTCAAACTCACCGTCGGCAAAACGCTCTTTTATCATCTTGCCTAATTCTATGCCCAGTTCCTTGCAGATAGACTCTCCGAGATAACGCGAAGCTTCACCGGCAAAGACCTTTATGGGCCGTAGTGTATTGCTCATGTTGGAGTATATTGGTGATTCAAATATATTTCAAAATTAATAAATTTTTATTAACTAAAAAAATTTATTTGGCGCCCTTAACCTTACCTCGCAGTTTGACCACGAGTGCGTCGTGCGCCTTAACATGACATTTAAGCGGTGACTTACGGCTCAAATCGAATTTTATCTTCTGATTCCACAGCAAATCCTTGGTATCTGTTTCCTGCTCGGGAAGGGATGCCATATCAAAAGCGAGTTCGGGGATATTGAGCTCTATATCACTGTCGCAATTATCGAAGTTGGCTATAATCAGCAAAGCCTCGTTATCATCATAGCGCATGAAGGCATAATGACGATGAGGGTTGAAACCGGGAGTATGATAATTGACATACATCAGGTCGAAAAATGCACCGTCGCTGATGGCAGATGAAGTGTTGCACAACGTCAAGACTTTCTTATAAAGACCGCGCAACCATTTTTCGTGAGCCGTAAGTTTAGTAAGGTTACATTTACCGTCATTATACCAACGTCGCACGGTGTCGAGACTCCAGTAATCAAAGATTGTGGTGCGGTTATTATCGCCGGCAAATCCTTCATTGTCATGAGCCGGCTCTCCGAGTTCCTGACCGTAATAGATCATAAAGGGTCCGCGACTTATCATCGAGCTCACAACCAGTGACGGTATTACACGTGCCGGATCATCCGCGTATTCGCGCGAGGCAAAACGCACCTCATCATGATTTTCGAGGAAATTAAGCATCGAGTCGCCAAGACCGTCAATCCGTTGCCAACAACCTGTAATCTGCGCTGCCGAATGATTATGACACTCTATATTTACTAATGTATCATATAGATTAACCTTATCGTAGAGATAATCGAAGTGACAATAATCGATAAATGTACGATACAGATTTACATCATATATTTCACCGATAAAGATAATATCCGGATATGTTTCCTTTACCTGCGGAATCGCCCAGTGCCAGAACTCGGTCGGCACCATAAACACCATATCACAGCGGAAACCGTCGATTCCCTTGGATGCCCAGAATCGCAGGATATGCAGCATCTTCAGCCATGTATCGGGTATCGGTTCGAATGCGCGGTTACCGTTGCCGGGATCATAGCCGTAATTGAGTTTAACGGTCTCATACCAGTCGCATTTGCCACAGAAAGCCGTGAAACAGTCATTTCCGGTAGCCTTAGCCGGGAACTCCACATAAGGGGTATCTCCCTCGGCGCTTATATCGAAATCCGGATAAAACTGCTGGTTGGGGATATAATAATAGTTATTGGAGGAATCGAAGAATTTAGTATCATCATCATCTGCACCGAAGTCTCGGATACCGGCGGGTGCTACATCCGAATGATACCGGCGCGCCGTATGGTTGGGCACAAAATCTATTATGAGCTTCATCCCCTGATTATGCACACGCTCCACGAGTTTCTCAAACTCCTCCATGCGTTTATTAACGTCTACGGCGAGCGCGGGTGCTACGTCATAATAGTCTTTGATGGCGTATGGCGAACCCGCTTCTCCCTTGACTACATTGGGATTGTCGGCGGGAATACCGGGAAACGAGGTCTTGGTCGCCATCTCTATAATACCGGTCAGCCAGAGGGTGTTGATACCCATATCGGCTAACGATTTCAGTACCTTGGCGTTAATATCGTTTAGCTTTCCCGAACCGTTCTCGTCGAGGGTACCCCAGGGTACACAATTGGCATTGGTATTTGTAAAGATACGGGGGAAAGCCTGATATATGATTAATTTCTGATTGTGTTGCACTTTATTTATTATTTTAATGCCTTCTCCAGGACGAGACAAGCGGCGGTGTATCCTCGCTCGATGTTTTTATCTATACTCTCAAGGTCGAATGTCTTGATCTTGTGCATCTCGCGGGGTGTGATGACATAATCACACAGCTGTATGTCCTGGAGCACGTTAGCCTTTGCCATCAACTGATATGTGCGCAAGGCAATGTCGAGCACCGAAGGCTTATATTTATACTCTCTGTTGAGGGGGGAGCAGTTGGAACCGTATAGGGTAGTACAATAGTTGCGGATAGCCCACGCGGGGAGATTGCGGAGCACACCGCCATCGACATACATCGAGCCATTGATCTTTACCGGCTTGAAGACGATCGGTATCGAGCAGGAGGCTATGACGCGCTCCACGATCGGACCCTTCGCCCACCCCACCGACGAACCCTTGTCGAGGTTTGTGGCGCAGATTACGGTGGGTATCTTCATATCCTCAAGGTTATTGACCGGCAACCATGATGTCAAGAGTTTGGCGAACTTGTTTAGCTTGAAGACACCGTCTGTAGGGATCGCCCACTCGGTGAAGTCGTTGAAACGGGATGCGTCTTTAAAGCACTGTGCCATCTCGTCGGGTGTCAGTCCGGCTCCGTATAAGGCGGCTGCTATCGAACCCGCCGATACGCCCGACAATACCTGAGGCCGGATACCGAAACTTTCGAATGCCTTTAACACACCGATGTGGGTAAAACCGCGGGCACCACCTCCCGAAAATGCTATGCCGACGGTATCCTTACTCTTGATGCCCAATCGCTCCAGAAGTCCGTCAATCTTTATATTCATATCACAAACTATTGATAATCATCTACAACCGTAGAACCAATCTTTTTTATGTATAATGGTCTTATACTATCAAGACGGTATCCGGCTGCCACTTACAAAAGTAATAAAAATCATTCAGTCTGCAAAGGGCGCTCTTTGGGAAGTTTCTTTCTCCTCCGCAGGAAGGTGAAAGGATTGTTAAACTCTTTACGTAAAACGAGTCCAATTCCCTGCGTTGTCAATGAGGATTTAAGATAATAGTTCTGGTCGTTGAAGTGGTTGTAAGCCTTCAGGCGCAGGTCTCCATTCTTACTCAGGAGGTATTCGATGTCAAAGTCGCCTACAAACGTGGTCTGTGATGTCGAGCGATCCCGGTAGCCGAAATTACCGTTGATGAGCAGCCGGTTATTTAACAGCCTTGAGGAGAGGGC
>CAZAWP010000166.1:0-4488 GCA_964488855.1 uncultured Sangeribacter sp.
AGAAGAGGTAGGGACGGGAGCGCTGGCGGAGCATGTCGATAATCTCCTTGCGGCCTGTGGTGAAGCCACCCATGGCACCGCCGAATGATTTGCCGAGCGTGCCGGTAAAGATGTCGATCTTGCCGTAGCAGTCGTATTTTTCGGCTACACCGTGACCTGTCTTGCCGACAACACCGGCTGAGTGACTCTCATCGACCATTACCAAGGCATCATATTTCTCGGCGAGTTCACAGATTTTGTCCATCGGTGCCACGTTGCCGTCCATCGAGAAGACACCGTCGGTGGCTATGACGCGGTAACGGCAATCCTGAGCCTCCTTAAGGCAGCGCTCCAGATCCTCCATGTCAGCATTCCTATAGCGGAAACGTTTCGCTTTGCAGAGACGGACCCCGTCGATGATAGAGGCGTGGTTGAGGGAGTCGGAGATGATGGCATCCTCTTCGGTGAAGAGAGGCTCGAAGAGACCGCCGTTGGCGTCGAAACATGCGGCGTAGAGGATAGTGTCCTCAGTCTTGAAATAATCTGAGATGGCTTTCTCCAATTCCTTGTGGAGATCCTGGGTGCCGCAGATGAAGCGTACCGATGACATGCCGTAACCACGGTCATCCATGGCGCGCTTGGCTGCCTCGATAAGACGGCTGTTGTCAGCGAGCCCGAGGTAGTTGTTGGCACAGAAATTCAACACTTCACCCTCGACATTGCGTACCTCGATGTCTGAACTCTGGGGTGTGATGATGATGCGTTCGTTCTTATACAGACCATCCTTCTGGATCTGGTCAAGCTCCTTGCGGAGATGCTCTTGAAATTTACCGTACATAGCCTTATATTAAGATAAGTTGAGATATTCTTATAGCAGACAAATATTTTCTACCATATAAATAGGGATATTTTTATAGTAGATAAAAATTTTTATACTCAAAGATAATGTAAAAAAAATTAAATAATTAAATTTGTATAAAAATAATGTTGTAGACCCCCTGAGAAGAGGGCAAACTAACCTTATTGACATGAAAAATATACTGGTAATAGGAGCAACCGGTCAGATCGGTTCGGAGCTGACCATGAAATTGCGCGAAAACTACGGCAACGGCAATGTAGTTGCCGGATATATAAAGGGTGCCGAGCCCAAAGGTGTTTTGTTGGAATCGGGACCTTGTGCAGAGGTGGATATCACCAATGTTCAGCAGATAGCCGATACCGTCGACAAGCATAAGATAGATACCATCTACAACCTGGCGGCATTGTTGTCGGCAGTTGCCGAGTCGTGCCCTCAGTTGGCGTGGAAGATAGGTGTGGGCGGCGTGTACAACTGTCTTGAGATTTCACGAGAGAAAGGTTGTGCCCTTTTCACCCCCAGCTCTATAGGTTCCTTCGGACCCTCGACACCGCATGTCCTCACACCGCAGGATACCGTTCAGCGACCGGAGACTATGTATGGCGTGACCAAGGTATCGGGTGAGTTATTGTCGGACTATTACGCGCGACGTTTTGGGGTTGATACCCGTTCGGTGCGTTTCCCCGGTCTTATCAGCTACACCACGCTGCCGGGAGGTGGCACCACTGACTATGCCGTGGATATCTATTACTCGGCGGTCAAGGGTGAGAAATTCAAATGTCCCTTGAAGCCCGGCACATTCATGGACATGATGTATATGCCCGATGCACTGCGTGCTGCCATCGAGATCATGGAGGCGGATCCGTCCAAGCTAAAGCACCGCAATTCATTTAACATCGCCTCGATGTCGTTTGATCCGGAGATTATCTATAATAAGATTAAGGAGTACGAACCGGGCTTTGAGATGGAGTACGAGCTGGATCCCTTGCGTCAGTCCATAGCCGACTCATGGCCCGACAGTCTCGACGATACTTGTGCCCGCGAGGAGTGGGGTTGGAAACCGGAGTATGACCTCGACAGCATGACCCGCGATATGCTCGTCAATCTCCGCAAGAAATTAGGTGTAGCCGATAAAGTTACCGTATAACAATACAAGCCGCTCCGCGACTTGCACATGGGAGCAGCAGATACACAAGCCGCTTTGCGGCTTAGAGTTGCCGGCGCTCTCCGCATGATAGCGACAGATATATAAGGCGCTTTACGGCTTATGGTTGCCGGCGCTAACAGCATGAGAGCAGCAGGTACCAAAAGAGCAGGTACAAAAAAAGAGAGTAACCACGGAAGTGGTTACTCTCTTTTTTTATCTATAAGTGAGGCTACTGATTACTTTTTGCCGAAGTAGCGCTCGTAGAGACCTGCGAAACCACGACCGTGACGAGCCTCATCCTTAGCCATCTCATGAACGGTATCATGGATAGCGTCCTGGTTGTTAGCCTTGGCGTTCTTGGCGATACGCATCTTGTCAGCGTTGGCGCCTGCCTCAGCGTGCATACGCTTTTCAAGGTTGGTCTTGGTATCCCAAACCATGTCACCGAGGAGCTCGGCAAACTTGGCAGCGTGCTCAGCCTCCTCCCAAGCGTAGCGCTTGAAAGCGTCGGCAACCTCGGGGTAACCCTCGCGGTCAGCCTGACGGGCCATAGCAAGGTACATACCAACCTCGGTGCACTCGCCCATGAAGTGAGTATTGAGGTCTTTCTTCATCTCCTCGTCAGCATCCTTTGCAACGCCTACGACGTGCTCGGTTACAAACTGGAGAAGATCTTCTTTATTAAGTTCAGTAAATTTTGACTGCGGAGCGCCGCACTGCGGACATTTCTCAGGTGCTGTCTCACCCTCTGCTACATAACCGCAAACGGTGCAAATCCATTCTTTTGCCATAGTTCTTGTATATTTTTACAAATTGTTTTTATAAAAACTGAAGCAAGTTTGAACTTTACCTACTTCATCAATATTACAACATTTGAAAGTATCAAAGAGTTCAAGCTACAGTTAAATTATTTTACCAATTTGCGGTAACGGATACGGTGAGGGGTGTCCTGACCGCCGTCGCGCTTGCGCTTAAACTCCTCATACTCTGAGTATGAGCCTTCGTAGAACGTCACCTGACTATCCCCCTCAAATGCGAGGATGTGGGTGGCGATACGGTCGAGGAACCATCGGTCGTGGCTGACTACGACCGCACATCCGGCGAAGTTCTCCAGACCCTCTTCAAGTGCACGGAGGGTATTTACGTCGATGTCGTTGGTCGGCTCGTCGAGAAGGAGCACATTACCCTCCTCCTTGAGCGCCATTGCGAGGTGCAGACGGTTTCGTTCGCCGCCCGAAAGCACGCCGATCTTCTTCTCCTGATCGGCGCCGGTGAAGTTGAACTTAGACAGATATGCGCGTGCATTCATGTCGCGTCCTCCCATGCGGAATGAGTCGACACCCTGCGAGATCACTTCGTAGACGGATTTGTCGGGAGAGAGATCCTTATGGTTCTGATCGACGTATGCTATCTTGACGGTCTCGCCAACCTCAAACTCGCCTCCGTCAGCCTTCTCCTGACCCATGATGAGGCGGAAGAGTGTCGTCTTGCCGGCACCGTTGGGACCGATTACGCCTACTATACCATTTGGCGGCAGCATGAAGTTGAGGTCGTTGAATAGCACCTTGTCGTCGTACGCCTTGGCTACGCCACGGGCCTCGATGACCTTGTTGCCCAAGCGCGGACCGTTGGGGATATAGATCTCAAGTTTCTCTTCACGCTCCTTCTGGTCTTCGTTCATCAACCGGTCATAGTTCGACAGACGAGCCTTACCCTTTGCCTGACGTGCTTTGGGTGCCATACGTACCCATTCAAGCTCGCGCTCCAAGGTCTTGCGGCGCTTGCTCGCCTGTTTCTCCTCCATAGCCATGCGCTGTGTCTTCTGATCGAGCCACGAGGAGTAGTTTCCTTTCCAGGGGATACCCTCACCGCGGTCAAGTTCGAGGATCCATCCGGCTACGTGGTCGAGGAAGTATCGGTCGTGGGTTACGGCGATGACAGTACCGGGATACTGCTGCAGGTGCTGCTCCAGCCAGTCGATCGACTCGGCATCGAGGTGGTTGGTAGGCTCGTCGAGGAGGAGGATGTCAGGCTGCTGCAGCAGAAGACGGCAGAGAGCCACGCGGCGTTTCTCACCTCCCGAAAGGACGGCGATCTTCTTATCGTCCGGCGGACAGCGCAGGGCATCCATGGCGCGCTCAAGTTTGTTGTCGATGTTCCACGCATCGCAGGCATCAAGTTTATCCTGAAGCTCTGCCTGACGCTCGATAAGCTTGTTCATCTTGTCAGGATCTTCGAGCACGTCGGGGTCACCGAAGGCATTGTTTACCTCGTCATACTCCTTGAGAAGAGCCATTACGGGTGCCACTCCCTCCTCGACAACCTCGCGGACGGTCTTGTCGGGGTCGAGTTTGGGTTCCTGCTCAAGGTAGCCGACACTGTAGCCTGGTGAGAAGACCACGTTACCCTGATAGCTCTTGTCGATGCCGGCAATGATCTTGAGGAGGGTGGATTTACCCGAGCCGTTGAGACCGATGATACCGATCTTGGCACCGTAGAAGAATGA
>CAZAWP010000167.1:0-1359 GCA_964488855.1 uncultured Sangeribacter sp.
GATATAACTCCTTGATATTGGGGGCGCGGTAACCTTTGGAGAAAGAGAATTTAAGTTGTCCGGTACTGTACGGATGCAGGATAAGTCCTCCCTGAGGTATCCATATATTGCCGTACTGCGAACCGTGCTGGAGACGTATACCGCCGTTGATAGAAAGTAATTCTCCCCAGAACTGCTGTTGCATCATCAGGTAACCCGCCACCTCGTTCTCACTCTTTTTTTCCTCGGACGAACGCACGGAGGGATCCTCTTTATCGGTATTCCACACGTGACCGCCCCAGTGTATGAAGTCCACACCTGCCGAAAGGTTATTTCCTTTCCATGGTTTGACGGTCTGATAGAGGGTGAAGCCGGTATTATAGTCTGTTGAGTGGAAGATATAGTCTGTAGGGGTGGCACCGGGCGCATAACCGTCATCCACATTGTTTCTACCCCAGCTGACAAACGCCTGCACGCCACCGTTGGCGATTCCATACGAATCTTTGGCATAGAGTGAGGCTGTACCGCGGCTTACATCGGTCCACATGCTCAGCAGAGGAGACTGCAATGTACCGGGGTTGTTGGCATGGGTCTGGTCGAGCTGCAGGGTAGTACCCACCTCCCAATGTGAGTCGGCGGCATACTTGAACTGTGCAAACTCGTTGGCATTCCAGAATGCCGAACCGGCACGGTTACCGTTGCTGCGGTCTACGGCACCTGCCACCATTGCCGAAAATTTACCGTACTTAACGCCGGTGGAGAGTTCGAATTTCTGTGTGGAGAACGATCCGAAGCCGGCACGTGCGCGACCGAAGAATCCATCTTTAATATGATGACGGGTGATGATGTTTACTGCACCGCCCATGGCATTGGAACCATATAATAATGAGGCGGGACCTTTTATCACCTCCACGCGCTCCACACCGTTGGTGACGTATGTATCGGGCAACGCATGACCGAAGACACCTGCCCACTGGGGCTGTCCGTCGATGAGGAAGAGTACCTTGTTACCTTGACCGACACCGCGTATATTGACAGTACCGGCGGCACCCCCCGACACTCCGTAACCGGAAAATCCCCGTTCGGTGACGAAAAAGCCGGGTATCTTGTTCACCAATATTGGCAACAGCGAGGACTCGGCTGATTTCTCTATGGTACCGGAGGTGACAATGTTTACATCGAGGGGAAGGAGTGTGACATCGGTCTTCGAGGGTGCCTCAAGGGTGAAATCCGGTAGATTGGTGACCGTATCCCCCTCTACTTTATAAGAGGATTGGACAGCTGTGCTTGCCACAGCAAGTAAGGTAATGCCTATAAAGTTCATTAGATGATAAGTTATGTTTAGTTTATAGTGTTTAGTGTTTGGCGTTTAGTATTTGG
>CAZAWP010000167.1:1459-2930 GCA_964488855.1 uncultured Sangeribacter sp.
AGCGTAGCCTTAATTCTTAATCTCTTAATTCCTTAATTCTTTATCATGATTCCTTAAAATTAAGGAATCATGATAAAGCCAGCATTCTCTCTATGGGTCTTATAGCCTTGCGCGCCACCTCCGGATCCACCGTCACACGAGGGGAGAGGTTGAGGAGGCAGTCACGAACCTTCTCAAGGGTAGAGAGCTTCATGTAGTCACATTCGTTGCACTGGCACTCGCTATCTTCGGCGGGGGCGGCGATAAACTCCTTCTCCGGACACTTGTTGCGCATCTCGAAGAGTATGCCGCTCTCTGTGACCACTATATACTGGCGGGCATCGTCATGACGGGCGAAGTCGAGGAGGGCGGCTGTCGAACCCACCTTGTCGGCGATGAGCTGCAGCGGACGGCGGCACTCGGGATGCACTAATATCTTGGCACCCGGATTGGCTTTCTTGAGCGCCACTATCTTGTCGAGCGAGAAACGGTCATGCACATGGCAGGCACCGTTCCACAGCACCATGTCACGACCCGTCACACTGTTGATATATCCTCCTAAATTCTTGTCGGGACCAAAGATGATTTTTTCGTCAGCGGGGAGACTCTCCACAATCTTGCGAGCATTGCCCGAGGTCACCACTATATCGGTGAGCGCCTTGACGGCAGCCGAGGTATTGACATAGCTTATGACAGTGTGGTCAGGATGCTCCTTTACAAATTTCTCGAACTCCACGGGATCGCAGCTGTCGGCGAGTGAACAGCCGGCGGCTGCATCGGGTACCACCACAATCTTGTCGGGGCAGAGGATGGCTGCCGTCTCACCCATGAAGTGGACGCCGCACATCACTATCACCTCCGCATCGGTCTCGGCAGCCTTGCGTGCCAACGCCAACGAGTCGCCGATGAAATCAGCTATCGCCTGGATCTCGTCGCGCTGATAGTAGTGCGCCATGATGAGGGCCTTGCGTTCCGCCTTGAGTCTCTTTATTTCGTCGATCAATTTTGAGTTGCTGACAGTTTGATCCATTTTCTTATTCTTTTTATAAGGTATAGAAAATTTAGAAAAAAATTAATCAAATAAAAAATAACAACAATAAAGGATGTATATAAGTACAATAACTTTTGGCTCCAAAATTTGGAAAAATGAGTTATTGAACTCCGGACGCTCCTTATCTGCAGTTTATCTACATACCCTTTTATTGAGAATCAGAGGGATATGACAGGTTATCTACAGAGTGTTAATAAATACAAAGTTAATAAAATCTTCAAAAATATTACTGACAAGGGTGTATAAAACCCCTCGAAAACGGTAGATAAATATGTCGGCAATTTTTTGATAAGTATATCTACCCGGATTTTGGTATCCCGGTTTTTATTTTCTCTATACAAAACCCGCTGATTTACAAATTATTTCAACAAAACTTATTACCGACTTATCAACCCCCTTATCTACAGAAAACCGCCACTTATCTACAACTTATCTACAGGG
>CAZAWP010000167.1:3030-4483 GCA_964488855.1 uncultured Sangeribacter sp.
AAAATCTTCCATTTAGTTTTTAGTTAAAAACTAAATTATTATTTTTGGAAATAGGTAACTTTTGAGATAAAATTGCTTTAGTAAATATTAAAAATTAATTTTCAAAAGTTACCTATTAACCTGAATCAATATTAATATAATGGTATATAAAAGAATATTACTGAAATTGTCGGGGGAGTCGTTGGCAGCCGGCAGCGGCCACGGCATCGACACCACCCGTCTTAAGGAATATGCCGAGCAGATCAAGGAGATGTGCCGGGCTGGCGTCGAGATAGGTATCGTCATCGGCGGAGGAAACATCTTCCGCGGACTGTCGGGAGCAGGCAAAGGTTTCGACCGTGTCAAAGGTGACCAGATGGGCATGCTCGCCACCGTCATCAACTCATTGGCACTCTCCTCGGCCTTGGAGGCAATCGGTCAGCCGGCGGCAGTGTTCACCGCAATCGCCATGCACCCCATCGGCGTACATTACTCCAAATGGCGCGCCATCGATGCCATGAAAGAGGGTAAGGTAGCCATCCTCAGCGGTGGCACGGGCAATCCCTATTTCACCACCGACACCGGTGCCGCTCTCCGCGCTGTGGAAATAGAGGCTGACGTGATGCTCAAGGGTACACGTGTGGACGGTATCTATACCGCCGACCCCGAGAAAGATCCCAAGGCTGTCAAGTTTGACAAGATTTCATATCAGGAGATCATGGACCGCGGTCTCAAGGTCATGGATCTCACAGCCACCGCCCTCTGCAAGGAAAACAACATGCCCATCTACGTCTTCAATATGGATGTAGTGGGCAACCTCAAGAAAATGCTCGAAGGTGAGAATGTAGGCACCCTCGTCTACGCCGATTAATTAAGATTAAAAATTAAAAATTAAAATATATGGAAGTAAGTGAATATCTGAGCAATGCCGGTGATTCGATGCAGTTGGCAGTGGAGTATCTCGAAGATACATTGTCGCACATCCGTGCGGGCAAGGCATCCGCGCGTCTGCTCGACGGCATCCGCGTGGACTATTACGGTTCGGCGGCACCCATCTCTAACGTGGCAAACGTAAGCGTACCCGATGCACGCACCATCGCCATCACCCCGTGGGAGAAATCAATGTTCAAGGAGATTGAGAAGGCTATCATCAACTCTGACCTCGGTGTCATGCCCGAAAACAACGGAGAGGTTATCCGCATCTCCATACCCCCTCTGACCGAGGAACGACGTAAACAGCTCGTTAAGCAGTCCAAGGGGGAGGCAGAGAATGCCAAGGTTTCTGTCCGCAACGCACGCCGCGAGGCCATCGACGGCTTGAAGAAAGAGATCAAGAAAGGACTCAGCGAAGATGTCGAGAAGGATGCCGAGAACGAAGTTCAAAAGCTCCACGACAAATACATGAAGCAGATCGACGCCATCTTCGCCGAGAAAGAGAAAGAGATACTGACTGTGTAGTTGGTTAGTGTTTAGT
>CAZAWP010000168.1:0-4475 GCA_964488855.1 uncultured Sangeribacter sp.
GTCCCAACACCTTGACCTCCTCGATCTTGGTCTCGAGTTTTGCCATGCGGTTACCCCCTACATCAACTGGACTCACGGTGTTTGAGGCTTTGGTGATACCCGAGACGCGGGCGTAGACATTGCTCGTCGCCCACGGTGAACCACCTTGGTTAGTATACGCCTTGTTGCCGTTGATCGTAGCCGTCGGGCCGATGGCGTAAATTGTCTTGGCTTTGCCCCCGATGAGCTTGGACTCGTTCAGGTTTCGCGTCACCCATTGTGAGAAGTCTCCGTAAGGGATCGGCTCGAGACGCAGTGCCGGGGACTGTATCGTTGCGAAAAAAATAAGTAATGCAGCAATTGCTTTCTTCATGACCTTTACCGTTTATTTGCGTGGAGAGAGTGCCATACATTCCATTTCTATCAGCCAGCCGGGGCGACACACCGGGGCATGTACGATGACGAGGGGGGTATCACCCATCTGCCGCTTAAGAATAGGCTCCACTACCCGCAGGTCGGAGGGGTCGCGCAGATAGACGATGGCGTGCATGAGGTCGCTCCACCGTGCACCTGCTTCATCGAAGAGCACCCCGACGTTGGTAAGCATGCGCCCGGTCTGTGCTGCCACGTCACCGACATGGAGGATGTCGCCCCGGTTGTCGATGCTGGCAGTGCCCGAGATCATCGTCAGGCGACGGTCGGGGAGATCGACAGCCGTTCCGCGCTCGAATGCCACGCCATACTCCGCGGTCGGGTTAAGGTGTGTGGATCCCTTGAGGTAGACAACTTCGGTGTCGGGAATCGTCGGGAAGCTGAGCAGATCGAGCGCCACGATACTATGGGGCTCCTCCGAACATCCCTCGATGCCGGTACTGGTGATGAAATGGGTGTCGGCGGTGAGTCCTATGCGGTCGAAATATTCGTTGCGCCCGGTCACCACACCCTGATAGTTGTTGTCGATGTCGCGGGCGAAGAACCATGTCCGGTGACAGTTGCGCGCTATCGAGCTGTCTATCTCCGCGAGCATTGACTCTGCCTCTGCGAGCAACTCAAAGGTAGCCTTATGCGACTCGACACCTGCCGGGGAGCGGAGAGAGTGGCATATACGCTCCGGCTCATTGCGCTCAACCAACCACACCCAAGCCGCCACCTTGGGATTGTCGCCCGAGAGTGGGCGCTGACCGAGTATCGAGCTGTTGGGGATAGACCTGTCGCAGTACTCAATCTGATTGGCGGGGTCGCTGAGATAGATGCGGCTGAAGAGAGTGTGCAGCGGCAGCGACTGCGCACTGTACTCCTTGCCCAACTCCACCGGCAAGCGGCGGAGAGCATCCTCGACATCGCATATAGCTTTACGTGGAGACGCGTCGGCTTCTGGATGTATCATGCAGAAGATTTCACACCCCTGCTGACCGCCATATATAGCGGCATCTACCCGTACGTCACCGAGGCGTAGAGAGCGGTGGGATACCCCTCCGGACTTATCTGTTGCTGACATATCGTGCGGGGGTTGCATCTTTTTTAAGAGTGTTAAGTATCTCATGGCGCGACAGGGTCACGGGGCGTGCCATGAACTCGGGTATATTATACGACTTCATGCGGCGCTGCTCGTAGTCGGGATCCTCCTGCGGGAGAGCGAAGGGTTTCGATGCCTTGCCATCCTTGCCAATATGGGCGATATAGAGACGCGTGTAGGAACCGTCGTCGCGGCGCGAGGAGAAGATCATCCATCTGCCGTTTGACGACCATGAGTGATAGCTCTCCACGTTGTCGGAGTTGATTTCATCCATAGGCCGCACGGAGCCGTCCGCCATATCCATCATGTAGAGGTCAGCCTCCTTGTGCCAGATGGGGAACGTACCGTAATCCGCCATCGTGAAGACAAGGTATCTGCCGTCGGGCGACACGCGGGGATGCACGGCGGATTTACCCAACGCCGAGGCCTTGAAGATGGTATCGGGAGCCGAGAATGTACGCGATGCGGGGTCAAACGTGCGTCGCAGCAGGTTGTATTTGAAATCCTCGTAATGTGTATTGAGGAACTCCGCGGCATCTGCCTCCTTGCGCTCCTCCATGTCGGCGACGGCATAGAAGAGGCTCTTGCCGTCCGGGTGCCATGAGGGGAAGGTCTCAAGCGAACTCTTCTCAACCGAGATGGGATAGACCTCGTTTTTGTCGGGGTCGAAGAGGACAATGTCGGATGCGGAGTCCTGCACCTCGACCTTGTTGTTATCGCGCGAGTGGAAACTCTGGGTGGTATTGTTTACCGAGTAGGCGATGAGATCGAGCGTCGGGTGCCAAGCCGGATAAACGCCGGCGGAGAGCATGTCGCCGTTCTTGAGGTTCATCTTTATGAGCTTGTCGCCGCGGGCGATGAATGTGCCGCCGTGTCCCTGACGGGCATGGAACTGCATCCTCCCTGTGCGGTTATAGTCCTGATAGGAGTGGCAATTGACGCACTGACCGTTCTCCTCGGTGGTGAGGTTCTTGCAGTGGACGATGACACGTTCGTCGAAGTTGGTTATATCGCGCTGATAGAGTCCCATGTTCTCAAACGCCACATACGAGGGTTCTATAAGGCGGTAGGAGATGTAGGGGTCGATACTGTCGGCGACGGCGTGGACGATTGGGGCATGACGCTGCCATTTGCCGCCACGTTTCACATAGACATCAGTATAGATCGAGTCACCATACGCGCTCTCAAGGAGCTTGTGCCAGCTCTCTACGGGGAAAGCGGTTGTGTTGCCTTTAGCCACGATACCCTCCGGATCCTTGCGGCTGCGTACATGCACTATCACCTCGTCGGCGGCAGTGTCATTGACGCGGAAATTTAGGGGGGCGATGTTACGCGGTATTGTGGAGCCATGGGTGGCGGGAAAAACGTCGGGGCGCGATGCCAATTTCTCGGCAGAATCAGGGACGGCGGTCTTGCCGCATCCCTGTACCAGGGCACCGACTGCGATGAGGAAGAGATATTTAAATTTCATTCGTATTGGTCTTGTTGTCGTTTAATCAATTGGTCTTGATGTCTTTATCAATTAAATTTGATATGGTCAATCAATTGGTCTTGATGTCGTTTAAGAAGAAATAATAGTACCAGTAGGTATTGCCGAACTGCGGGGCGAACGATGAGAGATTGTAGTCGTTGGACATTCCGGCATTGGCACGCGCCTTATCCATAAACGCGTCGAAGCGCTTGGCGACTTCGGGCGAGACGGGGAGCTGATGCCAGTCGACCTGATGCTCGAGTTCGGAGAAGAGTATGGCGGCTTCCTGCATGTGGACGGGCATCTTGCCGCCGGTCTGGTTGAGATAGCGGAAGAGACGCGGCCAGAAGCGCTGTATATCCTTGAGCGCCAGGTTATACATCACGGAGAGCTCGGTCAGCTGCGGCGAACCGGGATCCATCATCGCCAACGAACGCATGATGTAAGCCTCGACGAGACCGCCGTCGCCTCCGATATGGTTGTTGAACTGCATCAGGGGGCGAATCTCGGCAAACTCAGGGTCTTTGTCAGCCAAGGCGGGATTGTCGCAATAGGCGAGGTATTTGTTTGCCTCCTCTTTGTGGAAGAGTGTCCGCGACAGCGGCACGAGGTAACGGCGCGCAAGGTTGTACTCGCCGTTGATGAGGGCGCACTTCGCCATCTGGAGATAATACTCGGCGGTCGGTCCGAACTCGACCACATCCTCCATGCACCAGCGGTAGGCATCATTGACGCGACCGAAGCGCCAGTTGAGCGCACGCCCCGAGGTCTGACGCATGGCGAGGTCGGGACGACCCGTCTTATACTCATTGACGGCACAGGGGAACTGATACATGCGGTCGCCCAACTGTCCGAGGCGCGCCAAGGCTACCTGCGTGTCGAGGCCGACGAGGCGCGAGGGGGTACCCTCCTGATTCTCCGCCAACTCTACCACCCGCTCATAGTCGCGGTTGTTGAGTGCCTCATCCATCTTGAGGGCGAGGGTGAAGTTTTCTTCAGAATACGACCCGAAGATAACCGCCGCCACACACGCCGCTCCGATGGTCTGCATGGCGATCACCCACAACAGTTTCGGCTTCTCGGCAACCTTCTTAGGCGCTGCGAGCATTAACAGCACTGCCACTCCGGCGGCGACAAAGGTCGGTGTGGCGAGTCCCATCAACTCCGGCAAGAACCGTGGCGTGGGGTAAAGCCACAGTGAGGCAGACATCGTCTCACCGGGGAAGAACTGATAATAGGCAAACGGTGCGGCAACCGCCACGGCGACCGTGACAGCCATTACAATCCAATTGCGTCTGCCGCGCAACTCGGCGCCTATATAAAGCAGCTGCGCGAGGGTGGCATAGAAGCCAAACAGGGGGAACCCTATGCCGGCGGTAAGAACCGCGAGACACCCGCGGCTGACGGGATTGCCGAGGCTTTTATACAGCCATGCACACAGCAGAGAAATGAGAAGTCCCAACGGGTTGGTAAACACCCATCCCTGCGATTTGATAAGGAAAATACTGT
>CAZAWP010000169.1:0-4376 GCA_964488855.1 uncultured Sangeribacter sp.
TCGTTGATGATGTCGCTGACGAGCTTGGTGCCGCGCATGCCGAAGGGTGCCATGCGGTCGCCCGACTGCGGACGACGGATGATGTAGTCATCGGGAGTGCCCGGGAGCCATACCTCATCATTAGAAGCACGTCGAATCCGTTCGTCCAAATCTGCAGAGTAGGGGAGGACGGTACATGTATATTTGCCATTAGGACTTGTGACAAATGCACTATCTTCCGTATCCGGAACTATTTCCCTACCCTCTATAAACGGCACAATCTCACTGTCGGAATCTTCGCTTTCTCCCTTGAGGATGCCTAAACCTTTCCGACCGCTCACAATTTTACCCATCGGGAAATCCCACACCTTTCCGGATAGAGGTTTGGGCTGACGTAGAAAAACCGAGAGTTCGTCGCTGCGTTTGGCATTCCCCCCTAATATCGAGATAATCTGCCAACAGAGTGCCCGGAGGTCTCCCGAATCCTGTAGATCAGAATATGGGATCACGAACCATTCACCCTCGGGAGCGTCTAAGAGCGCGGTTATTATCGGCGACTGATTATTGTCGATCAGCGACAGCGCACTCCGTAGATTGGCAATGGAACGTGTGATGGATTGCGCAGCCCCTTCCCAGCGGGTACGCAGGAGAGGAAGCACCTCATTACGGATAAAGTTGCGACGGTACCCGCTGTCGAGATTGGAGGAATCAGTGCGGTATCCCTGCCCCAAGGCTTCTAAATAATCCAGAATCTGACCCCGTGAAATGGAGAGTAGCGGACGGATGACCGTCCCGGAGTCTACGGGCATTGCCGCCAGACCACGCAACCCGGCACCACGCATGAGGTTAAGGAAAAGAGTCTCTACATTATCGTCGGCATTGTGGGCGACGGCAATACGGACAGCATTGTACTCAGCCATCAGGCGCTCAAAAAGTTCGTAGCGCAACCGCCGGCAAGTCATCTCTACCGACTCACCTGATTGCCGCAGGCGGAGAGTGTCAAAGTTCGCCGCTACCAATCGAATACCCAAAGAGTCACACAACTCAGCCACGAAATCCGAATCACCGTCACTTTCGTCGCCGCGCAGATTGAAGTTGCAATTGACGGCAACCATATCAATGCGGAGCGAGTGCATGGCGCGCAACAACGCCACTGAGTCGGCACCCCCGCTTACCCCCACGATAAATTTCTTGCCCCTGAAGGGAGCAAGACTCGCGGCAACCGTGGCATTGAAACGACCGATGACAGAATTGGCAGTATGATTGGAGCGGTAAAAACTATCCATTATTTACAAGTATCATATCTATTCCCTCCGGACTAACTCTTTATTAACAAAAATATAGGCTTATGGAAAAGAATAGATGAATATTGATTTGCAAAAATAAAAATAAATTAGTAATTTTGCAGCATAATAGAGCCGAGGATAGGGATTTACGGGTATTGTAAACCGTTCATTTCCTTATAACAATCGGCAAAAGAATCGCCTGAAGCATAAATACGATAGATACAGGCGAGCCGATGGATCAAATATCCGTCAATACTTTCCAATCACGATTACATAATTTTTTGCATAATAGCCGCACGACCATCGGGTGTAGATCCCGTGAGTTATCCATCATTGCGCTTGTAAACGGACAAGGTTTAGCCATCGCTGAGATAGGTCACGCCTGTTCATCAATTTCTGACAGTCACTTCTGATAAATGAGGCAAACGACTGCTGCACAACGGCGTTTAACAGTAACCACCGGTCTTAACGGCTAAGAATCCAACCCCTATATATGTACAGTCTTGAAGAACTGATGAACATGGATCAGGCTGAATTAACCTCAATAGCCGAGTCCATGGGAATGAAAAAAGCATCTTCGGCAGATCGCCAGGAGATAGCTTACTTTATTATTGACAACGAATCGGTGGCTACAGCCCGCGAGGCGGTTGCCAAGGGTGCCCGTACCACACGCGCACGCGCCGATAAAGAGAAAAAGACAACCAAGAAAACGCGTAAGGCGGATGTAACGGATGCCGAAGTAATTGAGACAACCCCCGAGGAGGCACCGGCGCCCAAGAAGCGTGGCCGAAAACCGGGTGTGAAGAAAGTCGAGGAACTTCCACTCTTTGAGGCAACCGCCGAGGGTGGCGAAGGAGCTGAACCCGCTCCTGCTCCCGAGGCTGAGGATAAGCCGGCTAAGACGACACGTAAGACCGCCGAAAAGACCACACGTACGCCGCGTGCAAAGAAGGCAGACAAGGCAGCCGCAGAGGTAACTGCCGACAGCGAAAACATCGTCGAGGGTAATGACAAGAAGATCGCCGATGATCATGCCCTGATGGTAATCGAGGAGAACAATGCTCCGACAGCTGTCACCGACGACAGCGACGAAAAGAAGGAGACCGCTCCGGCAGCGGAGGCAAAACCGGAATCTACGGAGACTGCTCCGCGCAAACAGCCGATGCGCCCCAAGGAGGGTTCGTCGTTGGGTATGTTCTTCGGCGGCGGTAAGGGTAGAACGTTTACCCCCCGTTCGGCAAAGGAGATAGAGGAAGCTGCCATTGCAGCCGCGCAGGCACCGATTGTGCTTGAAGAACCCTCTCCGGAACCGGTCGTAGCCGCACCGATGCCCGTCGATAACAAGCACCTTACCAAGAAACAGCGTATGCAGCAGCGTCAGCTCGAACGTCAGCAGCAGCGCCAGAAAAATGACCGCAACCGTCAGCAGGAGACTATCTTCGATTTCGAGGGAATACTCTCTACATACGGCGTACTCGAAGTTATGCCCGAGGGTTATGGTCTGCTCCGTTCGAGCGATTACAACTACCTCGCCTCTCCCGATGATGTGCTCGTTTCGCAACAGCAGATCAAGGAGTTTGGTCTCAAGACCGGAGACGTTGTCGAGGCGGCAATCCGTCCCCCGCGTGCCGGCGAAAAGTACTATCCCCTCTGCAAGGTGTTGAGCGTAAACGGCCTTGACCCGCAGGTAGTACGGGATCGCGTGCCCTTCGAGCACCTTGTGCCACTCTTCCCTGACGAAAAATTTGACCTCACCAAAGGTAATTCCGGCAATATCTCGACACGAGTGGTGGATATGTTCGCACCAATCGGTAAGGGACAGCGTGCGCTTATCGTGGCTCCCCCCAAGACCGGTAAGACTATCCTCCTCAAGGATATAGCCAATGCTATCGCCGCCAATCATCCGGAGACATATATCATAATGTTACTCATTGACGAGCGACCGGAAGAGGTTACCGACATGGCTCGCAGCGTAAACGCCGAGGTCATCGCCTCAACGTTTGATGAACCCGCCGAGCGCCACGTCAAGATTGCCAACATCGTACTCGAAAAGGCTAAACGTCTCGTGGAGAGCGGTCATGATGTTGTTATCATGCTTGACTCGATCACCCGCCTGGCGCGTGCATACAATACCGTTTCGCCCGCTTCAGGTAAGATCCTGTCCGGAGGTGTCGATGCCAACGCATTGCAGCGCCCGAAACGGTTCTTCGGTGCTGCCCGTAACATCGAGAACGGTGGTTCGCTGACCATCATCGCCACAGCATTGACAGAGACAAGTTCGAAGATGGACGAGGTAATCTTCGAGGAGTTCAAGGGCACCGGTAACATGGAGCTCCAGCTCGACCGCAAGCTCTCGAACAAACGTATCTTCCCCGCTGTCGATATCATGGCAAGTTCTACGCGCCGTGATGACCTCCTTCTCTCCGATGAGACCCTCAACCGCATGTGGATTCTCCGAAACTATCTGAGCGACATGACCTCTGTCGAGGCTATGGAGTTCATGAAGAAGCGCATGGAGATGACCAGATCGAACGAGGAACTTCTTGTCACTATGGACAAATAATATAGGTCAGAAGTCAGAGTTACGAGGTCAGAAGTAAAAGATACAAGGAGATATGAAGCAGATTGCGAAAACAAACGCCGCGCGTATACTCGACCGCGAGAAGGTCGAGTATGAGTTGGTGCCATACACTGTAGATGAAAACAATCTTGCCGCCGACCATGTGGCTGCGGAACTCGGTGAACCCATAGAACAGGTTTACAAGACGCTTGTGCTTCACGGTGACAAGACGGGTTACATCGTCTGTGTTGTCGCCGGTAACCGTGAGGTGGATCTGAAGAAGGCTGCCAAGGTATCGGGTAACAAGAAGGTGGAGATGATTCCGATGAAGGACCTTTTGGGCGTCACGGGATATATCCGCGGCGGTTGTACGTCGATCGGCATGAAAAAGCACTTTCCTACTTTCATAAGCGAGGAGGCGCTGACTTTCCCGTTCATCTATGTGAGCGCCGGCCAACGCGGTCTGCAGATTAAACTGAAGCCGGAGGACCTGCTTCGCGTGGCACAGGCAAAGGCAGCTGACATCAGTACTGATGAGGGTGTTTAGTGTT
>CAZAWP010000170.1:0-4129 GCA_964488855.1 uncultured Sangeribacter sp.
GTAGCTCAAAAGAGTGCGCAAGCAGCCGCCAAGGCGTACTGCTTTATCGCAGAGAGTGATGCAACCTACACCCTTTCCGTCAGCAGCGACCTCTATAATAATGATTGGGATAAGAAAGAGGTTACTTTACCGTTTATACCAAAGGTACGTTCATTTGAAGCCACCGCCGATGCTCTGTATCTGCTCAGCGATGCCGGCACTCTCTATACATCAGCCGACGAGGGTGCAAGCTGGACAACGACCGGCCAGACATGGACGACCATGATCGGACATTATGGAACCAACGTTGTCGGTATCGCATCAAACGGCACAACGTTAAACTTCGCCGGTTACCCCGACGCGCTCAATCAGTCAGTTCCGGCGGATTTCCCTCTCACCGCGACCTCCGATCTCGTGACAACCACCAATAAATGGACCGAAAATCCGGCTGCAGTTATCACCGGAGGAGTAAAGGGGGACGGCACCATCAGTAACGCCACATGGGGTTTCGACGGTCAGCGCTGGGTGAAACTGAGCACGGGGGTTATACCTCCCCTTAAGGATGCGGTGCTTATCCCCTACTACGTATACCGCCGCTATACCACTGCGAACCTCAAGCGCGAGTTGTTTGAGGTATTGATGCTCACCGGCGGACAGGCAGCCGACGGCACGCTCAACAGAACAGTCTATATATCATACGATAACGGCATAACATGGCGCAAGGGTACGGAGACCCTGCAGCTCCCCGCCACTCTCCCCTCGATGACAAGTGCCGACATCCTCACCGAGATGCGCGGACTTGACTCCAACCTTGCCGATGCATGGAAAGTTCGGTTCCGCACCAACCGTCGCCGGGCACCGGAATACACCCTCAATGACGGAGTGATAAGCTGGGAATGCCCCTATCTCTACATGGTGGGAGGTAACTTGGCAGACGGCACGGCAGCCAACACTATCTGGCGCGGCGTACTCGCACAGCTGACCTTTACACCGTTATTTTAGGTTAAGTAGAAATTGAAGAGACTAAAATAGAAATTGAAGAAATTAATCTATATATACCTGACACTCTGCGCGGTATTGATGAGTATAACCACACGCGTCAATGCCCAGGAGGATTACCGTTTTGACATAGGCGGCGGCATAGGTATGACCGGATACCTCGGTGATGCCAATACCGCCAACCTGTTTCAGAATCCGGGGTGGGATGTCGAACTGCTGTTTCGTTACATCGCCACACCGCGCTGGGGTTTCAAGACAAATTTCTACGTCGGCTCCCTGAGTGGGGACTCGTCGCAGATGACCAACGTCTTCCCCGGTAATCAGACCTATAAATTCTCGACTACCTTTTACGAGATAGGCGAGATGGCGGAGTTTCATTTTTTCAATTACGGTATGGGTGAATCCTATCGTAAACTCAAACGTTTCACGCCCTACATCACTGCAGGTCTGAGCCTGACGATGTGGAGCGCTGACTCGCGCTTCGGGGCAGCCTTCACGTTACCGATGGGGGTTGGCGCCAAGTTCAAGCTGAGCCGCCGGTGGAACATCGGCTTTGAGTTTCTGATGAAGAAAACCTTTACCGACCGTCTGGACTCCGACCAGCTCAAGGATCCATACGGCATCAAGAGCTCGTTTATGAAAAATACCGACTGGTACTCGACCATGTCGGTGACGATCAGCTACGAGTTCTCCAAACGCTGCGCCGTCTGTCACTATAAGGACTGAAGCAGCCGTAACGTCACAGTATAATCAACGGGAGACATCAAGTAACCCCATAAATATGCTATCTTATGCAACCAAGCGAAGATAAACTTAGCCGGATAGACCGGAGCCGCCTGCCCCGTCATGTCGCCATTATCATGGATGGCAACGGACGCTGGGCACGCAAACGTATGCAAGAGCGCAGCGAAGGCCATGCCGAGGGGGTGAACAGTGTGAACCGCATAACCCGGCTATCGTCGGATTTAGGTATAAAGTATCTGACGCTTTATGCCTTCTCGACCGAGAACTGGAACCGTCCGCAGCCGGAGGTCGATACCCTCATGCACCTCATAGGATGGACCATCCGCAAGGAGACTCCCGATCTCGTGGCAAACAATGTCAAGATCCGTCTGCTCGGTGACATCGAGCGCCTTCCCGTCGAAGTGCAGCAAGCGCTTTATGACGGTGTCGAGGCTACCAAGGATTGCACCGGTCTGGAGCTGATAATGTGTCTGAGCTATTCCTCGCGCTGGGAGATAACCGATGCCGTCCGCCGTATTGCCGACAAGGTTAAGCAAGGTGAGGTCGATGTAACCGATATTGATGAGGGATACATCTCCTCGCATCTCGCCACAGCCGGCATACCTGATCCCGACCTCCTCATACGCACCGGCGGTGAATACCGTATAAGCAACTTCCTGCTGTGGCAGATAGCCTACGCCGAACTGTATTTCACTCCCATATTATGGCCCGACTTTGATGATGAGGCATACTATGACGCACTGCTGCATTATCAGGGACGTCAGAGACGCTTCGGCAAGACCGGTGACCAGATAGAAAACAACCAGTAACATCGCACAAACGCAATACTTCGCCCCGACCCTCCTCTCCGGGTCACCGAGGCATAACATACTCTCCTCAAGCTAACTTATATGAGACATCTCCAGTTATTGCTTATAACCACGATAATGGCAGGCGCGGCATCGAGTGCCGCCGCCCTCGACATAACCCCGCCGGTAAAGGGGGATACCATCTACAATCCGGATATCATTTACTCCCCCATACCCCGCCAGTATGAGATCGCCGGTATCAGCGTGAGCGGTGTGCCCACTACCGACGACTATGTGCTCATAGGTTTCTCGGGACTGTCAGTAGGTGACCGTGTCGATATTCCGGGCGATGCCATCACCTCGGCTACCAAGCGTCTGTGGCGTCAGGGTCTCTACTCCAAGGTGGAGATCAATGTGGAGAAGATGGTGGGTGACAAGGTATGGCTCAACATAGCGCTCCAACAGCAGCCCCGCATGTCGGAGATGAAATTTACCGGTGTCAAATCAGGAGAGAAGAAAGATCTGGAGACTCGTTTAGGTATGGTGCCCGGTCAGCAGCTAACCCCCAACATCCTGGCGCAGACCAAAAAAGTCATCCAGGATTTCTATGCCAAGAAGGGTTTCAAGAATGCCAACGTAACCATAGCGCAGCATCCCGACCTCTCTAAGGAGAATATGGTTATCCTCGATGTCGATGTAGACCGTCACAACAAAGTCAAGGTTCACAAGATCTATATCGACGGTAACAAGGTGCTCACCGACAAGAAGGTGAAACGCGCCATGAAGAAGACCAATGAGAACGGCGACATCCTCAACCTCTTCAAGCAGAAGAAGTTTGTGGAGCAGGATTATGAAGATGACCTCCAGAATATCATCAAGAAATACAACTCGTTAGGTTACCGTGATGCCAAGATTGTCAGCGACTCGGTAGCGCGTTACGACGATAAGACCGTCGATGTGTTCATCACCGTCGATGAGGGTCCCAAATACTATCTGAGCGACATCTCATGGGTCGGCAACACCGTCTATCCTACCGACCGCCTCTCCGAACTGTTGGGTATCCATCCCGGCGATGTGTATAACCAGACACTCCTTGAGAAACGACTCACCACCGATGAGGATGCCGTAGCCAATGTATATCTCGACAACGGTTATATCTTCTCGACCATCGTTCCTATCGAGGAGCAGGTCAAAGGAGACAGCGTGGCGCTGCAGCTTCGTGTCATCGAGGGTCCGCAGGCACGTATCAACAGCATCATCATCAACGGTAATGACCAGCTTTATGAGAAGGTAATCCGCCGCGAGCTGCGTATGCGCCCCGGTGAACTCTTCTCCAAGAGCGACCTGATGCGCTCGGCACGCGAGATTGCCGCCTCGGGGCACTTCGACCCCGAGACTATGGGTATCGACCCGCAGCCTAACGAGAATGACGGTACCGTTGATATCGTCTTCAACCTCACCCAGAAAGCCAACGACAAGGTTCAGCTGTCGTTTGGCTGGGGTCAGACGGGTCTGACGGGGCAGGTGGCGCTGTCGTTCTCCAACTTCTCGATGAAGAATCTCTTCAACCCCGGGTCTTACCGTGGCATCATCCCGCGCGGTGACGGACAGACATTCTC
>CAZAWP010000171.1:0-4111 GCA_964488855.1 uncultured Sangeribacter sp.
TCTATGCCGCCCTCAACTCGGCAGTCTTTTCGGACGGCTCTTTCGTATATATCCCCAAGGGAGTGCGCTGCCCGATGGAACTCTCCACCTATTTCCGCATCAATGCTGCGGGTACGGGTCAGTTCGAGCGCACACTCATAGTCGCTGACGATGATGCTTACGTCAGCTACTTGGAGGGGTGTACCGCACCGATGCGCGACGAGAATCAGCTGCATGCCGCCATCGTCGAGATCGTTGTCGAGGAGCGTGCCGAGGTGAAATACAGCACCGTGCAGAACTGGTATGCCGGTGACGCGCAGGGTCGCGGAGGTGTCTACAACTTCGTCACAAAACGAGCTCTCTGCCGCGGTCACCGCTCCAAGGTGTCGTGGACACAGGTCGAGACCGGTTCGGCGATTACCTGGAAATACCCCTCGTGTGTCCTCAAGGGTGATGAGTCGGTAGGGGAGTTCTACTCTGTGGCTGTGACCAACAACTACCAGCAGGCGGATACCGGTACAAAGATGGTGCACGTAGGGCGTAACTCCCGCTCCACCATCGTCAGCAAAGGTATCTCGGCGGGTCATTCGCAAAATTCCTACCGCGGACTGGTGAGTGTCGCTCCCGGTGCCGAGGGATGCCGTAACTACACCCAATGCGACTCGCTGCTGATGGGTGATGCCTGCGGGGCGCATACCTTCCCCTATATAGATGTAAAGAATTCCACCTCGACTGTCGAGCATGAGGCAACCACCTCCAAGATCAACGAGGAGCAGCTCTTCTACTGCCGTCAGCGCGGTATTCCCACCGAGGAGGCAATCGGGCTTATCGTCGGCGGTTATGCCAAGGAGGTGATGAATAAGCTGCCGATGGAGTTTGCAGTCGAGGCGCGCAAGCTGCTTCAGATCTCGCTCGAAGGCTCTATCGGCTGACAATAATCTTGGCAATAAGCCGATTCTTAAGTTTATATTGAGAATTATTTAATGATAGAACGAATAGTTATAATAGACTCGATTGACCCTCAGACTTTTTACGGGGTCAATAACAACAATATAAACCTGATACGTAATCTCTTCCCGAAATTGCGTATGGCGGCCCGTGGCAATGTCATCAAGGTCATCGGCGAGGATGGCGAGACTGCCGATTTCGAGCGCAAGGTCAAGGATATAGAGGCGTATGCCTCCAAATACAACAAGCTCACCGAGGATGTCATCATCGACATCGTGCGCGGGGAGGCGCCCAAGGCGCTCAACAGTGACGGGGTGATCATCTACGGTCAGAACGGCAGGCCTATCGCCCCGCGCAATGCCAACCAGACCAAGATGGTCAAGAGTTTCGCCGAGAACGACCTGACTTTTGCCTTGGGTCCCGCGGGTACGGGCAAGACCTATATCGCCATCGCCCTTGCGGTGGCAGCGCTAAAGAACAAGCAGGCGCGCCGTATCATCCTTTCGCGTCCGGCAGTGGAGGCGGGCGAGAAACTCGGCTTCCTCCCGGGTGACATGAAGGACAAGATCGATCCCTATCTGCAGCCTCTTTATGACGCCCTTGAGGATATGCTCCCGCAGGTCAAGCTCAAGGAGTATATGGAGGCGGGCACGATACAGATCGCCCCGCTGGCATTCATGCGCGGCCGTACGCTAAATGATGCCATAATCATCCTCGACGAGGCGCAGAACACCACCCGTCACCAGATGAAGATGTTCCTTACGCGCCTTGGCACCAACGGCAAGATGATCATCACGGGTGACACCACCCAGATCGACCTGCCGCGTACGGTGCAGTCCGGTCTCTTGCAGGCACTGCGGATACTTAGAGGTGTCAAGGGCATAGGCATCATTGAGTACGAGAAGAAGGATATAGTCCGTCATCCGCTGGTGCAGCGCATCGTCGATGCTTACGAGAAGCGCGAGAAAGATACCGAGGATGAGGAGAGCGACATACCCGTAAAAGAAGAATAAACCATTGGTTCGTGCCCTACCGGTGACGGCAAGGGCGCGATTCATATTATTGATATCACGTTATTAATATCACGATTAGTAACACACAATTAATATCATGCAATTAATACCATGGCAGTAGTAGGAGATACTGTCCGCTACCTCAACTCGACAGGTGGCGGCAAGGTTACAAAGATAGAGGGTCGTCTTGCATACGTGGAGGAGGACGGCTTTGAGACTCCGGTGTTGATGTCGGAGATTGTGGTGGTCATGCCCGCCGGTCACGAGAAGGCTTCAGGCGGCGCACGGCTGATGTTTGACCAGGAGGCGTTCGACAAGGGCAAGACCCGCGAACGTGAGACTCCGGCGCCCGCCCCCAAGGCTGAGCCGGAGCCGGAGGATTTCCCCGTGGAGGAGACCGAGTATGGCGATGCCATGACCTTGATGCTGACTTTCGAGCCGAAGAATATCAAGGATCTTGAGCGTACCGACATCACCATGAGCCTCGTCAATGACTCCAATTATTTCCTCTCTTATCTTGTGCTGCGCCGCGATGATGCCTCGCATTCGTGGGTAACGGTGGCGCGCGGAGAGGCGGCTCCCAACGAGTATGTCGATTTGTGCAAGCATACGTTGCAGACAATTGTAGAGCTTGAGAGACTCGTCTTTCAGGCAATCGCCTATAAGAAGGATAAACCATTCTTCGTCAAGACCCCCATCAACGTCTCGCGCAAGCTCGACCTGATGAAGTTCCACAAATTCCACTGCTACCGCCCCGGCATGTACTCCGAGACCCCCGTCATCGAGGTCCCCCTCCTCGCCGAGCGAATTGCTAAAAACTAAAAACTAAACACTAACAATGAAAGATAGATGGTGGACGGCGCCGGCGGTGGCGGAGTCGGGACGGACGATATTGGTGACAGGGCGTGATTATATGGATGAGATCATCGCCAAGAATAAATTTGTGTACCGTATCACGGTGAGTTGGGAATACGAGGCACTGCCGTCGGGGATGCCCGTCGATGCAGACGCCGAGTTAATGCAGCAGGTAACTGACGCATTCACCGAGGAGTTCAAACGCGACAAGGTGGCTTACATGACCGGCATTTACACCGGCGACGGCAAACGGGAGTGGATTTTCTATACCTCCAATCTCAACATCTTCCAGAAAGTATTCAACCGTGCCCTCGACGAACTGCCTCTGATACCTTTTGTAATCGAGGCGGAATCCGATCCCGAGTGGGAGGAGTATAAGGAGATGCGTGACGCGACGTATATCGCCGAAGACGAAAACGAAAAATAAGCATCTTTTACCCATAGCCGTTAATTGGTAGTCATGGGAAGTTGCTGTTCTTATGACTGCTTTATAAGACATAGGTAAATGTTTCGCGAGCGTGTTAAATCACCGGTAAAATCCGCTTCAACTGTTAAAAAATGTTTAGAAAACGGGTGCGGATGTAAAAAAAGTGGAAGATTTTATTGTAGAAAGAAAATTTGTATTACCTTTGCAACGTTTTAGACGATACCGGGCGGCTCCGATGGAGTGAGTCGGTATCGGTAGCAAAGATTATTGTTTTATTATTTTAAATTTTAGAGAAATGAAGAAATTAGTTCTTTCACTTGCCGTAGTATTCGGCTTGGGTATGGTTTCTTGCGGTGGTAACAAAGAGGCTAAGGCTGCTGATTCTGATACTGCTGTTGTAGCTGAGGTTGCTGTTGAGGAGTCTGTAAACGCTGAGGGCGACACTACTGTTGCTGCTGAGGTTGTTGTTGATTCTGCTGCTGCTCCCGCTGAGGCTGCTAACTAATTAGTTAGTCCATCAACACAGGGGTTCAATCCCCGCCATATCCCTAAGTGGATTTATACAAAGAGGTATAATCATTACGATTATGCCTCTTCTGTTTTTTATTCTTTCTTTACTTCTTTGTATAAATGTTATGGAAACGGAAAAAACAGGTAATGAGAGATTACAAAAAAATATAAAGAAATCTGGTATAGAGGAAAGTTATGATGATATTAGGGAGGGGAAAATAACTCATCATGCTTCTCCGGAAGAGATGTATAAATATTTCGGTATATAATAATGTCCGGACTTGCTGTGATGCAAGTCCGGACATTATTATATTATTGTTTTGGTTATTTTTGGAGGCGGAGGGAGGCAGCGAGGATGCGCGACATCGCCGTGCGGATG
>CAZAWP010000172.1:0-1183 GCA_964488855.1 uncultured Sangeribacter sp.
GTTGCCGAAATCCGTTACAGCAAGATCAAGTCCAAGGAGGATGAGAACAAAGCCATCCAGGAGAAACTTAAGGAACTCCAGGGTGAGGGTGCCATGATCAAGGAGGAGGTCGATGCCGAGGATATCGCCGAGGTTGTAAGCCGCTGGACCGGTATACCTGTCAAGAAAATGGCTCAGAGCGAGAAGGAGAAACTTCTTCACCTCGAGGAGGAACTTCACCGTCGTGTAGTAGGTCAGGAGGATGCTATCCGCGCGGTGTCGAACGCAGTACGCCGTTCGCGTGCCGGTCTTAACGACCCGCGTCGTCCTATCGGCTCGTTTATCTTCCTCGGTACTACCGGTGTAGGTAAGACCGAGTTGGCTAAGGCACTCGCAGAGTACCTCTTTGACGATGAGGATATGATGACACGTATTGATATGTCGGAGTACATGGAGAAGCACTCAGTGTCACGACTCGTCGGAGCGCCTCCGGGATACGTTGGATACGAGGAGGGTGGTCAGCTCACCGAGGCAGTGCGTCGTAAACCTTACAGCGTAGTGCTTTTCGATGAGATCGAAAAAGCCAATCCTGATGTCTTCAATATCCTGCTTCAGGTACTTGACGACGGTCGTCTGACCGATAACAAGGGTCGTTTCATCAACTTCAAGAATACCATCATCATCATGACCTCCAACATGGGTTCTGACATCATCCGTCAGAAATTCCAGGGCTTCAACGACAAGTCAGAGGAGGAGAAGGAGAACGTCATTTCCACTGCCAAGCAGGATGTAATGGATCGCTTGAAAGAGATTATCCGTCCGGAGTTCCTCAACCGTATCGACGAGACTGTGATGTTTACTCCGCTCGATAAGAAAGAGATTCTCGAGATCGTCGAACTTCAGGTCAAGAGTGTACAGAAGATGTTGGCTTCAAACGGCATTACGCTTGAGGTTACCAAACCTGCTCTTGAACTCCTTGCCGAGGACGGTTATGACCCCGAGTTCGGTGCACGTCCTGTCAAGAGAACTATCCAGCGTATGGTGCTCAACCAGCTCTCTAAGGACATCCTCGCCCAGAAGGTCGACCGTGATCACCCGATCATCATCGACGCCAAGGACGACGAACTCGTCTTCAAGAACTAAATACCCGCATCGTACTTTAGTACACAATACAGTGTTTAGTTACAAAATATAGAAACACAAA
>CAZAWP010000172.1:1283-4107 GCA_964488855.1 uncultured Sangeribacter sp.
GCCAGCGATACGTTTACCGCGATGCCGTAATTGGAGTTGGAGGTCGGGAAGGCGGTGTTGGAGACAAGCGGTGTATTGACCTGGTGGTCGAAGAATGCCGACAAGGTGATACGCTTGCTGAGGATATAGCTTGCCATGAAGTTAATCGAGAATGTCTGAGTACCCTGTGTAGCCTGAGTGTAGGCAGTCTCAATTCGACGTATTAACGACTGGTTGTTGGCAAACGAGAAGTCGAGGTTGAGCGACAGGTCATTTGACACGCCTCCCTGACGGCTGCCCAACTTTAGGATAGTGTTGAAGTTGGCAATCTTATAACCCGCACCAACGGTAACCTGCTTGCTGGTGGTCTCGACAATCTGTCCTGCCGACGTATTGAGTCCTAATGTACGTGAATCGCGGTACTCGGCATTGAGCGTCATATCGTTCTGCAAGGTCATCTTCACACCGATAAGCGGAGCAAATTTCTCGGTGATGGTAACCGCCGTAATATTATACGGTGTCGAGGGGATAGGATTCTGTGTCTGTGTATCCTGCGTGAAGCCAAGTCCTCCGCCGACTCCCACCCAGTCCATATAACTCGAATATGATCCGATGTTATATGTACACTGATAGGCGTGGTTTAGGGTGAACGCCTTGAAGAATTTCTTGAGGTTACCCATGCGGATAAGACCGTCGTAGGTAATCTTCCAGTTAGGACGCATCGAGCTGAGTCCGGGGAACGGTTCGAGGGTAATCTTCGAGGGATTGGTACCCGAGTATGCTGCGAGGAATGCCGGTATCAACACATCTGACGATGTCTGCGATACCGTACCGTTCTCCGGATTATAGAGGGCTCCCGCAAGGTCGCTACCCTCCATGAAGCCGGACGAGGGGTAATAGACTCCTGCATACTGTGCCTCTACCCTACCTGCCACAACCGGGAGGTAAGAGAGGAACTTATCGAAGGCATCTGACTGATAGCCGTCCGAAGCCTTTGAATTACGCAATGCAGTACCGGCTGCTATGTGGGTACGCATGTAGTTACCGCTATAGGCAGTAGGCTGATCCGAATACATAAACTGCACCTGCTGTGTACGGCTGTCAGTGAGGTTTGAGGTCAGCACAATCTTCAAGCCGCGGATCGGTTCGAGTGTCAGCTCAAAGTTAAACTCATTGCTGTGGGTATAGAGCGCCGGCGACACCTGGTCGGTTGTTGTGAGCAACCAACCGCGGTCGAGCGCCTTATCGACGTAAGACTCATCGTAGAAACCGAAGGCGAAGTCAAGACCCGGTGCCATCGGACCGTACGCGTTGGTCTGTCCGAAGATCGCACCGATCTCGGGACCGAACAACGGAAGGTTCATCGAATGGTTGCTCTTCCAGCGTGCCGACGCCGATCGTGGCATCATCAGGAAGCGCAAGGCGTGCTCGACAAATTCGTTGCCGAAGTTTGCCTTCTCTTTCTTGGTGTCCTCACGTACCAATAGTTTGATATTACCGGTGCCGTGGTCAAGAATCTCGATAGTGTTCTCATCCACTACCTTATAGTTCACCTTATGCGGCTTACCACCCATCTCCGCCGTAACACGGATTTTCTTGGTCTTCAGGTTGTGGGTGAAGAGTGTGGTGGTATCCGGCTGCAATGTGATGGCACGTTCTATCTTCTTGGGCGGTGTCTTCTTGGCAGTGGCATTACGGTTATTGTTTCGCGCACTGTTTGACGACGAGAAACGCTTGTTGATCTTCTGCAGATATTTCGATTTGTTGAAGAGTGTCTCGAAGTTGAAGCGACCGTCGGCGTTCCATGATGACTGGTTCTGAATTGAGTTACCGAGGAACAGATTATCGACCGTAGTACCGCGATCCCATCGGTAAGTCGAGGTATAGGTGACATTGGCGGTGAGGTAGTCGAGGAACGGTATCTTGTTGAACGGTGCCTTATATGACCCTGTGAATGTCTGATTATAGTTCCACGGTGTACCGAGGTGCTTTAACGATGACAATACGGTATCTCGCCACTCCTTGTACTCATCGGGGAAGAGCTTCTTATTAACAGCGCCGATCGTCTCCTCGATGCGGGCGGAGGTATTGCTGGCAAACGAGAGACTAAGCGATTTGAGGAGATTCCACGTAATCGACAGCTGACGGTCCCAGATAAAGTTCTTGCTGACCTGCACGGGGAGCTGGAAGTCCACATCTATCTCCGAACGAGTCTGCTGTTCGTAATAGTAGCGGTTCATGCCCGTGTAGAAGGTCAGGTTGTTAAACAGCCAGTTGATTTCCCAGTCCTTGAGGAACTTGGCGGTCTTGCTCTTTCCCTTTATCTTGGCGAACGGCTTGAGGGGCTTGATATAGGGTGTATAGGTGTACTGGAAGCTGCCACGGTACTCGTTGGTATTCTCATACTCGGTGGTAGGATCCATAAATTTCTGTTTGTTAAACGAGAAGTTCAACTGGAAGTTGGCGGGATCCCAAGGCATTGGAACCTTGCTCTGGACGTTAAACTTAAAGTTGGACACAGAGAAACTCTCCACTACCTTTTTGGTCAGCGCGTAACTCTTGATTGAATCCTTCTCCTGTTTGGTCTGGGCAGCCTCCACCGCCTCCTTGAGCAGAATATCCTGATCGAGGGGGTTATATTTGGGAGTGGTGGTCTCTGATGAACGGCTGTAGTAAACCGGCGCGCTGAGTTTCGCTTTCTCCGGGAGGAAGCGACCTACATCACCCTGGACTGCCACGTTGTACTGGTCGTAATTGTCAAGACGACGCTGAGAGAGGCTCTGATCGACGCCACCAAAGCCTGCAGTCTCCTTATGCATAGAGAAATTGACCATACCGATGTCAC
>CAZAWP010000173.1:0-1967 GCA_964488855.1 uncultured Sangeribacter sp.
CATAACCGTGAGTATAACGAGAAAAACGGTTGTTCGGTAGAGACTTACCGCAACAAGGAGGTTCTGCTCATCACGATCCCTGCGTCCAAGCTTTTTGCACCCAATGAGACGGAGTTGATGAGCAATGTAGGTACTTATCTTAATCCCATCAAGCGTTATCTCAAGGATCCCGACATGTATCGCGTGATGATCGTCATGCACACGGACAATACCGGTTCGGAGGAGTACCGCGAACAATTGACCGAGGAACGGAGTACGGCAGTCTTCGACTGGTTCGCCCGTCAGGGACTGAATACCTCATACCTTTTCTCTTATGCACTCAGTGATGATATCCCTTTGGTAGAAAATAACTCCATCGAGAACCGCGAGAAAAACCGCCGTCTCGAAATCTACCTCATCCCCGGCACCAAGATGCTGGAGCAAGCCAAAAAAGGCCGAATCGTCATGTAATTAGGAATTACTTAATTCGATTACAGTTAGATCTCGGAAGCGTTGTTCGGAGGGGGCTTCTTTGTCTATAATAATGGTAATGAGTGTACGGACCTTGTGCCAACCCTGCTGACCCGCGGCTCCCGGGTTAATGTGAAGAAGATCTAACTCTCGATCTGGCATAACCTTGAGGATATGAGAATGTCCATCGACCATTAGGTCGATGGCATTCTCTTTTAACAGCTTCTTCATCCCCGGTGACCATTTGCCCGGATAGCCGCCGATATGAGTTAAGAGAACATTCGCACCTTCACAGGTGAATATTTCGAGCTCCGGACATTTTCGCGCCACCATCCCATGGTCGATGTTGCCGCGAACAGCCCTTACCACCGGGCATATCTCCTTCAAGCGCTCTATTATAGTATAATCGCCAATATCCCCGGCATGCCATATCTCGTCGCAATCCTTGAAGTATTGGACATATTTGTCATCCCAATACGCGTGAGTGTCGCTCAAAATCCCAATCTTCTTCATTTCTCAATTACCTCTTATCTTCGCCGCCGCATACTTAGTACTTCCTCACTCTGACTTACTACTTATTCTTACCCGCAATGCCAGTATTTCTGCACTAATTGAGATAGTTTCTGCTGATCGTCCTTAAGGGTCTCGCGCAGTTCGGCATCATTGTATTTCTCCAGCATATCTATCGTGCCGTCAATGATTGCTGCGTCAAAAATACCATTCTTCTCAAAGACTTCTCTCGCTTCGTTCAGCGCTTTAGCGGAAGCCACACAACTGTCAGGCAGGGCAGCGAGACTCTCCAGTTTCTGTCGGTTAGCATCATTGTGGATATTGACGCTGACATACATATTCTCTGCTCTTACGAGTGCGTCGGGCATGTTGATTCCCTCGGCAGCTGCCACTATCATACCTGCCATAAGGAGATATACGTCACCGGAACAGTCCGCCGAACGTAACTCAACCGTCTGTTTGTCGCCGGTGAATATCTTCTCATTAACTTCCAACGGGTTTACTGCGCTACACATATCCTTTTTACCTGTCCACCCTAACGGCACGCGCACCAGGACCGATCTATTGCGGTCGCCCCAACATATAGATGTCGGCGCTTCCTGATGAGGAACGAGACGAAGGTAGCTTGTCGGCACACGGTTTCCGAAGGCTGTAAGAGCGGGTGCGTAGGTAAGGATACCGGCAATTGCCTTGCGCGCTATCTCACTGATGTGTCCGTCTTCCATCATCATATTCTTACCATCCTTCATCAATTTGAAATGGATATGAAGACCGCTGCCGGCTTTGCCTACCGAGATCTTGGGAGCGAACGTCACATCGAGTCCCCTGCGGGCTGCCGCAGTACGGATTATCCATTTGGCAAGCATGAGATGATTTGCAGCCTCAAAGGCATTAACGGGTGTAAATTCAATCTCATTCTGTTCGTAGACCATCCCGAGGTTGGTGAAATTACCCACTTCGTTATGACCATATTTGATCATGCCACCGGCTTGTGCTATAAGCGACAT
>CAZAWP010000173.1:2067-4094 GCA_964488855.1 uncultured Sangeribacter sp.
TATAAACGTAAAGGACCCGTCCCGGGGTGGGACAGGTCCTTAATGGTATGTCTGAATAATTCAGACCTTGAGAGGAGAGAAGAAGAGCGGCAAAATTATTGCTCTAAGAGATTAACGGCATAATAATATTTCTTGCCGTTGGGATAGATACCTGTGATGAACAGAACTTTCTCGTCAGTGTCCTCTTTGACGGCACTGTTGAAGGCGCTCTCCACATCATCGGCACTATTTACTTTTGCACCGTTGATAGTCAGGATGATGAAGCTATCCTTGATACCGGCATCTTTCATCGGACCATTCTTAAGTCCCATAACCTTGACACCACTGGTGATACCGAGGGACTTCTTTTCCTGATCACTTAACTTCATAAAGGCACAACCCAATTGCGAGAAGTCGCCTTTCTGGGTCAATGAAGTAGTTCCCTGACTGTTTCTCAGTGTACCCGAGACGGTGTGAGATTTGTTGTCGCGGACGTATGTGATGGTAATCTTATCGCCGGGACGGTATTTGTTAAGCTGTTCAACGAGCTGAGCATGGTTTTGCACCGGAGTGTTGAAGACTGCGGTAATCACGTCATCCTTCTGCAGACCGAGTTCGGCGGCGGTAGATCGATCCATAACCTTTGCAATCAAAAGACCGGTCTTGGTGGCTGTGATATCTTTCTCCTTAGCCAACTTGGCATCGAGTTCGCGTACCTCGCAACCCAACACAGCACGCTGTACGGTACCATACTGCTTGAGGTCAGTCATGACCTTCTTGACGATGGTGGTAGGGATTGCAAACGAGAAGCCTGAATACGAACCGGTATTGGAGTAGATTGCGGAGTTGATACCGATCAGTTCACCCTTGAGGTTTACGAGCGCACCGCCTGAGTTACCGGGGTTGAGCGCTGCATCTGTCTGAATGAATGACTCTATCGAGAGTTTCGACTTATGGTTACCGGCTCCGAGGCTTCGTGCCTTGGCGCTGATGATGCCGGCTGTCACCGTCGAATTGAAGCCGAAGGGATTACCGACAGCAAGAACCCATTCTCCGACCTTGACGTTCTCGCTGTTTCCGAAAGTAATCGGAGCAAGTTTCTCGGCGGGAATCTTGATTAGTGCAAGGTCGGTTGCTTCATCGGTTCCAACAACGGTAGCCTCGTAAGTTGAGTTGTCGTTAAGAAGGACTTCAATCTTATCGGCATCTGCGATCACATGGTTGTTGGTGACAATGTATCCGTCGGCAGAAAGGATAACCCCCGAACCGAGGCCACTCTGAACCGGTTCCTCGTCGCGCTGACGCTGTTGCGGCTGTTGGCGCTGCTGGGGACCGAAGAAGTATTCAAACATGCCGAAAGGATCGGCTCCGTAACCATTATATTGTTGCTGACGAGGAGTGGCGTAGCTCTTGATGCATACAACAGCATTAACCGTTTTCTCGGCAGCTATAGTAAAATCTGTTTCAAAAGATGCAGAGGCAGCGGTGCGGATGAACGAAGCGTTCTCGCGAGCTGTCTCATCATTGTCGGCAGCATGAAGTTTATGGGTTGTACTCAATGAGAGAGCCAACGCAGACACGGCAAGCAGGCCGCTTACCGACAAAGCAGTAGCTAATTTCAAATTAATTCCTTTCATATCGTTTCTTTCTATAAACGCTATGCGCGTAATTGGATTAGATTAGAAGATAATCAGGTGTTACCAATACAATATACTATTAACGCTATAGGGAAATATGCATAAATGAATATGGACTACACCTGTCTGAATTACATTTTGTAATAAAGATAACGCAAATATATTCTTTATAATATAAATCTCCCGCCTCCCTTAACACGATTTCAATTATATTATAATTCCTTTAACACCCTGCATCATAACCTAATTTTGCACTAATATTAAATAATTATTTAATTTTCAATATTATTTTGGCAAGTATTGAATTTTTGATAAATTTGTTATGCTGACCGACAGCAGGAGCCCGGTCAAGGGCAATGCGGGAGGGTCGGCGGACATTTTTTAGTAGCGTTTACTTGACGCTCTTTCTTG
>CAZAWP010000174.1:0-4051 GCA_964488855.1 uncultured Sangeribacter sp.
TGGCGCGCTCGTTCATCCAGCTGTCAAATACGGCGCAGATACCGCCCCAGAGCTGCTCCCAAGCTGACTCGGGGAAGTCTTTGCCGGTATAATCCTTAACGGCAGCCTTGAAGCGCTTAACGAGCTCCTTGAGGTCGTCTACATCAAGTTCGTTATCGAATTTAACACCTTTCTGCTCCTTGAGCTCATCCATAATAGCCTCGAAAGGATCGATGTCGGCTTTGCTCTTGGGTTTCATTCCAAGCACAACATCGCCATACATCTGAACGAAGCGACGGTAGCTATCCCATGCGAAACGGGGATTGCCGCTCTTTTCAGCCATTGTAGCAACAGTGGCGTCATTCATACCGAGGTTGAGGACGGTGTCCATCATACCGGGCATAGATGCGCGGGCACCTGAGCGAACAGATACGAGAAGAGGGTTGGAAGAATCATCAAATTTCTTACCGGTGAGTTCCTCGATGTGAGCGATTGCTTTCTCGACATCTTTCTTGATGTCCTCAACAACTTTGTCACGACCGTACTGAGTGTATTCAGTACATACTTCGGTAGTGATAGTGAAACCGGGAGGAACCGGCATACCGAGCAGGTTCATCTCTGCAAGGTTTGCACCCTTGCCACCGAGGAGATTTCTCATCGATGCATTACCTTCGGCTTTACCGTCACCGAACGTATATACTTTCTTTGCCATAAATTGGATTAATTATTATGTGTTTTTTATGTATTTCTATCTGGTATTAATCTTTTGACGCAAAAATAATAATTTGTTGTCATAAATCATTATTTTTGTACTGAAAATTACAGTTGATTTCATCTTTTTTCAGCATTGACACCCTATTTTTAAATAATTTTCAGGGACTTTGATATAATTATAGATTATTAAATGCTTGAAAAGATTAAGTCGTCCACAACGCTAATACGCACTTAACCGCCCCTCACACAATGGCAAGGAAAAAGAAACCGCTACCTCTTTTAGAAAATATAACAATCACCGACGTAGCCGCCGAGGGCAAGGCATTGGCACGTGTCAAGCTTCGCCCTGACGACGAGTCCCCTATTGTCATATTCATACCTTACGGTGCTCCCGGAGATATCGTCGATCTTCAGGTCGACCGTAAAAAGCATTCATTTGCCGAGGCACATATCACCCGCATGATACAGGAATCGCCGGTAAGAATCCAACCGGCATGCCGTCATTTCATGGTATGCGGTGGATGCAAATGGCAGCATCTTCCCTATCCCGAGCAACTTAAATATAAGCAGAAGCAGGTAAGTGACAACCTGCATCGCATCGCTAAGGTGGAATTGCCGGAGATCTCCCCTATCTTGGGCAGCAGCAATATATGGGGTTACCGCAACAAGATGGAGTACACATTCTCCAATAAGAAGTGGCGCACATGGGAGGAAATCAATTCGGGCACGGAATTTGCAGACAGCAATAACGGACTCGGCTTCCATATCCCGGGCGCCTTTGATAAAGTGCTTCATATCGAGGAATGCCTCCTTCAGGATGATTTGGGCAACCGTATACGAAATTTCATTTACGATTATGCCTTGAAGCATGATCTGAGTTTCTATGATATTCGTAACAATGAGGGATTGCTCCGGACACTGATGATCCGTATCGGTAGCACCGGTGAGGTGATGGTCTGCCTCTCTGTCGGCGAAAAAGGGTCTGATAAGGTAAAACCGTTACTCGACGCAATACTCGGACAATTCCCAGAGATTAGTTCATTGCTATGGGTCGAGAATACAAAGATGAATGATACCATTTCGGATCTTCCGGTATATGTACACCATGGCAAAGAGTATATAGAGGAGGAAATGGAAGGCTTGAAATTTCGTATAAACGCGAAGTCGTTCTATCAGACCAATTCGCATCAGGCATACGAACTGTATAAGGTAGCCCGCAAGTTCGCCGGTCTTGATTCGGCAGATATACAGTCCGATAAAAAGCCATTGGTTTATGACCTCTATACCGGTACAGGAACGATAGCTAATTTCGTGGCGCGCAATGCCGAGAAAGTCATCGGCATTGAGTATGTGCCCGAGGCAATCGAGGATGCTCGTATAAATTCCGAAGCCAATGGGATAACCAATACCCTCTTTTATGCCGGCGACATGAAGGATATCCTTACCGATGACTTTATCGAAGAGCATGGAAGACCTGATGTCATGATTATCGATCCACCACGTGCCGGAATGCACGAGGATGTAGTCAAGGTGATACTGAATTCCGAACCCGACACCATAGTATATGTAAGCTGCAATCCGGCAACCCAGGCCCGCGACTTGGCGCTCCTTGATGTAAAGTATAAGGTTACCGACGTGCAGCCGGTGGACATGTTCCCTCATACGCATCATGTAGAGAACGTGGTGCGACTTGTGCGCAGGAAATAGGTTAAGACAATAATCAGTCATATTATTGTCCCATAAACCAAGAATAGACAGCTCTCAAATTCTACTAAATATCTATCCAATTATTCTATATAAAGAATGGAAATACCCCCATTTACACACCTTCACGTACACTCGCAATACAGTCTTCTTGACGGTAAGGCAGCCATCTCCGAATTGGTCGACAAGGCAGTCGCCGACGGAATGCGCGGTCTCGCCCTGACCGATCATGGCAACATGTTCGGTATCAAGGAATTTTTCAATTATGTTGAGAAGAAGAACTCCAAGCTCGATGATGATAAGAAATTCAAACCGATCTTGGGCTGCGAGATGTATGTGGCACGCGAGGACCTTCACGACCGCAAGGACAAGAGCGACAACGGTTACCACCTCATCGTTCTTGCCAAGAACCAGCAGGGTTATCACAATCTTATAAAGTTGGTAAGCAAGGCCTGGACCGAAGGCTTCTATTATAAGCCGCGAACTGACCGCAAGGAACTTGAGGCTCACAAGGAGGGTCTTATAATATGCTCGGCGTGTCTCGGTGGAGAGGTGCCGCAGATGATTCTCGGTGACCGCATTGATGAGGCAGAAGCCATGGTGCAGTGGTTCCAGAGCGTATTCGGCGAAGACTATTACCTTGAATTGCAGCGTCATCAGACATTCAAGGAGAATTCAAATCGCGAGGTATATCCCGAGCAGCAGAAGGTCAATGCCGAACTGTTGCGTATGTCAAAGAAGTTTGGCATAAAGGTGGTTGCCACCAACGACGTGCACTTTACATTTGAAGATGATGCCGAGGCTCACGACCGACTTATCTGTGTATCGACGCAGAAGAAGTTTGACGAGCCGCGCATGCATTATACCAAGCAGGAGTGGCTTAAGTCACCGCAGGAGATGTATGACATCTTCAGTGATGTCCCCGAGGCACTTGCCAATACTCAGGAGATACTTGATAAGGTTGAGACCTATACCATCAACCACGCCCCTATCATGCCCTTCTTCGAGATTCCCAAGGAGTTCGGCACTGAGGAGGAATATCGTCAGCGTCTTACCGAGCAAGATCTCTATGATGAATTTACACAGGATGAGAATGGAAACGTTGTCCTGACACCCGAGGAGGGTAAAAAGAAGATAGACCGGCTCGGAGGATATGACAAGCTTTACCGCATCAAATTTGAGGCGGATTATCTTGCCAAACTGACCATGGACGGAGCTCATCAGAGATATGGCAATCCCCTTGACCCCGAAATCGAGGAGCGATTGAAATTCGAGCTTTATATAATGAAGACCATGGGATTCCCGGGATACTTCCTCATCGTGCAGGATTTCATCAATGTAGCGCGTAAGGAATTAGGGGTCAGTGTAGGTCCGGGCCGTGGTTCGGCAGCCGGTTCGGCAGCCGCCTACTGTTTGGGTATTACACAGATAGACCCCATCAAGTATGATCTCCTTTTTGAGCGCTTCCTTAACCCGGACCGAATCTCACTCCCTGATATAGACGTGGATTTTGATGATGACGGACGATATGAGGTGCTTAAATATGTGACAAATAAATATGGAGCCGAAAAAGTGGCCCATATCATCACATACCAGAGTATGGCGACCAAGATGGCGATCAAGGATGTCGGCAAGGTGATGAACCTACCGGTTG
>CAZAWP010000175.1:0-4003 GCA_964488855.1 uncultured Sangeribacter sp.
CGAGAAGGCTTCGCGTCCTTTCAGCGGCTCGCGTGACGGTTTCGTCATCGGCGAGGGTGCGGCAGCATTGGTGCTCGAGGAGCTTGAGCACGCCAAGGCACGCGGCGCACACATCTACGCCGAGGTTGCCGGCGGCGGTATGAGTGCCGACGCATTCCACATCACGGCGACACATCCCGAGGGTCTCGGTGCACGGCTCGTTATGGAGAATGCTCTCCGTGATGCTGAAATGAAGCCCGAGGATATCGACTATGTCAACCTCCACGGTACATCCACCCCGGTGGGCGATATATCCGAGATTAAGGCTGTCAAGGAGGTCTTTGGCGACCACGCCTATAAGATGAACCTCAGCTCGACCAAGTCGATGACCGGTCACCTCCTCGGTGGTGCCGGTGCCATTGAGGCGCTCCTCAGCGTCAAGGCAATCGAGAATCAGATTGTTCCCCCGACCATCAACCATGAGGAGGGTGACAACGATCCCGAGATTGACTACGATCTTAACTTCACCTTCAATAAGGCTCAGCCGCGTGAGATCAATGCCGTGCTGTCGAATACCTTCGGCTTCGGCGGTCATAACGCAGCCCTTATCCTGAAGAAGTATGAGGATAAATAAGCACGAGGATAAGATAAATAAGAAAAAGATTGGTTCATAATGTTAGTAATATGCAGTAAGCATATTTATATTAAAGTAAATTTTTTTCTCATAGGTTAAAGATTAACTTTGTACAATAGAGTCCGCTTCAGCGTGAGCTGCGGCGGATTTTTTTATTATTTGGCGGATTTTTTATTATATAAACTGCCGTCGGCGGATAGGTGGGTCAAAGTTGCGTATATCAGAAAAAATTGTTAAATTTGTAGGGAAAAGCGGCAGTGTAAAACAGCGCTGTCCAAACCCCTCAAAAATCGAAGGATAAAAATATTCCGCACTAATATGGATACAGATAACACACAATATAACACCCCGGAGGTCAATGCTTCCGAAGACATCGAGGCAATCGTGACGGAAGTAGGGACGACCGGCGACGGCAGAAGTACCAAGGCATATCAGGCTGACAATATCCAGGTTCTCGAAGGTCTGGAGGCTGTCCGCAAGCGTCCGTCAATGTATATCGGTGACACCGGTGTACGCGGTCTGCATCACCTTGTCTATGAGGTCGTCGATAACTCTATCGACGAGGCTCTCGCCGGGTATGCCAACCATATCGACGTGACCATCGGCACCGACAACTCCATAACCGTCGTCGATAACGGTCGCGGTATCCCGGTGGATATGCACGAGAAGATGCACAAGCCCGCCTTGGAGGTGGTACTGACTGTGCTTCACGCCGGCGGTAAGTTCGACAAAGGAAGCTATAAGGTTTCCGGCGGTCTGCACGGTGTGGGTGTAAGTTGTGTGAACGCCCTTTCGGACTATCTCCGTGCAGAGATACACCGTGACGGCAAGATTTATATGCAGGAGTATTCGGTCGGAAAACCGACCTCCGAGCTGAAGGTTATCGGCGATACCGACCATACGGGTACCACCATCATCTTCCATCCGGATGCCACAATCTTCAGCGAGACAGTCTACAATTACGAGACACTTGCGACCCGTCTGCGCGACCTCGCGTTCCTTAACGCCGGTATCACCCTGACCCTCACCGATATGCGTGAGCTCGACGACAAGGGAGAGCCGCGCAGGGATGTCTTCTTCAGCAAGGAGGGACTCAAGGAGTTTGTCAAATATATTGATGAGGGCAAGCAGCCCCTCATCGAGGACATCATCCACCTCTCGACAGAGCGCAACGGTGTTCCCGTAGAGGTCGCAATGACCTATAACACAGACTTCAACGAGAATATTTACTCTTACGTAAACAATATCCATACCATCGAGGGTGGTACGCACCTCACCGGCTTTCGCCGCGGTCTGACCTCTACACTCAAGAAGTATGCCGATGACAACAAGATGCTTGAGAAGCTCAAGATAGAGTTGTCTAAGGAGGACTTCCGCGACGGTCTTACCGCCGTGGTGTCGGTAAAGGTTGCGGAGCCTCAGTTTGAGGGACAGACCAAGACCAAGCTGGGTAACAACGAGGTGATGGGCGTGGTGCAGTCGGCGATCTCCGAGGCACTCCGCAACTATCTTGAGGAGCATCCCAAGCAGGCGAAGATAATCGTCGATAAGGTAGCCCTCGCAGCCCAGGCGCGCCATGCAGCCTATAACGCCCGTATGCGTGTACAGAACAAATCGACACTCTCAGGAGCCGGACTTCCCGGCAAATTGGCACCGTGCAAGAGTCGTGATGCCGAGCAGTGCGAGCTCTTCCTCGTCGAGGGAGACTCGGCAGGCGGATCGGCAAAGCAGGGCCGTAATCCCCACTATCAGGCTATCCTGCCGCTGCGTGGTAAGATTCTGAACGTCGAGAAGGCACAGGATCATAAGATTCTCAGCTCCGACGAGATTGTCAATATTTACAAGGCATTAGGCGTTACCATCGGTACCGAGGAGGATTCCAAGGCACCTAATATGACCAAGCTCCGTTACCATAAGATCGTCATCATGACCGATGCCGATGTCGATGGAGCACACATCGCCACACTTCTGATGACCTTCTTCTACCGCAAGATGCGCCCGATAATCGACAACGGTTATCTTTATATCGCCACCCCGCCGTTGTATAAATGCTCGGTAAAGGGCAAGAAGAATGTCTTCGAGTATGCGTGGAACGATCAGCAGGTTCAGCGTTTTGTCGATACCAAATGTAACGGCGAGCGTTCGCGCCTTGAGTTGCAGCGCTATAAAGGTCTTGGAGAGATGAACCCCGAGCAGCTCTGGGAGACTACGATGGATCCGGACAACCGCATGCTCAAGCAGGTTACCCTCGTCAATGCCGCCGATGCCGACCGCACCTTCAACATCCTCATGGGTGAGGAGGTGGCTCCCCGTCGCGACTTCATCGAGGCCCACGCCTCCTATGCTAACATCGACGCGTAGTCAGGAATTAAGAAATTAAGAATTAAGAATTAAGGGCTACGCTTTAAGGGATTAAGAAATTAAGAAATTAAGAATTAAGGCTACGCTTTAAGGGATTAAGAAATTAAGAATTAAGGCTACGCTTTAAGAATTAAGAAATTAAGAATTAAGAATTAAGAAAGAGACCGGCTGTAATATGTTAGCCGGTCTCTTTCTTAATTTCACTCTGATTTCACTCTGCGTAGCCCTTAATTCTTAATTTCTTAATTTCTTAATTTCTTAATTCTCCGCAAGGAGCGAGATGTATTAGTAGGCGACGGTGTCGGCGGAGAATTGATGATGGCACGCCAAGCACTTGTAACGTTGAACGCCTTTAGGCTTGCCGTTTTTCTTTACAATGGGGAATTGCATTGCAGGCATTTTTTTATTCATAATGCAATTATTAGTATTTTCAAATGCTCAAATTTACTAATAATTAATAAATTAGTCATACTATCAGCCTCCGTTTTGACCTATAAGTCTAAGTCAAAAATTGATGCAATGCATCGTTTTAACTGATTATCTGACGCTTATTGTCCAAATGTTAAAAAAATTTACTAATTTTACATTTATAAAGTCAGAATCAAATGGAAGACTACAATACCATACCCTCAACTCCATTCGCCGGAGATTCAGAATCCAGCTTAATCCCGGTGGAAAAACTCATACATATAATACGTGGCCAACAGATAATGGTTGATAGCGATTTAGCACAATTGTATGGTGTAGAAACTCGTGTTCTAAATCAAGCGGTAAAGCGTAATATTGAGAGATTCCCGGAGGATTTCATGTTTCAGCTAACCAAAGATGAAGCCGAAAATTTGAGGTCGCAAATTGCGTCTTCAAATTCAAGGTCACAAAATGTGATCTTGAAACAAGGCCACAATATAAAATACCTTCCTTATGCTTTTACAGAGAATGGAGTGGCGATGCTCAGTAGTGTGCTTCGATCTAAGACAGCAATTGAGGTAAATATCCGCATAATGAGGGCATTTACCGCCATGCGTAGTT
>CAZAWP010000176.1:0-1548 GCA_964488855.1 uncultured Sangeribacter sp.
TATCACCATGAGTGACATCGCCATCCTTACAGTCACCGGTAAACTTCCGGCTCTTTCCTCCACGAGTGATAAGGCGGCTCAGCATCGGCACAAACGAGAACATCACCAGCGCGCACATTATGGCGGCATATATACCCGTCAGGTTGCGGAGCATGATATGACCCGAGGTGTCCACCCGGGTGACGGTTTCTTTCGATAGCTGTACCCGATCATTATCATCGATGCCAACGGCGCGGAGGCTGTTTTTCCATGTTATGATGCCGTCATGCACAAACAGCACAGAGGGGTTACCGCGTACGATCTCCTTAATCTGCGTATCGTCGGCACCATAGATAGGATATTCGGCAAGCGATATATCCTCCCACGCATCGCGCTCGGCAGCATTGCCGGCGACGATGGCGATGACGTCAATATTGTTGTCCTCAGCCCAGCGGCAGAGTGCATTAATCTTCCATGTAGTGGCAATCGAGACCTTCGACAGTTCCGGCATAAAGAAAATGAGTCGGTCGCCGTCAGTGTCGAGAATTTCCTCGGTCACGTCATCACCGGTGTCAATGTCCCAGATGCGGAGATTCTTCTGTTCAGCGCTATCCTTGGAGACATCTCCATCAGTCGCGGACTGAGGCGCGGCTTTTTCGCGTCTGCCGGTGAATACCCATCCATCCTCCTCGACCGCCAATTCATCATCCTCGGTGAATACCTTTTCCACACCATCCTTGGTGTAGATAAACTCATATTCAGGGGTATCGCTGTTATGCGCGTTCTTATCCAGGAGGGTAGTGCCCACCTTATAATTGCGGAAATCCACCAAAGGTTGGTAATTATAACCTATCAACTCTATGACTACTATGAAAATCGCCGAGGCCACGAATGCAATCCATTGCAGCGAGGGAGTTATCAGACAGCGTGCCCTGCGGTTGTACTTTACCAACCACCCGGCAGCCAAAATCAGCGCCACATTTTTCCAGAACGTCGCCCAGTTACCGATGACCCACGCTTCGCCAAAGCATCCGCAGTCGCTCACCGGATTAAAGACGGCAATCCAAAGCGTCAGAGGCAGCATGAAACACATCACGGCAAAGCAAGCCAAAGCCGTGGTGCGCCGGAAGTTACCGAAAACCAATCCTATGCCGATCATGAACTCTACCGCGCACAGCAGGAATACCCCCGCCAAGACAAGATTGGGGGAGATGCTTAGTTCCATGGCACCGAGATAGTCCTGGAACTTATAAAGCGTACCCCACGGGTCTACCGCCTTGGCGAATCCCGAGAATGTAAACACCAGTCCCGTCACTTCGCGGAGTATCCACGTGAGCCATAGACGCCACCTACGCTGCGGAGCCATTTCGGAGTTGATTGTTGCTTCAGCCATTTGACAGATAAGTTCCTCGTTGAGAGTTTAGCCGGTCTCCTTATAAAAGTAAAGTCTGGTGATTAGTCGCCGAACTTCAGCTTTATCAGCGCGAAGAGCGCGTAGTTGATCATGTCCATATAATTGGCGTCGATGCCCTCGCTGATGAGGGTCTTGCCGCTGTTGGACTCAATCTC
>CAZAWP010000176.1:1648-3953 GCA_964488855.1 uncultured Sangeribacter sp.
TAATCCCCGAAGGGGTTTTTAGTAAACTTCCGCACACCCAGCTGTGCGAGATTGTCCATGTCGAGCGCAATGGCGAGGCCGTAGTTGGGGAAAACCAAGCGAGGATGACGCACCGACGACGAATGGAGCACCACGATGTGGTCAATGTTCTCCGCATCAGTGAGCAACTCCGCCAACCGGTCCAGATCCGGATTACCATAATTCATCATCTTGACCTCCTTAGGTATCGCATAGAGAGGATTTTTCTCGGAGACAGGGAGATCGAAAAGAGCGCGGAATGTAGCGTAGTCCTCATTATCCCCTTGGTAATAGAAGTAACCATCCGCATGTTTGCGGATCACGAAACGCTTGGGGCGCCAGTCAAAGACATAAATATACATATTATCCTTGCCTACCATATTATTGACCGCATCAGTGAGAGTAGCCGCCGTGTTGCGGAAAATCACCGAATGCGGACTTTGCGGATTGTAGATCTCGCGCAAGACCGCCCGAAATTCACGGTAGCGCGAATCATCCTGCGAGAGTCGTTTAAGCGATTGCATGTCAAACCATGCCGGGAATTTCCACGCTGCCTCGTAAAATAATACAGTTGTCGGTTCACCGGTTTCTTCGTCGAACTCTACATCTATATTGCCATTGGCAAATTCATCGGCTTCAATTGCGCGACCCGTGAGGGTGTTGTCGAGGTTACCGCGCCCTCTGAGTAATACAAAAAATGGCATGACATCATCACTAAACCCTTCCTTGACACTGAACTCAAACGTGTCGAGCACCCATGCCACACCGTCGAGACGATAGCAGAAAGCAGCCTCAATATTCACCGGAAAAATCCAGAACCGGCTCCTCCCTTCGTCGGTGTCATCAATCCATATTCCCGGCATCCGAGGACAGAAAGATCGTTCCGAGAGTTCACGTTTTCGTTCACTCTTTACCAACGAGCGGCACGCCACTAAAATATCTATAAGGGCAACATAAAGACGTAAAGGCGCCCAGGAGTCGAGCTGCGCGGGATTCGCAAGAGCCTCGTCGATAAGCTCTATCCATTGGTTGAAGACCAAGGGTTTCTCCACCGAACCCAATCGGGGAGTATCATCCTGCAGCAAGCTGATAAGGTCGCGCAAGGATTCTAAAGATTCTTTAGTCTCCTTGTCGCGGATGTCGCGACCGCGGAAACTGTCGGCGCGCCACGGACGGATTATTCCGAAAGCAAATAGGAGCATGAAACAGATATTGACCGTCGACTCCTCATAGCCGTCGGGAAAGAACAGGTTGAGCAATCCTTCGTCCGAACCCTTTATCTTGAAACGGAACGCTTCGTCGCCCGACATCGCCTTGCCTCCCGTAGCATAAAGGCGGAACAGGAGACGGCAGAACTTCTTGCGCGACGCCAGCTGGGTGCGGTCACCCCATTCGAGCGATTCGTACACCTCCGAAGCCTCAACGTAGTCATCAATACATTTCGATAACGGTTCATTGCAATACTGCGATGCCACCTTATTTAACGCCGAGTAATACATCTCAAGGTCGCGCACCGACTCCTGCTTGTTGGAGACCGTCTCGAACGATGCCCCTAAGATCTCACGATACTCCGCGTCCGATCGCAGCACAAACCGCGACTTATATATGACCGATATACACTCGAACCAGCTCAACTTCTCCATAACTTCCGTTTATATCTAAGCTAACTGCTGTAATACTAAATCCTCATCTCCTGAGAGGAGACTGTCCGGCAAAGATAGCACACCTTTCGTACACACCACACAAAACTATCCCCCTCCGAGTCAAAAATTACGATAAACCACCCTTTAAGGCGAAAAAATCCCCCTTACGCCCAACTTTTGAATAAAAATCGCTCCCTCCGCCTAAATTCCATTTGACACGCGCTCTTCATTCCATTAACTTTGCTCACGAGGAAATTTGTCATAGAGGTTGTTTACGTCTACACGGCTATTTAGCTTTATATAATAAAAGATATATATTATATAGGTAACAAGTAAACGACTTCATTAAATAAAATGTCTCAAAGAGCGTCTAATCAAGAAAAATAGTTTATATTTGCATTATCCATGCGGAGGAGAAATACCGCAGGATAAGAAAAGTGTCAAACTTTCTTTCTCAGTTGGAACGAATCGCCAATTCAACCCCCACAGCATGAGACAGAGTAAGATTAGACGCTCTTTCTGTTTTTGTCGACCATGGAGATACGACGCATCACGTCGTATCCGCCCGATAATAGACAAATCGGAGGGGCATTTTATTTTACCACCATCATTCATGCTGTAGGCTTTGGCGAGCCTGTTCCGAC
>CAZAWP010000177.1:0-3940 GCA_964488855.1 uncultured Sangeribacter sp.
GGGTACAATGCTGCTGATGGTAAGATGGCTCGAAAGAGTCACCAACGACTAATCCCAATATACCTTACAAGGGTTAAATATAAATACGCCCGACCTCATCAAATAAGGTCGGGCGTATTTCGTATTTCTTATCGGATTATTTGCGCTTGAATACCATGTTTTCGGTGGGCTCTGAAAGCTCGGCAAGCATAATGGTATTGTGATTAACGATAGTAACGTAAAATCCTATTGTTTCCATTACACCCTCCTCGGGATCAACGAAATTGAGATAAAGGATGTCGACATTATCTGTATCTGTAAGTGACCACGTGCCCTCTAAAGAACTGCTCATTGTCATACCGCCGGCTGATTCAGTAATGGTATAAGTAAATTTCTTATTCTTATTGATATTCAACTGAAGTTCGGTATTATATGTATGGCTCCCTTCGGTGTAGGTTTCAGTAGCCTTCCAGTTACCGATGATGATGTCATCTACATCGTCATCATCGTCGTCACCACAACTTGTCAGCGAGAAGCTGAGCGACATGACAATAAGTGACATCAACAATGTCAGGTATTTGCTTGCAAATTTCATAATGAAAAAAATTATGGGTTATACTTGATTATTTCTTACGCAAATTATTTTCCACGAAGATTATTTCTTCTTGGCTTCGGCTTTTTTACAACCGGCGTGAGCCTTCTTGCAATCAGCTTTTTTGCAATCTACCTTCTTGCAGTCGACTTTCTTACAGTCCGCTTTTTTGCAATCTACTTTCTTGCAATCTGCCTTCTTACAGTCAGCTTTCTTGCAGTCAGCTTTTGACTTGTCGCAGGCTTTATCGCATTTCTTGCAATCCGCATGAGCCTTTTCGCAAGCGGCATCGCCTTTCTTATACTCTTTCTTGGCTTTGTCGCAAGCCTTTTTCTCTTTAGCACACTGATGGGTAGTCTCGGTCTTGGTAGCCTGTGCATAGGCCGGTGCTGTGGCAAACATACATGCCATTGCCAACATTAATAATAATTTCTTCATGATGTAAAAATTATGTAGTTAATATTTTTTTACTTAAAAAACGGTTAAAACAATTGTGAAAGATACCTTATAACCGTTATGGATTTGATTCAGATTAGATAAACTGAGGAGGGTAACCTTTTCAAATCACGTTGCCATGCAACCACGGAAATACAAATATAAGTAAATTTATCAATACTCCGCATATTCTTGTACATTCAGTCTACATACTTGTCAATTTTTGATTAATTTTGTATTAAGATTGAATATGGAGTAAGAAAATGAGAGCCTCAAACTGTCTGTTGATTAGTATGAGCGTGCTAATGACGGTTATCATAAGCTGTCATCCCGCCCATAAGGACATCGATACTGACACCCTCAACTCGGAGGGCGCCGAGGATTATCATGCCGATCTCGACATAGCAATGACCATACGCAGCATCGCGGACGCATTGACATTGGGAGAAAATCTCGACAGTCTCGATTACGACTACGAGGGAATCCTCACCGACGGCATCGGGCATCCGCTGTATACCGACATCCAGGGCTCTCCGGGAGTCTGGGAGGTCGATGTGCTCGATTCATCAAGTGCTGTGGTGCGCAATGTCTATTTAGGCGACCTGCTCCCCGACAGTCTTCGGAGTTACCTCGTGCAGAGTCTGTCGCTCGAAGAGATAGCACCTCCCTTGATAGCCGGACGACATCCGGACTCGGAAACAGATCTCCATATCTATCCGTTCGACGGCGGATATATCCGCTTCGAATCCCGTCCGGCAACCGCACCCAACGGACTTGAGGGTCCGTTAGTGAGTATCATCACCTCGCGGCAACTGCCTCCCGACCTCTAATCACTGTCACCGCACATAGCCACCTCAACGATATGATTGCAGCTCTTTACCTCTTCCCGGTTAATATTTCGGATGCTCCCCTGCAGGATGTATTGCCCGCCGGCAATATCGAACTCATCAAGGGTATCCGTCACTTTATCGTAGAGAATATACGCACCGCCCGACGGTTTTTGAAGCGCTGCGACCGCTCGATCGACATCGATTCGCTGACGTTTTACGAACTAAACGGACATACCGACATGACAACCGTCGGGAGCTACCTCGACCCTTTGCGCCACGGTGAACCGATGGGGGTCATGAGCGAGGCCGGCTGTCCGGCGATCGCCGACCCGGGAGCTGCCGTCGTTGAAATCGCCCAACGTGAGAAGCTGCGTGTCATACCATTGGTGGGTCCGTCGAGTATCCTTATGTCGCTGATGGGCTCAGGCTTTAACGGTCAGGGGTTTGCCTTTAACGGTTACCTGCCTATCGACCAGGGCGAGCGTGCTGCCACCCTGCGTCGTCTGGAGAGCCTCTGCGACCGCGGACAGACTCAGATATTCATCGAGACTCCGTACCGCAACAATAAGTTGATCGAGTTTCTTAGCACCACATTGCGTCCGGACACTCTCCTCTGCGTGGCAGTGGATATAACCGACCCGGAAAAAGAGTCTATAATCACACGTCCCGCTGCACAATGGCGCACTAATGGTGAGAACTACGACAAGAGACCGGCGATATTCCTTATCCACCGTCAGGGTAAGGGCTAAATAACTATTGATAATTTATTAATTCTCGATAGTTAATTAATTACAACCATCCAAAGTGAAGAAACACAATATACGTTACCATAATCAACCACGACTTCCCTTCGATGACGACGAGCTGGCTATCGATCACACCGACCACGCCCGTCAGCAGGCTACCGAAACCGACCTTATATACCTGTCATTAGGATCCGGGTCGAGCGGCAACTCGTGCTATATCGGCACGCGCCATTCCGGTATACTGATCGACGCCGGCATACCCGCCGAGCAGATAGCCGATACCCTTGAGAATAACGGTCTGCATATCAACAATGTGCATGGTCTCCTCCTTACCCATGACCATTTCGATCATGTCAAGTATGCGTATAACGTATTACGGAAGCACCGCCATATACATCTTTTCTGCACCAACCGCGTCATGACCGGATTGCTGCGTCGTCACTCCATCTCAAAACGTATAAAGGAGTATCATCGCCCGATCTTCAAGGAGATTCCCTTCACGATAGCGGATATAACGGTGACAGCGTTCGACGTACCCCATGACGGCACCGACAATATGGGATTTTACCTCGAATTTCACAATCATCGTTTTGCACTCGCCACTGACCTCGGAGCCGTCACCGACCGCGCCCGGTATTACATGAGCAAGGTTCATTACTTGGTTATCGAGGCTAACTACGACCTCGACATGCTACTTGCCGGCAAATATCCCGAGTATCTCAAGGCGCGCATCCAGACCGAACGAGGACACATGGATAACCGCGCCACTGCGGAGTTCCTCAAGGAATATCGGCATCCCCTACTTAAATATATTTTCCTCTGTCACCTCTCGCAGGATAACAATACCCCGGCCATTGCCCTCAAGACCGTTCGCGAGACCCTTGAGGCTACCGGGCTTACAGTAGGAGACTGTAGCGAATCGCTAAGCGACCGCGCCGCCGATATTCACCTGACGGCATTACCTCGATTCGAGGCTTCTTCACTATTTACATTTCATAATCCAGACGAAATACCCTCATGAGCACCGGCAAGACAGACCCCCAACTTCCTCCCATCCCTCAGGCGTTCATAGACAGGATGAGAAGTGAGTTACCCTTCGATACCGACCGGGTAATCGAAGCATTGCAGACGGCTCCTCTTACCTCCATAAAGATAAACTGGCGCAAAAGCGGAGCCTCGACCTTGGAGGAGTGGAACAACCTCCCGGAAGAGGCGCGCATAGAGTATGCAAGCAAAGTGACCGGTTGCGAGGGACTACCACCGGTGAAATGGTGTCGGAGCGGCTTCTATTTGCCGGAACGCCCCCTCTTTACATTGAACCCCCTGCTCCACGGAGGCGTTTTTTATGTACAGGAGGC
>CAZAWP010000178.1:0-3929 GCA_964488855.1 uncultured Sangeribacter sp.
GGTTCATCCAAATACTCGTCACGCAGACGCTTAACCGCAACGTGAAGCCCCTGAAGATTCATCTGATAGACTACGCAAGTAGCACCCTCCCCACAGATATTCTCATCTGTGAAGCCAGAACGGATAGATTCATTACCGGAAAATGCGGATGAATCACCCGAAAAGTCAGACGAACACGAGTTGATTATCATTCTACAAAAATACAAATAATTTGCCTAAATATTATTTATATTCTTCGGCAATCAAGACCGAGTCTCATAATTACTATTATTCCGACAATTTTCTATTAATAATACGTCTAAAATTATTAAGGAGACAATCGTTGGAGCTACAGTTAAGGGTTCTGTAAACTGGACAAATTGAACTCAGGCTTATTAAAAAACTATCCCTATTTTTGTATCGGAACCATTAAGGATTCAAAAAGAGAATGCCGAGTCGCTTGAAAGGAAGTAGGCATCATAATAACCCATAATCTTATGGCTCGTTATCGACTAAAGGGTAAAGCCGATCAAGGCAGTCTATGCGGTAAAAACTATGAAATTATCGTAGAGTCAAATCATCCATTATTTGAATCTGACAGTGCTCCCAAAATCGCAGCTGTCAAGGCTCTGCATCCGGATTGGACGTGTATCGGAGTGGATTCATGCAAGAGACTCTGACAATAGAACCGGAACTCTTCAAGAAAGCACACAAGGGTCAGCTTACCCTTGTGTGCCACTTCGAGAAATCATCAATTTTAGAAAATATATAGTTCTAAAAATCTTTTCTAAATCTCATGTAATATGTGGTCAGTAATTTGTTTCTTGTTGCTTCTCGCAATTGGTATAATGTTAGGTGGAGTTGCGCTTTGGATTGCATGGCAGATAATAAGATTAATACTCAACCTGATATGCTATGTGCTATTCGGACAGGATGAGGTATTTTAAAATTCGTAATAATGGAAAAGAAAAGATACAGAATTATCGAAGAGGAGGATGGCGTAGTCATTTATGACGAAAGTGATGATTATGTTCCCGAGGAGAATATTCTTGATGAGGATGATGAACTCGACACAGACTATATTCTCCGTGATGCCAAACGGCAGGAAGAGCAAGAGGCCAAAGAAAAACGACAACAACGGTTGGTGTCATCGGGCGTAATAGCAGCTGTAGTTGCTTTCATCGCGATAATAAGTTATATCAACTTCAAAGGGATCTTATAATAGCATGATTAAGCCTTCCATTTATATTCTCACCGGACCTTATTATGATGACGTTAGCTATTATGGACTATCCCAACTCCGTAGTTGCAAGGGAGACCCAAAAGATGTATCTTTTTTGAAGGAATTAATGTCTCGTTATCCTAATCTTTTACCCCATGAAGAATAGTATATATGGCTCTGGAGAGAATCCTCCGTACTCATTATATCAGGCTCAGGACGGTAAATGGGGACTAAAAGATGGGACTGGAGAACAACTACCAGCACTCTTCGACAGATTAAACGAGCATACCTTTTCTTGCGTACCATGGGAAATAGTAACATTTGATGAAAAGGAAGGGTTTGAATTGCAGGCATGGTACGACCCGGATGAAGTCTGGTTTAACTTTACCTTCGGTAATCCGGACTATCCGGAAGAATTTACCAGATATCTGTGGAATAAATGGAAGAACCCACTTAACGATTACAAGGATCTGCTCCTTTCTCATATCCCAACAAACTATCTATGGTTCGCAGAAGCCTTGATTAAGAATGAAATGCTTATAGAGAACGAAGAATTTGACAAACATGACCAATGGTTGAGACAACTAATTACCGCACAACCTGAAATAATGAATTTTGCCTTGACCACAAGCATTATCGAGACTATAATGCGCAATAAAGAAATCAATCCGGACTTCCTTTGCGCATTATGGTATGGAAAGGTGTCACTGGATTATGAAGTGCGGGATACGTGGGTGGATTATATGTATCATAAAAACACCGGTGAGCTAAACGATTGGTTTGAAGAGGATGACGACCTACAATATCATGATTATCAAGATCAAGATTATCAAGGATATCAGGGATTTTAAGATCAAGTTCAAGATTATCAAGGATATCAAGAAGAGTTATATTATCCTGTGCACAGAAGGGTGCCCGATTCTTACTTAATTACGGAATATCAACGGCAGATAACTCAATACGAGGGGAGAATCGAGCGTTTAAATGCCCATATTGAGCAGTCTCGGCGTGTCTTGGAGGAACCGGAGCTGACTTCCAAAAAGCGTAAGTCGCTCCAGCGAGCCCTTAGACGTAAAGCTAAATATGTAGCAGAATGGGAGTCTGCAATAGAAAACCAGAGAACTAAATTACAACAGCTGTTGCGTGAGCGAAAGAGGGAACGAATCCATCTGACCCTTCAAATAAGCGTTGTCGTTATAGTTATCTCAGCATTTCTTCTTTGGTTGATTTGCTGTATTTCTGACTAACTTAAAAAATTTTTTTGACTGCGCAGATAGGCTGCATTCACGCTTTATACCTTTGCAATATCGAAATAAAGGAAGCATGGGTGAGTGGTTGAAACCGGCCCTCTGCTAAGGGGTTGAGCCTCCAAAGAGACTCCGAAAGTTCGAATCTTTCTGCTTCCGCTACAAACGGACATTTTTTATACTGGGGTGTTGCTCCACGGTGAGAGCCGCAGACTGTAAATCTGCCGCCTAAGGCTGAGTAGGTTCGACTCCTATCACCCCAACCAAATACATAGCGGGATGGAGCAGTGGTTAGCTTATGAGTCTCATAATCTCAGGGTCGGTGGTTCGAATCCACCTCCCGCTACAATTAATCCTCCATATATTCGTAAAATCGCGGATATATGGAGGATTAATATTTGAGACTATAACCATTTTTTCAGAGCCCTTGATGTTGTGGATAATTTATCCCAACGCGAGCATGTGCTGTAGCTTTTCCTTGACTTCGATGAGTAGGGAGCCGAGTTCGTGCGAGGCATCAAGGTCGCAATTGTCGAGTCGCTCTACGGCGAGGGTCAGCAGATCGCACATATCTGCTGGGAGTGGCGACTCCGAGATGGAGTAGTCGGTGTCGGCGTATCTGTAGAATTTTCCATCGTAAACTTCAATAGGGGCATTATAGCCGAGTTTGTCCGACCGCATTATCTGGATGTCAGATTGGATTGTTCTTACAGAGACGCCCCCTAGTATACCCTCCATTTCGTATAAGGCATCAGAACAAGCCTCGACGAGGTCTCCGAGCGTCCATCTCCGGTATCTGTTTCTGAGGCACCGGTCTATTGTCTTGTATCTTATGAGTGCGTTTTTGTTTGCTGGCATGGCGGTGAGAAAAATAACTGTCCATAATAGTATTGATTACTGTGGGCGTGCCATGCCGGAGCAATAAGGAGTCGGCGCCGGTTGTGGCACAAAAAAACGGAAGACGTTCTGACGGTCTTCCGAAATATCCTTATTGCTGTATGTCGTGTTTACTCAACTCATACTGTCGCAACTGTAATATCGCTCAAACCATCGTGAACGCATGCTTCGATAGCTACTGAAGCTAACGGCATAGCGATAGCCTCCGAAGTTGTCGGAACTATGGCGACGGCAAATGGTTGATATGTTTTGTTGCATTTTCAGTATTGTTGCGGATTTAATGAGTGCAAAGTTAATTGATTTCCCGTATATTGCCAAATATCTACGAAATCCACTGCAAAGTTAGTAAGCCGCTGCGCAGCGTATCTGCGTACTTAAAGACAAATTTCAATAGTTACTTATGCCGGGGGATATTGTGTTTGGAAGTCTGAAAACAGCTCCGTCATCTGCAGTTGGATAATCCATACAGTCTCATATGTCGCGTGGCTTCTCAAGATGTCAGCGGGTTGGCTCCAGACGGGCGATGAGTTCGTCGGCGGAAAGGGCTTCCATACGGGAGAAGGCGAAGAGTTTCTTTCCTAAAT
>CAZAWP010000179.1:0-1741 GCA_964488855.1 uncultured Sangeribacter sp.
GGATAAGTGCAGACACCGGAGTCGGACCCTCCATTGCATCGGGGAGCCAGATGTGTAAGGGAAGCATTGCAGACTTACCCATACCGCCTGTGAAGATGAGCACCATAGCCCATGTCATCACTGAAGCTCCCATGAAAGTCGCACCGCCGAATGACTCAAGTACTGCCGCGGGATCAGCATTCAGATTGAGGAAGTTGAATGTCGGGGTATAGAACGAAAGGAGCAGGATACCGATAAGCATACCCAAGTCGGCGAATCGGGTCACGATAAATGCCTTCTTTGATGCCGATACAGCTGAGGGCAATTTATAGAAGAATCCGATAAGGAGGTATGAGCTGACACCCACGAGCTCCCAGAAGATAAACATCTGGAAGATGTTGGTGGCAACCACAAGGCCGAGCATTGAGAATGTGAAGAGAGCGAGGAAAGCGTAGTAACGCTGGAATCCGGGCTCATGCTCCATGTATCCCCAGCTATAGAGATGCACCATAAATGATATTGTGGTGATGACCACAAGCATCATGGCACAAATCGGGTCAAGAAGGAATCCTATCTTTACGACAAGCTCGGGAGTGAATGCCAGCCAGGTCACATCAAAGATCTGAAGCTGCTGACGCACGCCGTCGATGATAAATTCAGGATTACCGCTAAAGAAGTAGGTGAAGGCCACGATGTAGCTCAACACGGCAACGGTACCCAGTCCCAAAATACCGAGCACACCGGCGAGCTTACGCGGCATCTTCACACCGCCGATTCCCAAGATAAGGAACATCGCAAAAGGAATCGCCAAAATAAGTATTGGAAGTGTTGTTCCCATTATCTTAGTATTTCAGTTTATTTACGTCCTTAATATCACTGCTGCCCACCGCGCGGTAGATGTTGATGATTATCGCGATAGCGATAGCAGTCTCAGCTGCTGCGATGGCAATAGCAAAAATAGTAAACACCATACCCTCCATCGATCCCGGGAAAAGGAACCGGTTGAAAATAACAAAATTGAGGTCGGCGGAGTTAAGCATCAACTCCAGCGAAATCAGGAGGGCTATCATATTTTTACGGGTGATGAACCCGTAAACACCGGCTGCGAACATTATAACGCTCGGCACCAGATACCATAACATACTTAAGTCCATAGCCTATTATCTTTTACGCGCCACAACGACGCCACCGATTATACACGCGAGCAGCAGTACCGAAATAGCCTCGAAGGGGAGCAGATACTGATACTTGGCGGTGCCGGTGAAAGCCTCACCGATAACCTGCATATCAATATGCTTGCCGGTTTCGATACAGTGCGACAATGAGTCTCCGTTGAGTACGGGCATGAAGAAAAGAGCCAGTACGAGCAGTACGAGTCCTGCCGCTGAGGTCAGGCAACCGATAGCTCTACGATGTGAATCGAGTAACGGACTCTTCTCATTAGGTTTGTGTGTCAAGAGTATGGCAAACACAAACAAGACCATGATACCACCGGCATATACCGCAATCTGCACAGCACCGAGGAACTGGTATCCCAACTGGAAGTAGAATACCGCGCTACCGATGAGCACAAACAGCAGGTATGTGGCTGCACGCAGGATTTTGCGGGTTGTAACGGTCATGACCGAAAATACAACCATAGCGATGGCTACCACGAAATACAAGATTATATTTCCTACTGAATCCATTATAATGTTGTTTTAATTTGCTAAAGTAAGTATCAGGCTTCCGGAGCCTTATCCTCAGCCGCCTTTGCGTCAGC
>CAZAWP010000179.1:1841-3863 GCA_964488855.1 uncultured Sangeribacter sp.
GCGTCAGCGTTAGCCGGAGCAGGCTTAGCTGCTGCATCGGTTGCCGGCTTGGCGTCAGTTGCTGCAGCGGCTGCCTCGCGCTCTGCCTTGATCTTGGCTGCCTTCTCAAGGGCTGCCTTCTTGATGGCTGCAAGCTGCTCGGGAGTCATCGCCGGCTTGGCGGGAGCTGCCGGTGCGTCGTCGGCGGGCTCGGGACGGTAGTTGAGCTGCTTGACAAGTTTATCACGCTCGAAGACCGCCTGCTCGAAGTCATTGCTGAACTCGAGGGCATCCTGCGGACATGTAGTCACACACAGCATACAGAAAGTACAGCTGCCGAGGTCATACATGTATTTATCAAGTTTACGTTTTTTCTTGCCGTCGGGAAGCTCCACCATCTTGGTGGTGAGCTGGATGCTGCCGTTAGGACAGTTCATCTGGCATATACCGCAGGCGATACAGCGATGGTGTCCCTCAGCATCATATTTAAGTGTCAGCTCCGCACGAAAGCGGTCAGCTATCTGCAGGGTCTGTCTGTTCTCGGGATACTGCTCGGTAACCTTAGGAGTCACAAACTCTTTACCGGTAACCCCCATACCTACCAGAAGGCTCTTTACCCCCTGACCCACTGAGGTAAAATAATCTTTTACACTGCCCATTGTCGTGTTAAGTTAGTTCTTCTATATTGAAGTTATATTATTCTTATTTTTCTACCTGACCGCCCAGGATGTCGAGCAGCTCGGTAGTGATGCTTTGCTGGCGTAGCTTGTTAAACTCAAGCTGCAGCTCGTCATAGAGCTTCTTGGCATTGTCGTTGGCGCTTTGCATCGCCATCACGCGGGCTGCCTGCTCCGAAGCACGGTTCTCCACGGTGATTTCCTGCATCGTAGACATTACAAACATCGGGAGTACCTCGTTAAAGATGCTGTTGGCATCCGGCTCAAAGATGTAGAGCTGATTCTCCTCAGCGCGGTTCATGCCGTCATCGAAATGACTCGGATCTACGGGAAAGAGCTGATCAACAGTAAGTTTCTGGCGGCTCATGCTGTGAAACTGCATGTACACCACCTCAACCAAGTCATACACACCGTCGGTAAATCCCTTGGATAACTGATGTGTGAAGTCCGTTACTGTCGCACCCTTCATCTTACTGTCCACGCCCTCCACGGTCTTAACCGTAACCCCGGGCATCGCCAGTTTCTTTACAGCCTTGGTCATCTTGGCTCCTACCGGGATAATCTCGATATGGATCTTATCACCATACTCACGGTGGAGTCTGTCGATCTCAGCCAACAGTCCTTTGAAGATATTTATATTGTAAGCCCCGCACAGACCGTCGTCCGAACCGTAAACCACTATAGCCACATTGTGCACGTCGCGAGTCTCAATCAGTACCGATTTGAAGTTCTCACCCGTTGCCAATATGTGACCCATGATGCGGGTTATCTGGCTCTTGAACGGCATCAGCTTGCCGAGCATCTGTTGATTCTGATGTACCTTGGCAGAAGAAATCATCTTCATGGCGCCGGTAATCTTCTCGCTTGATGCCACCGAACCGATGCGGGTCTTTAATTCTCTTAATGTTGCCATCTATATCTGTTAAGTCAGATTGTTAAGCTTTTTCGGCGATCAGCGCATTCGCAACCTCGCTTGCAACCTCGCGGAGTTTTGCCTCGACATCCTCGTTGAGGATACCCTCCTTAAGCACGTCAAGCACTTTCTGGCGATATTTAACCTCAAGCAACTGGATGAACTGCTGCTCGAAATCATGGACCTTGTCGAGAGGCACATTCTCCAAAAGTCCGTTTACACCGCAGTAAATAACGGCAATCTGGTTCTCGACAGGCCAGGGATGATACTGAGGCTGGATAAGAAGCTGCTGGTTCTTGCGACCGCGGTCGATGACACGGGCAGTCACCGGGTCGATGTCGCCGCCGAATTTGGTGAATGACTCTAGCTCGCGATACTGTGCCTGAGCTATCTTAAGAGTACCTGCCACTTTCTTCATCGCCTTGATCTGAGCGTTACCACCCACACGAGATA
>CAZAWP010000180.1:0-3833 GCA_964488855.1 uncultured Sangeribacter sp.
AAAAATGTCGCACAAAAGTACGACATTTTTAGATATACTCCTAATATTACTAATATTCCTATTATCCTATTATCCTATTATCCTATTATCCTAATATTCTCACTATCCTCATATTCTTAATATGTAATAATATTAAGGATACATTATATACTAATTTATTAATTGGGATTAACCTTTCGGACAGTTTTTGCGTTATTAAAATAGGTAAGGTATAAATAACCCGGATTGCGTCTATACCTTTCCTATGAGCAATGGAGTGCTAAAAATTGGCTTGAAATTTGCTCGGTTTCTATGTGCGAAATATAAGCTGAGATATTATAGTTGAGATAATATTGAAATATTATATTAAGAAATTATAATATAAGTATTATATTCAGTACATCTAATAATTGAAAAGTATTAATTTGAAAAATAAGTAATAACCCAAATACATTCAAAAGACAATGAGTGCTAACGAAGAATTGATTAAGACCGTCACCGAGCGTGCGCAGAAGTGGCTCGGTCCCGAGTATGATGAAGAAACACGCGTCGCTGTCAAGGAGATGATCGACGCTGATGATAAGACTGAACTTATAGAATCATTCTACAAGGATCTCGAGTTCGGTACAGGCGGTCTGCGTGGCATCATGGGTGCCGGTACCAACCGTATGAACCGTTACACTGTCGGCATGGCCACCCAGGGTCTCGCCAACTACCTTAAGGATGCCTTTAAGGATGAGCCGCAGATCAGCGTTGTTGTCGGTCACGACGTGCGTAACAACTCCCGTAAATTCGCCGAACTGACAGCTGATATTTTCTCGGCTAACGGCATCAAGGTATATCTCTTTGACGGTCCGTGTCCTACTCCCGAGGTATCTTACGCTATCCGTAAACTCGGTTGTATGAGCGGTGTTATGGTGACAGCCAGCCACAACCCCAAGGAGTATAACGGCTATAAGGCATATTGGAGCGACGGTGCTCAGATGATCGCACCCCACGATGTGAAGACCATCGAGTATGTGAACGCCATCACTTCGGTTGATCAGATCAAGTTTAACGCCAACAAAGACCTTATACAGATAGTAGGTAAAGATATCGACGACATGTATCTTGCCGACATCCATTCACTCTCACTCGATCCCGAGGCTGACAAACGTCACGCCGACATGAAGATCGTGTACACTCCTATCCACGGTACCGGTTCACGCTTGATGTACGATTCACTCAAACTGTGGGGCTTCGAGAATGTAATCCACGTTCCCGAGCAGGATGTACAGAGCGGCGATTTCCCGACAGTCGTTTCTCCTAACCCGGAGAATTCTGAGGCAATGACCATGGGTATTGCAAAAGCCAAGGAGGTAGGTGCAAGCCTCGTGCTCGCTTCTGACCCCGACGCTGACCGTATCGGTCTCGTCGTCCGTGATAAGTCAGGCAACTATCAGCTCGTAAACGGTAATCAGATCGTGATGCTGCTTCTCTACTACATCATGACCAAGAATGTGGAGAACAAGATGCTCAACGGCAACGAATATGTTGTAAAGACCATCGTTACCACCGAGACCATCAAACGTATCGCAGATGCCAACAATATCAAGTGCTTCGACTGCTTCACCGGCTTCAAGTGGATCGCCGACGTTATGCGTAACATGGAGGCAACCGGCCGTTACTTGGGTGGTGGCGAAGAGAGCTATGGCTTCCTTGCCGAGACATTCTGCCGTGATAAGGACTCTATCTCAGCTTGTTCGTTGATCTCCGAGTGTGCAGCCTGGGCAGCCGACAAGGGTATGAACCTCTACGAAGTTCTCGTTGAGATCTATGAGAAATATGGATTCTCACGCGAGCGTGGTGTAAGTGTCGTGATCCCCGGTAAGTCAGGTGCCGAGAAGATTCAGGAGATGATGAAGAACTTCCGCGCCAACCCTCCGCAGGTTATCGCCGGCAGTAAGCTTACATACATCAAGGATTATGCAGACCTCAACGGTCGCAACCTCATCAACGGTGCGGTTGATAAGCTGAACTTCCCGACAACCTCTAACGTACTTCAGTTCTTTACCGAGGCAGGTGACAAGATCTCTATCCGCCCCTCAGGTACAGAGCCCAAGATCAAGTTCTACGTTGAGGTTCGCGAGGATATGGCTTCAAAAGACGATTATGAGAAGACAGTCGAGAAGGCTGAGGCTCATATCGATCAGGTTCTCAAAGATCTTGGCGTAGCCTAATCTTAACAATATTGAATAACTGATTTGTAATAGATATCGAGGAGGATCCGGATTTATCCGGGTCCTTTTCTTTATTCATGCCGTATGTATGATCTATAGAGGGATAATGTACGGAGATACCTATTTACTTAAAGCCATAAGTTATCGCGCCAAGGGAATCAATTTTTAAAAATTACCCTGCGCATAATAATTTTTTAAAAGAGCATACGTTACAATAGTAGTGTACCTATGTCTATACAGATATAGATACAGATCATCAGAGTAAATATAACAGACACTAATGAATAAGAAATGGATGGCTACCGGCGCTGTGGGACTGTTTGCGCTTGCAGTGTTGGCAAAAGATCCGGTTGTGATGACCGTAAACGGTGATGATGTCACACTCTCGGAATTCGAATATCTTTACAACAAAAATAGCGAGCAGCAGCTCAACCCTCAGCCTCTCGACGAGTATGTCGAGATGTTCAAGGTCTACAAACTCAAGGTCGCTGATGCCAAGGCGAGTGGTATCGACACTCTCCCCACATTCCGCAAGGAGATGGCTCAGTACAAGCATGACCTTGCGCTGCCATATCTGACAGACTCAGTATATATAAATCAGCTTTACGACGAGTCGTACAATAACGGTGCCGACGAACTTGAGGTAAGTCATATCATGATTTTCAAGAACCGCGGCGAGCGCTCCAATACCGCTTCACGCGCTATGGCGGACTCTATCCTTGAGGTTCTTAAAGGAGGTGCTGATTTCAGCGAGGTTGCGCGCATGGCATCGCAGGACCGTCCCACCGCCAACCGTGGCGGCAGAATGGGTTACATCACTGTCGACCAGTATCCCTACAGCTTTGAGAAAGCAGCTTACGCACTTAAAGAGGGCGAAATATCTGACGTAGTGGAGAGTCCTTTCGGCTATCATATCATCAAGGCGGGTAAACGTCGTCCCAACCGCGGAAAGGTCCTTGTGTCGCATATCCTGAAAGTGTCTCCGGATGGAGCACCCGCAGACCGCGCCGAGAAAGCCCGTAATTTCATCGACAGTGTCTATAACCTCGTGATGGCAGATCCTGATAAATTTGCTTCGATCGCCGAGACATCTTCCGATGACCGCAACTCTGCCCGTCAGGGTGGCGCACTCCCTTGGTTCGGCACCGGCGAAATGGTAGAGGACTTCGATTCAGTGTCGTTTGCGCTCAAGGATGGTGAGATTTCCAAGCCGTTCAAATCATCATTCGGCTGGCATATCGTAAAACGTATCGATCATCGCGACCGTGCGTCAAAGGCTGAAGGTAAGTCTGCCTTCCTTACAAAATTATCCAACCCCAATGACGAGCGCAACGCATTGATCCGTGATCATCAGACAGAACGTCTGGCTGCCAAACATAAAGGTTCGCTCAATGCAGCTACCATCGCTGCCATCCGTGAGGACATCAAGAAACACGGCATTGATTCAGCCTACTTCCAGAACTGGACTTCCGGTCCGCTCGCGGGTTCGCCGTTGGCAACCGTCGGCAAGAAGACCTATACAGTGGGTGATATGTATAAGAAGGTCAGGAACGTGCGTCAGCCTGATCCCGAGTCAGCCGAACGACTCTTTGACCACAACCTGAAGGTATGGTACAACGGTCTTGTTGTGGAAGC
>CAZAWP010000181.1:0-3817 GCA_964488855.1 uncultured Sangeribacter sp.
CCCTACGTTGATCAGTTCCAGGAAGCCGGTGGTTCGATGGTCATGATTGCCAAGGGTAACCGTTCACAGCAGGTTACCGACGCCTGCAAGAAACACGGCGGCTTCTACTTAGGCTCTATCGGTGGTCCGGCGGCTATCCTCGCCCAGAACTCCATCAAGAATGTAGAACTCCTTGAGTACCCCGAACTCGGCATGGAGGCTATCTACAAGATCGAGGTTGAGGACTTCCCCGCATTCATCCTCGTGGACAATAAGGGCAACGACTTCTTCAAACAGCTCAAGCCCCGCTGCCCGATGGATATCCCCGCTGACGCAAAGAAATAATCAGATGGGTATCTGATCTCTCTTTATAATCTTGCTATTAGTAAATTATCTTTCTATAGTAAGAATTGTATTGTAAAACTCCGATATAAAATCGTATTATACAGGAGTGCCGCCTATTCTGGACGGCACTCCTGTTTTTTAATTTCCAGCTCCTTCTATCCCTATTTAAAATATCGTAAGGAATTAAAAAATGCCGAGCCATAGTCTGCCTATGAGGGATTTTTGTTAAATTTGTAAGTTGAAATAAACTTTGATTACTCAACCGGCATAATGCAAGCTGTTTGTTCGTCGGTTTTTATACACATAAATGAAAAATATACGTAACTTTTGCATCATTGCCCATATCGACCACGGTAAATCCACTTTGGCAGACCGTCTGTTAGAGCGCACCAACACTGTGACCGGTAAGGATATGGAGGCACAGGTGCTCGATGATATGGATCTGGAGCGTGAACGTGGCATCACTATCAAGAGCCACGCTATCCAGATGGATTACCGTTATGAGGGCGAGGATTATACCCTCAACCTTATTGACACTCCGGGACACGTCGATTTCTCATACGAAGTGTCGCGCTCGATAGCTGCGTGCGAAGGCGCCCTTCTTATTGTAGATGCTTCGCAGGGTATTCAAGCACAGACTATTTCCAATCTGTACATGGCGATTGACAACGATCTGGAGATTATACCCGTCATCAACAAATGTGACCTTGACAGCGCCAAGCCCGATGAGGTCGAGGACCAGATAATCGACTTGTTGGGATGCAAACGCGAGGAGATTATCCGCGCATCCGGGAAGACCGGCATGGGTATCGACGAGGTTCTCGAAGCGATCGTAAAGCGTGTTCCGGCACCTAAAGGTGATCCCGAGGCTCCGCTGCAGGCTCTTATCTTTGACTCCGTATTCAATCCTTTCCGCGGTATCATCGCATATTACAAGATTATCAACGGCACCATCCGCACCGGCGACTTTGTAAAATTTGTCTCTACGGGCAAGGAGTACCACGCTGACGAGATCGGTGTACTTAAACTCGACATGGATCCGCGTAAGGAGTTGTCGGCAGGAAATGTGGGTTACATCATCTCGGGCATCAAGACATCCAAGGAGGTACGGGTGGGAGATACAATAACCCACGTAAACCGTCCCTGCTCCGAGGCTATTGAGGGTTTCGAGGAGGTAAAGCCGATGGTCTTCGCGGGTGTCTACCCTATCGAGACGGAGGATTTTGAGAATCTCCGTGCATCGCTTGAGAAGCTTCAGCTCAACGATGCGTCGCTGACATTCCAACCGGAATCTTCGGCTGCGTTAGGCTTCGGCTTCCGGTGCGGCTTCTTGGGTCTTCTCCACATGGAGTTCATCCAGGAGCGTCTGGGTCGTGAGTTTGACATGGATGTAATCACCACGGTCCCCAACGTTTCCTATCGCGTCTATGATAAGAAGGGAAATATGACGGAGGTTCACAATCCCTCGGGACTGCCCGAGCCCACTCTTATTGACCATATCGAGGAGCCATATATCCGCGCTACCATTATCACCCAGGCGGACTATATCGGTCCAATCATGACGCTGTGCCTTGGCAAACGCGGCGAGCTGGTAAAACAGGAGTACATTTCCGGTAACCGTATGGAGCTGACTTTCGACATGCCTTTAGGCGAGATTGTCATAGACTTCTATGACAAACTCAAGAGCATAAGCAAGGGATACGCCTCGTTCGATTACCATATCCATGATTTCCGCGCTTCCAAGTTGGTCAAATTGGACATTCTGCTCAATGGCGAGAGTGTGGATGCTCTCTCCACTCTAACGCACGAGGCGAATGCTGTCAAGTTCGGCAGACGGATGTGCGAGAAACTCAAGGAACTCATTCCCCGCCAGCAGTTCGACATTGCTATACAGGCAGCGATTGGAGCCAAGATCATTGCCCGCGAGACCATCAAGGCAGTTCGCAAGGATGTGACGGCAAAATGTTACGGCGGTGACATCTCGCGTAAACGTAAACTCCTTGAGAAGCAGAAGGCAGGTAAGAAGCGCATGAAACAGATCGGATCTGTAGAGGTGCCGCAAAAGGCATTCCTTGCTGTCCTCAAGCTTGACTGATTCCATTATATTTCCAACATATCTTGTAAACCCATAAAAAACATAATTAAACATGGCATCTGTATTTTATACAGCCCGCAAGTCTATCCAGAACTTCGCCAATGCCGGCAATATGCTCATCTTGGCTACAATCTTAGCCCTGATTGTGGTAAATATTCCGGCATTCACAGAGTTTTATAACAGCTTGTGGACACATGAGATTGCCTTACAGATCGGCAGTTTCAATCTTTTCTCCCATCATGGTGAACCCATGTCGGTGATGGAGTTCATCAATGACGCGTTGATGGCGATATTCTTCTTCTCGGTTGGTCTGGAGATCAAGCGGGAGGTATTGGTCGGTGAACTTTCATCAGTACGCAAGGCGCTGTTGCCTATCATCGGTGCATGCGGCGGTATGATCGTTCCCGTACTTATCTACTGGCTCATGGCCCGTGGAACTAACTATGTAGGTGGCTGCGCTATCCCTATGGCGACTGATATTGCTTTCTCGCTCGGCGTGCTCGCCATGCTCGGCAACCGCGTGCCTATCGGTCTGAAAGTGTTCCTGACTACTCTTGCTGTGGTAGACGATATAGGTGGCATCCTGGTTATTGCAATATTCTACAGCACCGAGATACATTATATGATGCTTATCTATGCGGCTATTGCACTGCTCGTCCTTTTCTTGGGAGGAAAGATCGGCATTCAGTCGAAACTGTTCTATTCGTTGATAGGTATTTTCGTATGGTTCTGCTTCCTTCAGGCCGGTATACACCCCACCATTGCAGGTGTGTTGGTAGCGTTCACAATCCCCGCAACCCCGGTTTACGCACCGCAGAAATATATCCAGAAGATACGTCAGAATATAGGTTTGTTCTCGCAGGAAGATGATAACAAACTCACGTCGCGCACAATCCTTTCGCACGAGCAGATGAACTGGCTTAAAGAAATTGAGTCAGCGTCCGACAAAGTTATCTCACCACTTCAGGAACTCGAGGACACCCTCCACCCGTTGGTAAATTATATCATCATCCCGATCTTTGCCTTTGCCAATGCGGGTATCTATTTCGGCACCATGGACGCTTCGCAGCTCTTCCACGGCATTGCGCCGGCTATTATCTGCGGCTTGGTGGGTGGTAAGTTCATCGGTATCTTCCTCTTCTCGTTCCTTGCTATCGTAAGCAAGTTGGCTCCTATGCCCGAGGGTGGTAACTGGCCGCGTATGGCAGCGATAGCGATGTTGGGCGGTATCGGCTTCACGGTGTCACTGTTCATCGCAAACCTGTCGTTCGGCGGTGGAGACCCGGTTATGTCCGAACTCCTCAACGACTCGAAGCTTGGTATCCTCGTCGGTTCACTCCTCGCCGGCATCTTAGGCTACATCATGCTCCGCGTCACCCTCCCCAAGGAACCCGTCGA
>CAZAWP010000182.1:0-3748 GCA_964488855.1 uncultured Sangeribacter sp.
TCGGGCTGTCTCTTGCCAAGGGTCTTGCATTCGCCTGCGATGTCCCACTGATTGGCGTCGATACTCTCAAGATATTGGCGGTAAAGACAATGTTCCGCAGCTTTGACTTCGAGGGAGATGAGATATTAGTTCCTATGATCGATGCAAGACGCATGGAGGTATTCACCGGCGGTCTTGACTTCCATCTCAATTATGTTTATCCCAAAGGTCCGATGATAGTAACCGAGGATTCCTTCGCCGAACTTCCCAAAGATCGTAAACTTATATTTATGGGAGATGGGGCAGCAAAGACCAAGGATGTCATCAGACATGAAAATGCCTTATGGATAGACAATCTTTATCCAATGGCTAAGGATATGATGGCATTGTCGGAAAAAGCTTTCCGCGAAGGGGATTTCATCGACAAGGCATACAGTACTCCGGAGTATCTGAAGGAGTATCAGACTACTGTTCCCAAATCTAAAATTTAAGATAGAAATGACAGATAACAATTTGAATATTTTACCCTACAATACAGATTTAAAGCCGTTACCTCTCAATGAGTTCGGCAGAAACATCCAGAATATGGTTGATTTCTGCATGACCATCGAGGATCGTGACGAACGCACGCGTTGCGCTTATCAGATAGCTGCCACGATGGCAAAACTGTTCCCTGACCTTGTTGGCGAAGACAAGAATGACAAGGTTATCTGGGATCATATCAATGCCATGTCGGGGTATACCCTTGACATTGACTTCCCCTGCGAGGTGATGACGCGCGAGAAAGCCAATCCCAAACCCGAAAAGATTCCCTATACTGCCGGTGCAATCCGTTTCCGTCATTATGGCGGAAATATCGAGCACATGATAAAGATTGTAGCGGATATGGAGGATGGTGAGGAGAAGGATGTTCTCGTTTCGATGATCGCCCACCAGCTGAAGAAACTGATGTTGGTTCATAATAAGGAGGGTGTCGATGATGCCAAGATTCTCCGCGATCTGGCTGACTATTCGGACGGCAAGATCCAACTTGACCCCGAGGTTTACCTGCTCCATGAGTTTAAGGAGGCAAAACCTGCTAAGACTACCAAACAATCCAAGAAAAAGAAGAAGAAATGAGTAGTTTTATAGTAGAGGGTGGTCATTCGCTGCATGGCGAGATTTCACCGAAGGGAGCCAAGAATGAGGCGCTCGAAGTTATCTGTGCTACATTACTCACCACCGATAAGGTTACCATATCCAATCTGCCTCAGATAGCCGATGTACGCAATCTTATAGACCTGCTTGCCTCTATGGGGGTGAAGGTCAATTATGTCTCACCGTCGGAATGCGAGTTTCAGGCGGACGACATCAACGTCGATTATATCTTCTCTAACGAATATGCCCGCAAGGCAGCTTCATTACGCGGTTCGGTGATGGTGTTGGGTCCTCTGTTAGCACGTTTCGGCAAAGCATTGCTCCCCAAGCCGGGTGGTGACAAAATCGGCCGACGCCGTCTGGACACCCATTTCATCGGGTTGCAGAAGTTGGGAGCTGACTTCAATTATGACGGCCACGATCGTATCTATCATATCACAGCTCCTAAAGGTCTCAAGGGATGCTATATGCTTCTTGACGAGGCCTCGATAACCGGCACTGCCAATATTATCATGGCAGCTGTGTTGGCGGAGGGGGAGACTACTATCTATAATGCGGCCTGCGAACCCTATATCCAGCAATTGTGCAAGATGTTGTGCAATATGGGAGCTAAGATAACAGGTATCGGTTCCAATCTCTTGAAAATAACGGGAGTGACCTCTCTCCATGGTGCTAAGCATACCCTGTTGCCGGATATGATTGAGGTGGGTAGTTTCATCGGTATGGCTGCCATGACCGGCTCCAATCTGTTGCTGAAGAATGTCGGGGTTCCTGACTTAGGTCTCATGCCTGAGATCTTTGAGAGGTTAGGGGTGAACATGCAGATCGAGGGTGACGATATCCGCATCAACCAGAGCGATATATATGAGATAGAGACATTTATCGACGGTTCAATCATGACTATCGCCGATGCACCGTGGCCCGGTCTTTCTCCGGATCTCATCAGTATCATGCTGGTGGTCGCTACACAGGCGCGAGGAAGTGTGCTAATACATCAGAAGATGTTTGAGAGCCGGTTATTCTTTGTTGATAAGCTTATCGACATGGGGGCACGTATCATCCTTTGCGATCCTCACCGTGCGGCGGTAATCGGTGCGGGCAAGTTCAACTGTCTCCGCGCCACCGATATGGTTTCGCCCGACATCCGCGCCGGTATCGCCATGCTTATTGCTGCTATGGGAGCCAAGGGAACAAGCCGTATTCAGAACATTAACCAGATTGATCGCGGGTACGAAAATATAGACCGAAGGCTGAACCGTTTAGGCGCTAAAATCATTAGAATAGAAGATTAATATTGATATTCTGAATATTAATATGTCATGAATATTAATGTTTTGGATATTGATATTTATTATAAAATGATGATTTATGATTCAAGAGGAAGAATTAAAAGCGATAGGAAAGTTTCAGAAGCCTCATGCACTCAAGGGTGAACTCAATGTCATTCTTGACCTTGATCCGGAGTATATAGAGGAGGGTTTTCCGTTGATCGTAGAAATAGACGGTATATACGTGCCTTTCTTTCCTGACTCCGTACGTCCCAAGGGTTCTCAGTCTTATCTGATACACCTTAAAGGTATCGACACTGCCGAGGAAGCACGAGCCATGGTTAATAAGACAATCTACGCCATGCGCAAGGATATTACCGATTTCTACGATGCCGATCCCGATGAAATTCTCTTTGATGATGACTTGGTAGGTTACAAGGTCTTTAACAATGATGAAGAAGTTGGGACTGTCAAATACGTTGATGATTCGACTATCAATGTAATTCTTGAAGTTGAGAAAGCTGATGGTACCTTAGTATATATACCTTTGGTTGATGACTTCATCAAAGAGGTCAATGAGGAGGACAAAATCCTTGTCATGGAACTTCCGGATGGCTTGCTCGACCTCAATGAGGCTGACAACGATTGGTCAGAAGACGACGAGGAATCGGAGGATAACGAGGACTCAGAGGATAAGGAGGAATAACGGATTAATTTATCACTCTATTAACTTGTAATAGGGTAGATATAAATTAGCTTTTAACTTAAAAGATAGAGATTATGGGTGATTTTGATGATATGATGTTTGACGAGGAGAAGTGTGTTAAATTTATCCGCAGCACTCTCCCCGAAGATGTGAATATGAAATATAGTGACGATGAAATCCTTTATGTAACGGATATTATCTGGGATTGGTATGAGAAAAACGGTTATCTCGAAGTCAATGCCGATATTACTGACGAGGAAGCAGTCGATGTAGGGAAATTAACTGCATACGTCAAAAAGGAACTCCGTAATGACAAGGAGATCATGATGGATCCTGCTGACGTGGACTTAATTGTAAGAGGAGAATTACAGTATGAGCAGAGTCTGGAAGATTTTTAAGAGTGCTGTAGCCTGTGGGATTATTGCAATTGCCGGTTTAGGTATCGGCAATGATGCTTACGGTGCTCCGACAAATACACCGGCTCAGCGTAACCCCGAACTCGATCAGCTGACTCTTATCGAGATGATCAACTCCGTTCCTCTCGATAAGAAGAGCGCCGAACTCATCCGTGCCTTTCAGGAGAAGGAGGGTCGCACTCGCCTGCATAACCGTGAGTATAACGAGAAAAACGGTTGTTCGGTAGAGACTTACCGCAACA
>CAZAWP010000183.1:0-3735 GCA_964488855.1 uncultured Sangeribacter sp.
CCATCCCACTGGGGAGGATATCCGTTCTTCCAGAATAGTTTTGTCAATTGATTGGCAAGACGGTCGCGGACTTTGGAATTATTGAGCCAATCGGCGTAAAGAGATGAGTCGTCAACAAGTTCTTTAATCTTCTTAGCAAGCTCGATACACTTCTCATCCGGGTATTCAAACGGAGGTTCAGCATTATCGCGTACTTCGACTAAAATATCGTAGAACGCCTTTTCTTGAAACGATATGCCGAGTTTCTTAAACTCCATTTTATCAGATTGAAGTTGACCAAACAGCGATTTAAGCTGCTCGGTAAGCGCATTAATCCTATCTTCAACCATACCAACGGTAGAGTTCACGGCCTGACCGGTAACGTGATTCACATAAATCAACTGGTCTCGATTATGATATTCTTCGATAGTGGCTTGCAACAGCTTATAGAAATGCTCTGCACGACTTTTGTTCGTTTTCTTATACTCCTTGATAGCTTTGCGAAGAAGTTTAACAAGCAGCTCAAACTTAGTACATGGCATTTTTACATCTTCAAGTTCCTTAAGGAAGTCTTCACCGTATAGGTCTATCTCTCCTTTCATCTCAAAGATTGTCTCCACGCTGCTGCATGAGATAGCCTCTTTAACCATCTGTTCAACATGTCGGTTTATGCTCTCTACATCATGATGACTATCTGTAATTTTAATGAGATAGGAATACACTCCCATCAATAACTGTGCCCATGCTACTTCATCATCAGAAAGCACTCCTGCAGGGTTACAGATATTATAGGCGGCTTTAAGACGTTTTATGTGCGACTTAAACGCAGTTGATGGCTTGACACTCCCCTCATATTGTGTGCCTTTAGCTTCTTCCATAAGGAGAAATTCAACGGCATTCTGCAAACATTGCAGACGAGCCAATGCGCTATCTCCAAAGAAAGCAGAAAAATCAAATCCATGTGTGATCTGGCGTAGTATCTTAAGCTCATTGCGAAACGCATCAAGTGCTATATTGACATCGCCAATCTCACCCGGCTCATCTCCACCATATTTCTTCATTGCCTGTTGTAAGTTGGAGTGTATGCCGAGATAGTCAATAATGATGCCATTCTTTTTTACGTCTCCACTTATTCGGTTACCATCCTCATCAAGTACAACATCAGAGAATTTGCGATTTACGCGGCTGATGGTTTGAATTAAGGTATGCTTCTGCAAAGGTTTGTCATTAAAGAGCATATTCAGACTTGGCACATCGAAACCAGTTATCCACATATCCACAACAATAACTATACGGAAATTGCTGCGCTCGTCCTTGAACAACCTGTCAAGATTTTTACGATGCTGTTTGTCGCCGAGAAGATGATACATCTCACTTGGATCATCTTTATCTCGGGTAGCAACAACATTGACAAACGGAACTGCCTCCATGGTGCGGAGTTCATCTTCGGAATAATTAGATTCATCAAGTGCTTTTACCGATTTACCCCATTCCGGTCGGAGAGCAATAATTTTCTTATAAAGATTGTAGGCGATTTTGCGGTCAGAACATACAATCATAGCTTTTTGGAGTAATTCCGGTTGGTCTTCAATGCGTTTGTCGTAATATGCAATGATATCACGTGCCATACGTTCAAGACGTTCCGGATTGCCGAGAACGACGTTGAGACTTGACATTATACGTTTACTAGTATCAATATCATCAGTCTTTGCGCCTTCTTCCTCGCAGAATTTATAATATTGCTCAATAAGATTGCTTTGCTCCTTATCAAGATTGACATGAACCAGTCGAGGCTCATAGCTGATGTCAACGGTGATATTATCTTCGCGAGCCTGTCGCATTGAATAACTATCTACGATACCCCCGAAGACGTGGATGGTTTCGTCGACGGGGGTTCCGGTAAAACCCACATAAGTAGCATTAGGAAGCGCGTCACGAAGATACTTTGCAAAACCGTATGTGATAAACGCACCCAGTTTGGCATCGTCTACAGGAATATTAGCATTCTCATCTTCTTTTTTGCGGTCAACAATACGGAGTTTTGACCCTGTATTATTTTGAGTGCGGTGTGCTTCATCTGATATGCAGATGATATTGCTTCTCTCACTCAGAAGACCTGTTGCGGAAGAAAATTTCTGAATAGTTGTGATATATACTCCACCTTGTTCCCGGAGTGACAACTCTTTGCCAAGATCCTCACGACTGTCAAACGTTCGTACTATGCCGTTGCTTAGGAACTTATCAGAATTTGTGAAAAGTTTGCCGGTTTGCGTTTCAAGGTCTTCTCGATCAACGATAATGAGGATAGTGGGACTGCCAATCTTATCCTTACAACGCAAGGCAAGTTGTCTGGCAAGAAAAAGCATCGTGTAAGTCTTACCGCAACCTGTAGCTCCAAAATAGGTACCACCTTTGCCGTCACCTCCATGCGAACGCAGATGTAACAAAATATTATCGCGCAAACGGCGAGTTGCAAAAAATTGAGGATAACGACAAACTACCTCTATCTCTTTTCCTTCATCTGCTTTTTGGAGGGCATATTCTTTATCAGGGAAATAAACAAAATCACGGATAATGTCAGTAAGGCGTTTCGGTGTGAGTGCACCTGAAATCAAAGATCGCAGTTCATCTACACCTTTTCCCGGCTTATCTTCGTTGTTTACTTTCTTCCATGAATAGAAAAACTCATAGTCGGCAAAAATATTGCCGAGACGAGAATTTGATCCATCGGAAATAACGGCAAGTGCGCAGTATTTCAATAAACTCATTATATCCCGGCGATAACGCACAGTGATTTGAGAATGGGCATCACGAATGGTTGTGTTCGCATCAGTTGGATTTTTAAGTTCAATTATAGTAACCGGGATACCATTTATAAAAAGCACTATATCAGGAATACGAGTCTCCCGACCTTCATGCATTTCAAACTGGTTTACAGCACGGAATATGTTGTTGTCCCAATGATCAAAATCAATATAATCAAAATGAAACGCACTATGGCGTCCATCTGGATATGCGAAATTGAATCCATCACGATATAATTCAATTGCATTAAATGAAGCTTCATAGTCGGTGGAACCGCCGACGTTTCGCAAACGCGCAATTATACTGCTAATTTCGTCTTCAGTTAGTCCCTTTTCTTTATATCGGAATTCAATGAAATTTCGCAAATCATCTTCAATAAGAGCATCATCTACGCGACGATTGTGTACGTACTCGCCGTGAGTATATTGCCAACCCTCAGCGTGGAGTAATTCCACAACCGCCTTTTCATATTCGCTTTCGTAATATTTTCCGTTTAGAGGCATAATTTAGGAATGTATTATGTGCTGCATGAGGGCAGGACAGATTGATTTTAACTGTTGCGAGGCTTCTTCGGCTATCTCTTTTGCACGACGAGCGCAATGGTATATGTCAACGATTGCTCGTTGAACTTCAATTGACGGTTTCGGAACTTTTACGCGACACATTTCCTCCCATGAGAATGTTTCGCGCGCACTGCCCCAGGAATTGAACCGCGCATAGCGGTCAAATTCAGGACGACAAAACCAAAGATAAATGAACGTTGGGTCAAATTCATTGAAATCTTTGGAAGTAAATACGGTAGATATTGATGATAGCAGAAAGTTTTCATCGGTTTCGTTATAACCTAAACTAACCTTATCGCCTCTACGGGATGTATCTGCCACGTATGCAATATCAAAAGGTTTCATTAACTTATATGAGGTTAATGAAACATCCTGCATATTAGCTTTT
>CAZAWP010000184.1:0-3686 GCA_964488855.1 uncultured Sangeribacter sp.
CGACTTCTCCAGATTCTCAATCTGAGTAGCTGTCGATGCCACCGGCTGACGCTTATACTTCATACGAAGTTCACGGAGCCTTGCCTCATTCTCTTCCAAGGACTCTGAATCATTAAGATAGCCTTGCACAGCTCGGCGGACATTAGCCGACGGCAGTTGATCGAAGCGGGTATAAACCTTTCCCCCTGATGCAGGAAGACGAAACTCCGGTTTTAACGCCTCCTTTGTCGGGTCGATGGCGCGGATCTCTGCAAGAAGTTCATCGTAATCCTCATCCTCCCATGTGGCTTTGTAGTCGCTGATACGCGCAAAGTCCTCGATATTCTCCTCATCGGTAGGATAATTCTTACGCAGGTCATTAACCTTGAAAAGATACACCGTTACGGCATCATCGAGTTGATTACGATCTGTCGCCCACCAACCGACACCATTCAGTTCGTCGATCGCCAGCAGATAGTCATCATACGGCGAATTATATGGCATACCTATATTCTGAGGACTAAGGAAAGTACCGTCAGCAGCATCACGGGTTGCGACAAATATATCCAATCCCCCTATCGACTCCGGACCATCCGAAGCGAAATATAGTGTAACGCCGTCAGACATCATAAAAGGATACAGCGCGTCGGCTTCCTCCTCAGAGGGGATATCGGCAATAACCTGCGGAGCACTCCATTTCCCATCGGTCAATAAATTGCTCTCGTGGAGTCTTCTGAAGCCGGTTGTGTCAGCCTGAGCCCACAGACGATAATCATCGTTTTCATTAGAGAAGACATAATCGAAATCCTCGAACTGCTCGCCTAAACTCCCTCCGCTTCGCAGCATTCCTGCTGAAAGAGGGAGACGATATGCCTTGAAGAAGTCAGTGCGGGGCACAGCAATGCTGTCGAGAATCGTGATTCGTTCCACCCGCTCTATAAAACCCTTGGCGAGATCAAGTTTCTCCTCATAATAATCGAGTTGCTGTGACGAACTGCGCTTCAATTTCTTGCGGGCGAGGTCAAACAACCTTTCAGCCTCATCATATCGGGAATTGAGAAACGCCTCAATACCCCTGTCAATCTCTTCCTGCGCCGCTGCCGATACAGCAGGTGCCGGCTCAGCGTTCACGCTCAATGAGATGGCGCTGACAGTCAGCAAAACCATGGCCGATACGCCGGTGCATACCCCTTTTATGATATTTCTCATACACTTTCAATTGGAAATCATCACTTCTGATACTGCAAATTTAATAATTTTTTATTACCTTTGTCGCGAATTGTGGCGAAAAACGACATACAGCTACATTAACAGTCACTTATACGGTCGGAATATGACCGTCATAACGTGCACGAGTCGATTATTAAGACACTATAAATATGAGTTTGAACATCATTGTATTGGCTAAACAGGTGCCAGACACACGCAATGTCGGCAAGGATGCCATGAAGGAAGACGGTACTATCAACCGTGCCGCTCTCCCCGCGATTTTCAATCCCGAGGATCTCAATGCCTTGGAGCAGGCTTTACAGCTTAAAGACAAGTATCCGGGAACAAAGGTTACCATATTGACCATGGGTCCCGGTCGTGCAGCCGAAATCATCCGTGAGGGTCTCTACAGAGGTGCCGACAACGGGGTTGTTCTTTCGGACCGCGCCTTTGCAGGTAGCGACACCCTCGCTACAAGCTACGCCCTGAGCGCCGCTGTCAAGAAATTAGGCGACTACGATCTCATCATCGGCGGTCGTCAGGCTATCGACGGTGACACCGCCCAGGTTGGTCCCCAGATCGCCGAGAAACTCGGTATCCCCCAGGTTACCTACGCTGAGCAGATCGTGGATGTCGAGGATGGTAAGGTGACTGTAAAACGTCGTATCGAGTCAGGTGTAGAGACCGTCAAGGCTCCCATGCCACTCGTAATCACCGTAAACGGTTCGGCTGACGAGTGCCGTCCGCGCAATGCCAAGAATCTTCAGAAATACAAATATGCTGCCGCTCCCTCAGAGGTGGCTGCTGACGAGAAACGCAAGGAGTTTATCGAGAAGCGCCCCTACCTCGGTATCGGAGAGTGGTCTGCCGCTATGGTAGACGCCGACCTCAGCCAGTGCGGTCTCGCAGGTTCGCCGACCAAGGTAAAGAGCATCGAGAACGTTGTATTTACTGCCAAGGATGCACGTCGCGTAGAGAATAATGATGAGGAACTCGAAGGACTCATCAAAGAATTAATCGCCAACCACACTATCGGCTAACAGTCAGCCGCTTTCATAATTTTACAATATGTCAGCAGATAAAAATAACTTAATCGTATATTGTGAATACGAGGACGGCAAGATAGCCGATGTCAGCCTGGAGCTCATTACCAAGGGTCGTCAGCTTGCCGACAAACTGGGCATCAAGCTCGAGGCCGTAGTTGCGGGCGACAATCTCAAGGATATTGAGAAACAGCTCTTCCCCTACGGCGTAGACCGCGTGTACAAGTTAGAGGATAAACGTATGTATCCCTACACTTCGTTACCCCACAGTTCACTTCTCATCAACCTCTTCAAGGAGATTGAGCCCCGCATTGCCTTTATGGGTGCCACTTCAATCGGTCGTGACCTGGGCCCACGCGTTTCGTCAGCTCTCCACAGCGGTCTGACAGCAGACTGTACCTCTCTCGAAATCGGTGATCACACCGATGCCAAGACCGGTACCGAGTACAAGGATCTTCTCTATCAGATTCGCCCCGCATTCGGTGGTAACATCGTGGCTACCATCGTTAATCCCGATCACCGCCCCCAGATGGCTACAGTCCGCGAGGGTGTGATGAAAAAAGAGATCAAGGATCCCGATTATAAGGGTGAGGTTGTAGACCTCGACATCGACAAGTATGTTAAGCCCGAGGATTTTGTCGTCGAGGTAATCGACCGTCACGTAGAGAAATCCAAGGTAAACCTCAAGGGTGCCCCCATCATCGTAGCCGGTGGTTACGGTGTAGGAAGTGCCGAGAACTTCGAGCTCCTTGAGAAGTTTGCCGATGTCCTTGGCGCTGAGGTAGGTGCCAGCCGTGCTGCAGTAGATGCCGGTTGGATCAGCCATGACCGTCAGATCGGTCAGACAGGTGTGACAGTGCGTCCCAAACTCTATATCGCCTGCGGTATCTCGGGTCAGATCCAGCATATCGCCGGTATGCAGGACTCTTCGATCATTATCTCGATCAACACCGACCCCAACGCACCCATCAACACCATCGCCGACTTCGTCATCACCGGCAAGATGGAAGATGTGCTTCCCAAATTAATTAACTATTACAAAAAGAACTCGAAATAAGACTCCCATACAATGGCTAATTTCTATACAGACAACCCCTCGCTCAAACTCCATCTGAGTCACCCTCTGATGAAGAAGATTGTAGAGCTTAAGGAAAGAAACTTCGCCGATGCGGAGAAATATGATTATGCACCTCAGGATTTTGAGGATGCAATGGACAGCTACGACAAGGTTCTCGAGATCGTGGGCGACATCTGCGCCAACGTCATCGCCGAGAATGCCGAGGATGTAGATCACACCGGTCCGCGCGTGGAGAACAACCGTGTCATCTATGCCGACGGTACCAAGAAGAATCTTGACGCTTGCCGCAAGGCCGGTCTGATGGGTATGTCAATGCCCCGTCGCCTCGGTGGTCTCAACTTCCCCATCACTCCCTACATCATGGCTGCCGACATCGT
>CAZAWP010000185.1:0-2000 GCA_964488855.1 uncultured Sangeribacter sp.
GTATCCTTATCTACAGCTTCGAGGAGTTTAACCTGCAGTTCGCGACATTTTACAGCCAAGTCCGAAAATTCTTCCCAGCGGTCATCCCAGCCTGCCTTATGTGCGGAGAGGTTGGCGACCATAGCGCCTAACGATACACCCAAGCTGCCGATATATGCCGACACCGAACCGCCACCGGGAGCCGGTGACTCCGATGCCGTCTCGTCGGCAAATTCGGTGCATGTCATTGAAACCAGACGACCCTTGTGAGCCGGGGCAACCATATCCTCGATGACTTTCTCGGAGGTCACGAAAGGCTTGAGTTCATCCAAGCCCATTGACTTTATGGCGATACGGATAATCTCTTCGTCTGGGATACCGAGTGAACGCTGCTGTTTGGCGAGGTAATATTTACCGGCATCAAGGAGAACGCGACGCGGGATGAGTCCCACGATCTCGGTACCGGTCACGCGGATACCGCGGGCTGCCGCTGCACGGGTCACTTCGTCGAATGCCACATGAAGGGGCGTCTGATCAATATCGGTGATATTCATTGACACCTGGGCGATGCCGTATTCGTCGATAAACCAGCCGATAGCCTTTGTTCCCTTGAGGGTACCCGGCAACATGATTGTATTGCCGTCAGCATCCTTGATAGGTTTGCCGTTGGGCTTGCCACCCTCGCGCTTGGGTCTACCCTTTTCGCGGACATCAAAGGCGATAGCGTTGGCGCGACGGGTCGATGTAGTATTAAGGTTGAAATTGACGGCAACCAAGAAATTACGAGCACCGACGGCGGTACAACCGGTACGAGCCACACCCTCATCCCACGGACGGTTGCCGTAGTCGGGGCCATCCTCGGTACCCATACGGCTTTCGAGACCCTCATATTCACCCTGACGGCACACCGCGAGATTCTTGCGCTCGGGCTTGAACGCGGCAGCCTCGTATGCGTAGCAAGGGATATGGAGTTCGTCGGAGGCACGGCGAGCCAACTCACGGGCGTATTCGGCACACTCCTCAAGAGTAACACCCTGCACCGGCACCAACGGACAAACGTCGGTGGCTCCCATACGCGGATGGGCACCGTGATGCTTGCGCATGTCTATCAGTTCGGCGGCTGTCTTCATGCCGCGCAGTGCCGCCTCGATGACAGCATCGGGTTCACCGACAAAGGTAACCACCGTGCGGTTGGTTGCCTCGCCCGGGTCCACGTCGAGGACGCGTACCTCGTCACCCTCTGCTATCGAGGCAACGATTGCGTCAATTATATCTTTGTTTCTGCCCTCCGAAAAATTCGGTACGCATTCTATCAACTTCTTCATGAAAAGGTAGTAAGATTCATTAATAATATCTCCCGAATGAGAAATAATGCTTTCACATATACCAAATGAGAATTAACCGGCTAAAAAAGATGAGGACGATTATTTCTCCTTAACGAGATTGCGGATCATTTCGGCATCAGCCACGAACGGTTCGGTAATCATGAAACCGTTATCGCCCTGCGTGTCGTTCCACTCGCGGACGGTGGTCATTGCGTTTTCGTTGCGTGCCCAGCTGCGTCGTGCCACGCCACCCATGACATCCCATAGCATGGCGTTTTTGAGAATCTCGTCCACGCGCTCCGAGCCGTCACAGAGCATGCCGAAACCACCGTTGATAGCCTTACCGATACCGACACCGCCACCGTTATGGAGAGCCACGAGACTCATACCGCGGGCACAGTTGCCGGCGAAACATTGTACAGCCATATCCGCCATCACGTTGGAGCCATCCTTGATATTGGAAGTCTCGCGGAAGGGAGAGTCAGTACCCGAAACGTCATGGTGGTCACGACCCAACATGATAGGTCCTACTTCACCGTTGCGCACCATTTCGTTGAACTTCAGAGCTATATTTAGGCGACCGATGGCATCCTGATAGAGAATACGTGCCTTGGTACCGACTACGAGGGCGTTCTTCTCCGCATCGCGTATCCAGTTATAGTTGTCGCGATCCTGACCGCGGCGGTTCACGTCTAT
>CAZAWP010000185.1:2100-3685 GCA_964488855.1 uncultured Sangeribacter sp.
ACAATCTTCTTTATTATATCGAAATGTCGTCTGAGCGAAGCATCAACTTTCTTCTTGAACTCCTCCGGATTATCGTGGAGAAGCGCCGTACGTTCCTCAAAAGTCAATCCGGCGGGGCAATATCCACCTTCATAGACTGCATGACATGAGGTCTGGTCACTCAAAAGGTCGATATGTATATTGTTGGCGACTGCATATTCAAGGAGATCAACGATATTACCGTTATAGGCAATCGACAGAGCCTCTTTATTCTTCTGCGCCTCGGCAGCCCATGCGAACACTTCCTCCAAGTCAGAAGAAACCTTGTTTATCCATCCCTGGTTATGGCGCGTCTCAATACGGGACGGATCAACCTCGGCGATTATGGCTACAGCACCGGCGATTTCGGCTGCCTTACCCTGGGCACCGCTCATGCCACCGAGACCGGAGGATATGAACAGATGTCCGCGAAGATCCCCATCATCGGGGATACCGAGTTTCATACGTCCGGCATTGAGAAGGGTGTTGAAAGTACCATGGACGATACCCTGCGGACCAATATACATCCAGCCGCCGGCTGTCATCTGACCGTAGTTGGCCACACCCATCTGCATCGCCTCGTGCCAGTCGTGGGGATTGTCGAACATGCCGACCATCATCGCATTGGTGATGATAACGCGCGGAGCATCCGGTTTGGACGGGAAAAGACCGAGAGGATGACCCGACTCTATAACCAACGTCTGGTTGTCGGTCAGTTCCTCAAGGTATTTCTTGATAAGACGATATTGGAGCCAGTTTTGGCACACCTGACCAGTCTCACCGTATGTAACAAGTTCGTAGGGATAGAGGGCGATGTCGAAACAGAGGTTATTGTCGATCATCACTTGAAAAGCCTTACCCGCCAAGCATTTGCCCTTATATTGGTCGACCGGTTTGGCAGCCAAATCACCCTCGGGGCGCCAGCGATATGCATAGATACGTCCACGCGTACGGAGTTCGTCGAGGAACTCCGGAGCAGCCTTGGCGTGTAACTCCTCAGGAAGATAACGTAGGGCATTTTGCAATGCCGTGACAGTCTTATCCTCTGTTAGAGTGTAGCAACGGTCGGGAGCACGGCGTATACCCTTCTTAAACTCCGGCATTGCCGGCCATTCGTTCGTCAATGTTATGCGGTCAGTCATCTGTTAAAATCAAAAAAGAATGTCCACTCCATACTGTCATGACAGTATGGAGTGGACATGTGAAATACTTATTTATTCACCTGAAATTTATTCCAGCCATCCTTGAGGTAGGCGATCACCTGTTCGGCGGCTGCCACACCGGCGTTGAAATTAGCCTCAGCAGTCTGCGCCCCCATCTTTTTGGGAGTGAAGAACACGCGTACGCCCAACTTCTTCTCAAACTCATCACCGTTGTCCGGACGGATGTCAGAAACATAACGAAGGTCGGGACGTTCTTCAAGTGCCTTAAGCAGACCCTCCTCGTCGATGACCTCCTTGCGCGCAGTGTTGATAAGCACACCATTGAGGGGCATCTTCATCACCAGTTCATACCCTATAGACTTCTTGGTCTCGGGAGTGGCGGGGATATGGAGTGAAACAAAATG
>CAZAWP010000186.1:0-3676 GCA_964488855.1 uncultured Sangeribacter sp.
CATTTTGACTGCAATGGCGTTATATAGTCGATGGAAAGAAAAAGTAACATACAAGGCAAGACGGACACCCGGCGGACAGAACTTCCGCAGTCGGATTTTCAGGAAAGCGGGAGTGGGATACACCCCATGGCGATCGGGTGCAAGCTCGGCAGGGCTTATCAGATCATGATCGGGCAGTTGGCGGTGACGCTCCGTGAACACGGGCTCGACATTACGCCCGCAGAGTACCTGATCTTGCGCGCTGTCTACTGCGCCCCGGGGCTGCAGCAATGCGACATCACCGAAATGGTCGGCAAGGACAAGGCTTCGGTATGCCGCGGTGTGGCAGCTCTCGAAAAGAAGGGTCTCGTCCGCACCGAGGCGGTAAGCCACAAGTGTCTGCGCGTATACCCCTCGGATCGCGGTAACGAGATTTATCCTACCGTCATGTCGGTCGCCGAGGAGCGCTACAACGCTCTCGCCGCCCTGACCTCTCCCGCCGATCTCGCCGTTTTCTCCTCCATCCTGGATAGGATTATAGGGGAGTGATAGCTTGCAGGGCTATATATGTAGCTCCCGCGTATCAGTGGTATATAGGTGTATCTGCTGCTCCCATGTGATCCGAATGAAATGAGGATTATTAGGATATAAATTGAAAATAAAGCTATTAATAAAAGATAAATTTTTAAGAAAGGAAATATACTATGATTACACTGACAATTTGGTCTGATTTTGCATGTCCCTACTGCTACATTGGTGAGAGTCGTCTCGAAAAGGCTATCGAAGAATTAGGTGTCAAGGATGACGTCGTCATCGACTACCGTGCCTTTGAACTCGACCCGACCGCCTCCAAGGAGGTTGTTTCTTCAACTCCCGAGCGTTTCGCCGTCAAATATGGTCTTACCCTCGACGGTGCCAAGGAGCAGATAGAGCAGATCTCTTCGCTCGGCAGAGAGTTGGGTATCGACTTCAAGTATGCGACCACTCAGTACTCCAACACGCGCGACGCTCACCGTCTGATGAAGCTCGCCGAGGCCAAGTACGACCGCGCCACGGTAGCGCGTCTTAACGAACTGCTGTTCAAGGCTTACTTCGTTGAGAACTTAGTGCTCGCCGATCATGCCGTTCTCGTCGCCAAGGCACTTGAGGCAGGTATGGATAAGGATGAGGTCAAGGCTGTTCTCGATTCGGACAAATACGAAGATGAAGTACGCTTCGACGAACGGGAGGCTATGATGCGTGGTGTCCGCGGAGTGCCTTACATCGTCTTTAACGGTGACTTCGCCGTTCCGGGTGCATTGACTCTCGACGGCTTCAAGTCAGCGCTTCAGCGCGAGATGAAGAAGGTCAAGGATGCCGAGGTAGGGGAGACTCCCCACCAGTGCGGTCCCGACGGATGCAAAATATGAGATTAAGAATTCAGGATTAAGAATTAAGAGATGATTGGAGGTTAAGTATGATTAAGGAATTGCAGGTGCAGGGCGTTTTCGCCGAAAACACTTATTTCTACATCGACGCCCATAGCAAGGCGGGGTTCATCATCGACCCCGGTGCTCAGGCGGGGTTGATTTATGAGGTGATACAGCGCAACGGCTGGCACATCGAGAAGATTCTCCTTACCCATGGTCATTTTGACCACATGGGGGCGGCTGAGATGCTTCGTGAGAAACTGGTGGCACCGATTTGCATATATCCCGAGGATGCACCGTACCTCACCGACCCATACCTCAACCTGAGTGCCAACTCGGGTAATCCTATCACCGTTCCGCACTACGAAGAACTGTATGACGGTGAGATCATCCGTCTTAAAGCCAACTCGGGCTTCTATCTAAAGGTGATCCATACTCCGGGTCACACCCCGGGTTCGGTGACTTACTATTCCCCCGAGGAACGGGCGGCGTTTGTCGGCGACCTCCTCTATCAGCACGGGCCCGGTCTGACACAGTTCCCCGGTGGCAACCGCCGCGAGCTGGAAGCCTCCATCCTCGACAAGATCCTGACCCTCCCCGCTGACACCCTTCTCCTCTCCGGACACTCCAGTCCTATCAGCGTAGCTGATGAAATTAAGATATTAAGGGATTAAGAATTAAGAAGAAATTAAGGGATTAAGGGCTACGCAGTTTAATCGTCGCGTAGCCCTTAATCCTTAATTTCTTCTTTGCGTCGCCCTTAATCCTTAATTTCTTAATTCTTAATCCCTTGATTACCAAAGGTAATCAAAACGCTCTATGTCCTCCTCGACGAGGTGGGGACCGGTCTGTACCTCGATGAAGGTCAGCGAGGTGTTGGCGCGTAGTGTATGGAGTGTGTTCTTGGGTATTATCACCGTATCGCCGCGCTTGACGGGACGACGCTCACCATCCAGTACTATCTCACCCTCGCCGTCGATGAATGTCCAGACCTCATCGCGGAACGAATGGCGCTGATAGCTCAGCGCACATCCCGGGTTGAGGGTCAGCTGCTTGGTGAGGGCACAGAAGCTGTCGGGGAACTCTACAAAATCTATCACCTTGTATTCACCCCAGCGGCGCTCCTCGTACATCGGACGGTTCTTCAGGCGCTGAGCGTACTCCTTGATATTCTCGCTCTTGCTCTTCTCGGTGACGATGATGCCGTCGGGAGAGGCGGCGATGACAAGGTTCTGTGTACCGAGACAGAGCAGAGGTATGGATAACTCGTTGAATATATGGGTGTTCTCGCCGGTGCCGTCAGTAATGACATTGCCGTACTCGTAGTTCTTGAGTTCGTCGGTGAGAGTATTCCATGTGCCGAGGTCTTTCCATTCGCCGTGATAGGGCACCATGCCCACATTCTGAGCCTTCTCGGCAACCTCATAGTCGAAGCTGATCTTGGGGAACTCCTCGTAACGGTCAAGAATCTCCTTAAACGACTCACCCTTGACATACTTGTCGGCGATGGCGGTCAGGTATCCGAGTTTGAAAGCGAAGACGCCACCGTTCCAGCGCGCCCCCTCGGCTATCAGTTTCTCGGCGGTGGGTACGTCCGGTTTCTCGGTGAAACGCTTAACGGCATATACGTTGTCGGCAAGGAGTTCGGCGGGAACAACGTACCCGTATTTAGACGAAGGATAGGTCGGCTCAATACCCATGACGATCATGTCGGCGATAGAGTCGGCGACACCCTGAGCCATCATCTTGATGCTCGCGAAATAACCGTTGTCGGTATAAGGGTCGCACGGCATGACCACCACCACCTCATCGTCGGGGCAATGGAGCTCCTTGGCAAGGTATTCACACGCGAGGCATATTGCCGGGAACGTATCGCGGCGGCACGGCTCGGTGACTACTTTAACGGTATCTCCGAGTTGAGAGATGACAGAGTCCTTTTGCGAGGCACTGGTGGCGATGGTGACACTGCTGTCGATGCCTGACTCCTTGAGCTGACGCATGACACGCTGCACCATGGACTCCCGTCCGCCGTTGCCCTCAACGTCGAGCAAACGTAGGAACTGCTTGGAGCGTGCATCGTTAGAGAGCGGCCACAGACGTGTGCCCGATCCTCCTGACAATAATATTATCTGCATGTTGATTTGTTATATTGTTTCGCTTTGTGAGCTCTCACCCAACTAAATTCTTAATCTTAAAGCGTAGCCTTAATTCTTAATCTCTTAATTCTTAATTCCTTAAAGCGTAGCCTTAATTCTTAATCTCTTAATTCTTAATTCCTTAAAGCGTAG
>CAZAWP010000187.1:0-3672 GCA_964488855.1 uncultured Sangeribacter sp.
GTTGCATCTTCTTTACGACCTTGGCATACTCGGCGCGGAGATGCTCCAACTCCTTACCGTTCTTCTCGATGTCGGCGTTGAGGGTGTCAATACGGGTCTGAATGGTATTGACGGTACGGGTTGCGGATTCCACCGCTTTCTTGCTCTCGGCTATCTCACCTTCGAGTCTTCCCAAGTCCTGCACACCTTTGGCGACAGCAGCATCGTTGGCTTTGATTTCAGCCTTAAGACGTTCGATTTCGCGTTTGGCATCCGCCTGACGCTTCTTAGCCTCAGCCGACGAAGTGGGAGCCTTGACGGTGCCACCTTTGGCAGCCGTACCCTTGGATTTGGAGGAGGCACCTTTTTTTGCAGTGCCTTTTGACGTACCCTTGGCTGCTGTTCCTTTATTGGCAGTTGATTTGGCGGAGGTAGATTTGTTTGATGAAGACTTGGCGGAGGTTGACCTTTTCTGCGTCGTGGTCTTGGTGGTCTTGGATTTGGTATTGCGTGTCTGGGCGCTGACCGTCGCGGTTGTCGGGAGGGTCAGTGTCAGTATGAGGGCGAGGAGCCAGCGCATTATGTTGCTGTGAGGATAGTGCATTATAGAGGGTTGTGAGTAACTACTTGGTTTTCAATAGTTACTTAGTTATTTAATCAGAAACGGAGGACGTCTCGCAGGGATACACGCTTGTATTTCGATTTGATGGAGACGGGACTCATCGGTGAAGCTCCATATTTGACCGGGTCGAAGACGAGGGTTGCCTCGACTGTACGGACACCGCCTGCTTCCCATTCTTCCCATTTGATGTCGGTGTAACGTTTGTCGTTGCGATATTGGGTATCGAGGGCGATGTTGATTCTTTCGGACTGGAAGATAGTGGCTGTAATCCGACCCTCTGCATCGCAGACGTAGCCGTAGGGGTACTCCGGGTAGTTATATTCGGGAGCGGGAACTATCACCAGTTCAGAGGCAGTCGTGAAGATTTCTACCGCATCGGCGGTGCGTTTGCCTAATTCACCGGCACCGGCTATGACGATACGGTTGAGAAGAATGCTCTGTATATCCTGCAGCGGGTCCGGGTAAACGCGGGTAAGGTTCTCGACCGGCATCTTGCAGTAAGTGCTTTTCATCTTGTTCAGGATGAGTACCGAATCATTATCGAGCTCGATGCGGAGCACCTCGCCGAGGATTGGTGCACGTCCGGAGATCATGATACTTTTATTTTTCTCCATATACATGCGGAGGGTGACTGATACGGGCAGGAGGCTTGACTGCAGTTTTGCGGACACCTCTGCGCGCCCCCAGTCGGTATAGTCTGCGGCAATCGCCTCGACGATTTTCTTCCGCTCCTTCTTCGACACCTCTACCGGTTCCTCTTCCTGCGCCAACGTTTCGGTATCGGCAGTCGAGACCCCGGTTTCCTCATACTCATCCGAGTAAACATCCTGCCCCGACGCAGCAAGAGCCTCCCCCTGCGCGAGAGTAGAAGCATTACTGTGTGCCTGAGCTCCTGTAGCCGTCAATGAGCCCACCCCGACAGCTGCTAATATAATCAATATCGTATAAAGTAACTTTACTTTCATCTCTTTCACTAATTATCATCGCCCGCGGTCCCTTTACTTTATAATATGTATGGGGTAGTATCTACCATACTCTTACTGCATCCACTTAACGATACAACGAACCGCGGCACTACCCTACAAAGATAATTGCCACGGCTCACATATGCAAATGTATAATAGGATGAGCAGGTTGTAAAACCCGTGATGAATCATAAAATCTTATAGAATTATAAGATCCTCAAATTCATCAAGTATATCAATAATATGTTTGCCGTCAATCATGGCATTTTCGATTAAATCTAAAGGATTATCGTAAGGTTCAGATTGGGTATTATCATCTTCGTTAATCAATACCCATGCCTCACCGTCCGAAGGAATCCAATAATGCTTCCCTTTGTATGTAAACTTTATTCCATAAAGGTATAAGGCAACATCGTAAAGAAAGCACTCCTGATTATCGGTAGCATATCCATGATGATGACTGCCATTAACACGCTCGTTTGGCGGATACTTTTTATTATACATAAACCCACCTAAATCAAAGCCGACATAGTCAGCAAATGGTTCCTCTTCATTCATGGCTCATATTTTGACGTGCGTCTATTTAGTTATAAATTGGCCGTAATCAGATTATAATTACTCGGCAAATGCAATATTACAAAAAAATTTGAGCTAATCAAGACTGCACGGACTCAAGGCTACTCTTTATTTTTCATCCTCATGATTATTTCTCTTATCCTTATGGGGATGGTTGTTGAGGTCTTGGGCGAATTTGTTGTTGGATGAAGATTGGGATTGCTTTCTTTGAATAGGATGTTCTATCGGTAACCCATTTTGCGATGCTTCTACCAACAAGTTAAAATCAGATTTGTATTCTCTATCCTGAATAACTCTATATTTTGAATACTCTTCCCCGGCAAATCTTTTTGCTATTTCAGAGCGGATTTTGCCGGCATCAGAAAGAATAGGATATTCATTGAAATTTAAGAACATATCTAATCGCTTCGCCCAATCAGCCATCGTAAATGAGCCTTTCCTTTGTTCAGCTATGCGTTCTGCATAGTCCAGAAACATATTCACGACCCTATTTAATCCTTTGATTTCTACTTCGGACAAATAATTCTTTGCTACTGTAACATCTGATTTGTATATCTTCCCTCCTCGTTTTTGATTTTTCCAACTTGTCAGTCCCATATAGGGCTTTGAGGAATCAGCTCTTAATTTTATAAGTTCAGGAGCTGTATGTTGATGTATTGCATAATGGAATTTATTTTGCATAGCTGCATAAAACTCTTGTGTGATTTGGGAAGACGGGTCATAATCCACACTGCAATCTCTGAAAATATCCGTGATTTTTTCGTAGAACAATCTTTCAGACGCACGAATCTCTTGGATGCGCTCTATGAGTTCCTTAAAATGGTCTTTATCAAATATTCGATTGCCTTGTTTTAGCCTTTCATCGTCTAACACAAATCCTTTTACAAGATACTCTCTTAGAATTTGTGTAGCCCATATTCGGAATCTTGTTGCCTTGTAGCTATTTACTCTATACCCAACTGCAATAATCATATCAAGATTATAATAATCCACTTGTTCTTCCACAGCACCTCTTGCTCCACGATTTATGACTGTTGCAAATTTTGCAACAGTCATATCTTTTTGAAGTTCTCCATTTTTCAGGACGTTTGAAATATGGCGACTGATCCCTGACTTATCTACTCCGAAAATTTCGGCCATCCCTTTTTGTGTCACCCAGATGGTCTCTCTCCCATTATCCACAATCACTTGGACAGACGTTTTGCCATTTTCGTCAGTATAGAAAAGGAAATTCTGTTGATTTTGCAACTGATTATCCATATATTATTATTATTAAATCTTGATAATTCAAACGATGATCTGTATTCTCAAAATACCACGTTTCAATAACGACCAAAATCCCTCATTAGTATAAGTGTCAAGTTTTTACATGTAAAAACTTGACACTTTATGTAGCTTACTCTAAAAAAATATATATATCGGCAATTGGAGATTGCCGATATACATAGGTTGTAATTACAATTATGGGTGCTCTGGGGTTAAATCGACTTGGGGACGGGCCAGGCGAAGGCGCGGAGGCCGAGGAGGGGC
>CAZAWP010000188.1:0-3656 GCA_964488855.1 uncultured Sangeribacter sp.
CTGCTGAATGTCGGACAGGCTACCCTCGGTGAATTGGTAGGTAAACTCGAAACAATGTTCGGTACCTCGATGGATTCCGGCGTTACGGATAATGTTCCATTAGGTTTCGATACGGTAGTAGCCGGTGGTGGTCCTGCCGGTGTTGCAGCCGCCGTTTACCTGGCTCGCAAAGGACAGAAAGTGGCAGTCGTAGCCGGTCGTATCGGAGGACAGGTAAAGGATACATCGGATATTGAGAACCTTATCTCCGTGCAGTCCATAACCGGAACAGCCTTGGCAAATGATCTGCGTAAATTGCTCGACAGCTACAATATCGCGGTCTTCGATAACCGCCGGATAGTAAGTTCGGACTTCAGTGGTGACGTAAAGAGCATTAAGGTTGATAGCGGCGAGGTTTTCGAGGCTCCGCAGGTTATTATAGCGACCGGTGCGTCATGGCGTAAGCTCAATGTTACCGGTGAAGCAGATTACTTAGGTAAGGGTGTGGCATTCTGTACACACTGTGACGGTCCGTTCTATCGCGGTAAACGTGTCGCTGTAGTCGGTGGAGGTAACTCCGGACTTGAGGCTGCCATTGACCTTGCCGGCATTGCCACCCACGTAGACCTCTTTGAATTTATGGATTCTCTCAAAGGCGATGAAGTGCTGCAGAAGAAACTGTCGGAGTTTGATAATGTGACAATCCACCTCTCGACTGCTCTTACTGAAGTCAAGGGTAACGGTGCCAATGTCACGGCAGTGGTAGCTACCGACCGTAACACCAAGCAAGAGACTACCTACGATGTCTCAGGAGTCTTCGTGCAGATTGGTCTGACGCCGAACTCTCAGGACTTCGAGGGACAGGTAGCGATCAATAAACGCGGAGAGATCGAGACCGATTCTTTAGGCAGGACTTCGGCGAAAGGTGTCTATGCCGCTGGAGATGTTACCGACAGCGCCTATAAGCAGATTATCATTGCAATGGGTGATGGCGCCAAGGCCGCCCTCACAGCCGTTGATGACAAGATGCGCGGTAAATAATCCGAGGTTATATCGGTTGGCAATAGATGAATTGTCTGCCCTGAAATAGATTAATGGTGAAGATTCAAAAATTGCGTTAAAATTAGTGTTGAAAAACAGGGAAATTTGGTAGTTAGCAGAAAAATTATTAAATTTGCGAGCCAATTTAGTGGGATCGCGACCTGCTAAGCCAAAAATTAATTTTTAACTGCAGTAATAGAAATGAAAAAAGATCTTCACCCGAAAGAGTACCGTGAGGTAGTTTTCAAAGATATGTCAAATGATGAAATCTTCATCACACGTTCCACAGTAGCATCACGCGAGACTATCGAAGTTGATGGTAAGGAGTATCCTCTCGTTAAGCTTGAGATTACTTCTTCTTCTCATCCCTTCTTTACAGGTAAGCAGAAGCTCGTCGATACTGCCGGTCGTGTAGACAAATTCCGCAGCCGCTACGGTAATCGTAAAAAATAAGAATTTCTTTTTACGATATTTGTTAAGTTGTTTGATTACAAAAAAAGTTGCATCGAATTTCGATGCAACTTTTTTTATGTCTTCCGATTGACGGATTATGGCCAGCGATTACTCGAACTCAACGAGAGGCTGGTCTGTAGCGATAACGTCACCCTCCTTTACGAGAATGCGCTTGATAGTACCCTCCATATCCGATGCGAGATCGTTCTCCATCTTCATTGCCTCATAAACGAGGAGGAGGTCACCCATCTTGATCTTCTGACCGGGTTTAGCCATAACCTCGATGACAGTACCACCCATCGGTGCACGGAATACCGGGCCGGTGATTTCAACTTCGGGAGCAGCGGGCTTCTCCTCAACCTTGGGAGCCTCGGCAGCCTTCTTTGCCTCATATTCAGCCTTACGGAGGTTCTTGAGGTAAGTGTTGGCAACAGCCGGCAGAAGCTCCATGAGCAGGAACTCCTCATTGTTCTGCGCTAACTTCACGCCACCAAATTCAGGGAGTTCGGGGTTGGCAGGTTCGCGGAACGATGCGGTGTCGTAAGGTTTCTCCTCAGGACTGCCGGTGATCTTCTCGCGGAATGCGGGGTCGATGGCGACCGGTGTCTTACCGTACTCACCCTTGACGAGTGCGATGAACTGATTGTTCTTGTTTGAATAATCGGGAGCACCCTTGCGACGGTCGAGGGCGAGGGCAACAGCCTGTGAACCCACGATCTGGCTGGTAGGTGTAACGAGAGGTACCAAGCCGGCATCACGGCGAACTTTCGGGATAAGTGCCATGGCTTCGTCGAGGACATCCTCAGCCTTGAGAGCCTTGAGGTTGGCAACCATGTTGGAGTACATACCGCCCGGAACCTCGGCGTTCTTTACAAGTTCATTGGGTTTGGGGAAGCCGAAGTAAGCCTCGATGGCATGACAGGCAGCGAGCAACTCGGGTTCATTGTTCTCCGAAGCAGCCTTGATGGCGCGGTCGAACTCTGCATCGATCTCTTTGGGCATCTTGGCATAGAACTCATCGAAATCATTGGGCCATTTGTCCTTGTTGAGGTCAAAGTCGGCGAGTGCCTTGCGTGCCTCTTTGAGTGCCTCACGGATCTTGGCAACAGCCTCCATGTTCACATCAACCTTGATGCCTAACTTCTGACAGAAGATCCAGACGAGCTCGATGGCGGGAGCGGCAGAGCCACCGCCGAACCACCATATATTGGTATCAACGATGTCGACACCCTTGATGATGGCTGTCAGCACGGCTGCAAGACCGTAACCGGGAGTACAGTGGGTGTGGAAGTCTACGGGAACCTTGAGCGACTGTTTGAGTTTGGGCATGAGAGAGAAGATGCGGGCGGGGTTTACGAGACCTGCCATATCCTTGAGGGTTACCATCTGGGCACCGAGGCGCTCCATCTCAAGCGCTTTGTTTACGAAATATTCGTCGGTGAAGATCTTCTCGGGAACTTCGGGAGCCTTGGGTGCACCACCGAAGAGACGGCTGAAGAAGCCTTTCTTCTCGGGAGCGGCTGCAGGTTCATCTTTGGGATCAACGGTGTAGCATACTGCTGTGTCGCTGATGCCGCCGAGTTCGTTGATCATGCGCACCGATTCCTTGATATTGTCGATATCGTTGAGGGCGTCGAAGATACGCATGACATTAAGACCATTCTTGATAGCCTCTTTGTAGAAGCCTTCGAGGACATAGTCGGGGTAGGGAACATATCCGAAGAGGTTACGGCCACGCGAGAGGGCGGAAAGGAGTGAGATACCTTTCATTGCCTTGGAGCATGCGCGGAGACGGTCCCAGGGACTTTCGCCGAGATAGCGCATCACTGAATCGGGCACGGCACCGCCCCATACCTCCATGATATAGAAGCCGGCATTCTGGTAGAGAGGAAGGAGTTTGTCGATGTTTTCCTGTTTCATACGGGTGGCAAACAGTGACTGCTGGCCATCACGAAGAGTAAGGTCTCTGATTTTCAATACTTTTTCCATGCTGGTATCTTTATATGATTCTGGAATTTAATATTTTATGATATGGTAATCTTTTGTAAAGCTACCATGGGTTTATAAGGGTTATATATTGCAGATGACAATCCTTTTGACATCTCGTCATATATAATTCGTAAATATAGAGAAAAGAAACTATATAAAAAAATTCCACTCCAAAAATAGTTAGTTAAAAATTT
>CAZAWP010000189.1:0-3618 GCA_964488855.1 uncultured Sangeribacter sp.
ACAATGTCGTTCTCCTTGGCATTCTCACCGACAACCTGGCCGGCATATACCTCCTCCTGCGGGAAGATGAAGAAGCGTCCGCGATCCTGAAGTTTGTCGATGGCATACGCGTATGCGGTACCCGACTCCATGGCGATCAACGAACCGTTGGTGCGTCGGTCGATGGGACCCTTCCACGGCTGATACTCAAGGAAGCGGTGAGCCATGATAGCCTCACCGGCAGTGGCGGTAAGCACATTGTTACGCAGACCGATGATACCGCGCGAAGGGATAACAAACTCTATGTCGATACGGTCATTGCGAGTCGTCATGGAAACGATGTCTCCCTTGCGGCGTGTCACCATATCGACCACGCGCGAGGAATATTCCTCCGGCACGTTGATTGTCAAGGACTCCACCGGCTCGCATTTGACACCGTCGATCTCCTTGATGATAACCTGCGGCTGACCTACCTGCAACTCATAGCCCTCGCGACGCATGGTCTCGATGAGAATAGAGAGATGCAGCACACCGCGCCCATAGACAGTCCATTTATCATCGTTGGGGTCTTTGGTGACGCGCAGGGCAAGGTTACGGTCAAGCTCACGGAGGAGACGGTCGTTGATATGACGCGAGGTCACATATTTACCATCCTTGCCGAAGAATGGAGAGTCGTTGATGGTGAATGTCATCGACATGGTGGGTTCGTCGATGGCGATGCGGGGTAACGGCTCGGGGTTATCGTAGAGGCTGATTGTATCACCGATCTCGAAGTCCTCAAGACCTACGATGGCACAGATGTCACCGCTCGATACCTCCTCGACTTTCTTGCGACCCATACCCTCGAATGTATGCAGTTCCTTGATTTTCTGACGAGTCACGGTTCCGTCCTTCTTGCAGAGACCGATCTCCATACCCTCGCGGAGGGTGCCGCGATGTACGCGACCCACGGCGATACGACCTACATAGCTGCTGAAGTCGAGGCTTGTAATAAGCATCTGGGGATCACCCTCGAGCTGTGTCGGCGCCGGGATGTTCTCTATGATTGCGTCGAGGACGGCTGTAATGTTGTCGGTCGGCTTGCGCCAGTCATCAGACATCCAGTTCTGCTTCGCCGAACCGTAGACAGTCGGGAAGTTGAGCTGGTCTTCGGTGGCATCGAGGTTAAACATCAGATCAAACACCATCTCGTTCACCTCGTCCGGGCGACAGTTGGGCTTATCAACTTTATTCACAACGACAACCGGCTTGAGACCCATCTGGATGGCTTTCTGCAGCACGAAACGAGTCTGGGGCATGGGACCCTCGAAGGCATCCACGAGCAGCAGACAGCCGTCGGCCATATTGAGCACGCGCTCCACCTCACCGCCGAAGTCGGCGTGTCCCGGAGTGTCGATGATATTAATCTTAGTACCTTTATAATTGATTGAGACGTTTTTTGAGAGAATTGTTATACCACGTTCCCGCTCCAAATCATTATTATCGAGAATGAGTTCGCCGGTGGTCTGATTATCCCTGAAAAGGTGACCGGCAAGCAGCATTTTATCAACAAGAGTTGTCTTGCCATGATCGACGTGGGCGATGATGGCAACATTTCTGATATCCTCCATTGTTTCTATTCTATCTATAAGTCGTTTACAAAATTAACAAAAAAACGGCAAATACCGCTTACCGGCGTGCTAATTTTGTAACGGATTGACATTATCCTCAAATAATTCGCGGCCGGGTTCCCTCTCCCCGGCGCTCTCTTTACTTTTCTTGCTCCCTTTCCCTTTACGCGAGCCGCTTCCTTTATCCTCCTTTTTACTGCTCTTGCTGACGGTACTGTCAGGCTTGGCGCTCTCAATAGTCCGGATCGTAATGGGTGATTTATCACCGGCACCGGTGTCTGACAGGACACCGAAACGCCACACAACTCCTAATACGGCGATAACAAAAGCCGTTATCAGGAATACGACGGATTTGCGACGGCTATCATTCCCGGCTCCCATCTTCAACTTATCGGCTTACGGTATTTGGCGGGATCCTGGAGTTCGTCGAGTATCGACAGATACGACGCGTAACGGCTCTCGGAGATCAGGTGTTGCTCGACGGCAGGTATGACGGCACAGCCGGGGTCTCCCTGATGCTTGCAGTCGCTGTAGCGGCAATGCCTGCCCCTCTCAAAAATCTCGGGGAAGAAATGGGAGACCTCGGAGGGGTCAAAGTCAATGGTGCCGAAACCGCGAACTCCCGGCACGTCGATAATCTCGCCACCGTCCGGGAGGGTAATCATCTCCGAGAAGGTGGTGGTGTGCATACCGGTATGATGCGCATCCGAAATCTTGCCGGTCTTGAGATTGGCTCCGGGCACCAACGCATTTATGAGCGACGATTTCCCCACACCGCTGTTGCCGGCAAAGAGTGTGATCTTGTCTTTAAGGACCTCCTTGAGGAGATCGAGTCCTTCGCCGGTATGAGCCGACACGTTGTAGACCGGATAACCGATACCGGTGTAAAGTATCTTAAGACCCTCGGCAAGTTCCTTGTCGAGTTCATCCCACAGATCTTCCTTATTAAGGATGAGTCCGGCGGGAACATTGTATGCTTCGGCGGTGGCGAGGAAGCGGTCAATAAATGTGGTGGGTGTCTCGGGGTTACGCAACGACATGACAAGAAAAGCCATATCGAGGTTGGCAGCCAAGATATGTGATTCCTTCGACAGGTTTGAGGCCCGACGGATGATGTAGTTATTGCGCGGGGCGATGGCAGTGATGTAATCCGCATCATCGGCGGCATGAACCACAGTGACGATGTCGCCCACTGCCACGGGATTGGTGGTGCGGATACCCTTGATGCGGAAATTACCCTTGATGCGGCAGTTTACCTCCTGACCGTCATCGGTGCGGACGGTATATGACGCACCGGTGTTGCGGATCACGCGACCCTGGCGACCCTCCTTACCGGTGTCTCTGCTTGTTGCTTTTGCACTGTTTTCTTTTGCCATAATCTCAATTTTCGGAGGGAGCCGCAATACAACAGCTCTGTTTGTATGCCGTCTGACACGCGCCTTTAACGCGGCGGATACCGAATTTCTCCTCCAAATGCTGTTCAAATTTACAAAATTATGATGATTTTTCGGGCGATACACCCTATTTTTCAGCAAATTTCGGGTATAAACAAAAATTTTCGATGAAATATTGCCGTTTATCTATAGAACAACTTAACAATTTTTATGTTTGAGTGTTAATATTATAGAGGTTATTAAATAGCCCGGCTGCCGGAGTACGGTTTGTGTCCCCTGACGGGTAATTTGATAATGTCCCTTTGTGTAATAGAATTACTAATTGTAAAATATAAAGTTATGAATATCGAATCATTTGGTACTTGGGCCGGTGAAGTTTACAAAGCCCTTGAAAGTTCAGACACCCGCATGTTGGGTCTTAAAGGAGTGAAAAAAGCTACTAAGCTTAAAAAAGATGAGATCATGGCAGCTCTCGGCTGGTTAGGCCGCGAAGGAAAGATCAGCGTAGCCATGAATGACGAGGATCTCGTTATCACGCTCATCTAATCCCCATATATTACCGTTACACAACAAGGAGTTGCATCCCCGCGATGCAACTCCTTGTGTCGTTTAGCGGCGCACACATAGTATATTTT
>CAZAWP010000190.1:0-1377 GCA_964488855.1 uncultured Sangeribacter sp.
GCGGCGATACGGGCGATATTGACGATGACATCGACGGCTTTCTCCATAGACTGGATGGGCACGTATTCAAAGCGTCCGTGGAAGTTCTCGCCTCCGGCAAAGATGTTGGGGCAGGGGAGTCCCTTGAACGAGAGCTGGGCTCCGTCTGTGCCGCCGCGGATGGGTTGTACCTTGGGCTCTACACCGGCTTCGCGGATGGCGTCCTCGGCGATCTCGATGATGTGCATCAGCGGCTCTACCTTCTCGCGCATGTTGTAATACTGGTCTTTTATCTCCACCGAACAGCAGCCGGGGTACTCGGTGTTGGTCTTGCGCACGAGATGCTCGATTTCGCGCTTGCGGCTCTCGAAGCGTGCCCGGTCATGGTCGCGGATGATATAGGTAAGGGTGGTCTCCTCTACAGAACCCTGGATGCCGACGAGGTGATAGAAGCCCTCGTAACCCTCGGTGTGTTCGGGGGTCTCCCAGCGTGGAAGCATCATGATGAAGTTATTGGCAATGCGGATGGAGTTGAGCATCTTGTGCTTGGCATAACCGGGGTGTACGTTGCGTCCTTTGATGGTGACCTTGGCGGAGGCGGCGTTGAAGTTCTCGAACTCAAGTTCGCCGACGGCACCGCCATCCATCGTATAGGCGAAGTCGCAGCCGAATTTTGCCACGTCAAATTTGTGTGCTCCCAAACCGATCTCTTCATCGGGGTTGAAGCCGATACGGATCTTGCCGTGCTTGATTTCGGGATGTGCCTGAAGGTATGCTACGGCTGTCAGGATCTCGGCGATACCGGCCTTGTCGTCGGCTCCGAGGAGTGTGGTGCCGTCGGTGACAATCAGGTCGTTGCCGAGATAGTTGAGGAGTTCGGGGAATTCAGTGGGGGAGAGCACTACACCCTGTGCCTCGTTAAGGACAATGTCTTCGCCGTTATAGTTCTTGACAATGCGGGGATTGACACGGCGCCCGGACATGTCGGGGCTGGTGTCCATGTGGGCGATGAACCCGATTGTGGGTACGGGGCGGTCGATGTTGGCGGGCAAAGTGCCGAAAAGATAGCCGTTATCATCAAGGGTGACATCCTCGATGCCCATTTCTATCATGACATCGTGCAGATAGCGGGCAAATTCCATCTGACCGGGGGTGGAGGGTGTCATGTTGGTAAGTTCGTCGCTCTGTGTATCAAAGCGCACGAAGTCGAGAAATCTATCAACGACGGTATTTTTCATGTTGGTATATTTAATGGTAATGATGATGCTTCCGGAGGAAGTACCGGCGGTCACACCAATGCTATAATGTGCAAAGGTAATAAAAGATTCTCGATTATTTGTCACAATTCTTTTAATTTCAGCTATCTTTGTATATTAATGAGACTTGGTCTTAGGAATT
>CAZAWP010000190.1:1477-3588 GCA_964488855.1 uncultured Sangeribacter sp.
AATTCTTTTAATTTCAGCTATCTTTGTATATTAATGAGACTTGGTCTTAGGAATTGGATTGGTTATCATTAATCAGACATGGGGTTAAATATATTTGAAAGTCAAACATGAAGACAAAAAATATACTCTATATAGTTTTCGGCTTGGTTATTGTCGGCGGTATCGTGATGGCGGTGGCTGATCATAAGGATGTCGCAGATCATAAGGCTGTAAGTAATCAGCAGGATAGAAACGGTGCAAACACCACGGTGTCACGACCCTCGGTTCCGGCGGGAGATCTGCTGAATGTGGTTGTGCCTGCCGGGGTAAAATCGCAGGTGAAGGATTACACCGGTTTTCGAGTGTCGTATAATGCCGATAATGCGACACCAAACTGGGTTTCCTGGGAACTGTTGGCATCTGAGGTGAACGGTACGGAGAAACGCAGCGATAAGTTTCATGCCGATGACGAACTCGACAACTGCAGTACCCCTCAGGACTATAGAAAGTCCGGTTACGACAAGGGTCATCTGTGCCCGGCGGCTGACCAGAAGTGGAGTGCGGAGGCTATGTACGATTGCTTTGTGATGAGCAATATGGCACCGCAGGCTCACGCACTCAATAGCGGTGCATGGCAGACACTCGAAGACTGCGAGCGACGGTGGGCTAAACGTGATTCGGCTATCGTGATCGTGGCTGGTCCGCTGTACTATGAAACGGATACGCAACGTATCGGCAGGGAGGATGGCCCGCGCGTGCCTTCGGCTTTCTTTAAAGTGTTGGTTGCTCCTTATCTCGAAGAGCCGCGTGCAATCGCTTTTGTGTATCCCAATATGACGGCACCCGGTAATATGGCGCAATATTCGATGTCGGTCCGTGAACTCGAGAAGATGACCGGTTACAACTTCTTTGCCGAAATGCCGGATGCTATCGAGGATGCAATGGAGACGGTTGCATCGTTCAAGGAGTGGAACAGATAATACTTTGAACCGGGAAGGACTTAATAGAGTAAGTTAAAGAGGATTTATTAGCGTAAGTAAAGAGAAGATTTTTAGGAGATAAAGATGATGATGGAAGTGGATAATCTTGCCGTCGGGGGACTTGGAGAAGACACGATTGTGGCTGTATCAACCCCTCCCGGAGAAGGAGGAATTGCGGTAATCCGCATGTCGGGGTCGAAGGCTATTGACATACTTGCAGAGGTGTGGAAAGGGGTGAATCCTCATGAATTTGGTTCGCATACTGCCCATTTAGGAAAGATATTGGACGAAAACGGGGAAGTATTGGATGAGGTGGTCGCCACACTCTTCCGGGCTCCCAATTCGTTCACCGGTGAAGACGTGGTCGAAATATCGTGTCACGGTTCCAAGTGGCTGCAACGCGAGATATGCAACCTTCTGATACGCAAGGGTGCCCGGGTTGCCGAAGCCGGTGAGTACACACGACGGGCATTCATTAACGGTAAACTCGACCTCGCACAGGCGGAGGGAGTTGCCGACCTAATTGCGGCGTCGTCACGAGCTGCCCATCGTCTCGCCATTCAACAGACATCAGGTACTTATTCACGACATATCGGAGAGTTGCGTGAAAAATTGATAACACTTGCATCGCTCCTCGAACTCGAACTCGATTTCTCCGAAGAGGACGTGGAGTTTGCCAACCGCGACGAACTCCTACAGCTCGCCACGGAGGTGAAGGCTACCGTAGATCGCCTTGCTGCCAGCTATGCCGACGGAAAGGTCCTTAAAGAAGGTGTGCCCGTGGTCATAGCCGGAGCCCCTAATGCCGGTAAATCCTCGTTGCTCAATGCCCTCCTCAACGATGACAAGGCGATTGTGACCGACATCCCCGGCACTACACGCGACATCATCGAGGATACCCGTACGATTGACGGAGTACTGTTCCGCTTCATCGACACCGCCGGCTTGCGTGAGACAGACGATACCGTCGAGCAGATAGGCATCGACCGTGCCCGCGCCCGGATGCGCCAGGCCCGCGCCATCATCTGGATGATAGACGTCACCACCCCGGCAGAATACGAGGCGACACTCGAAAATATTTCTGAGGTCACAGGTAAGGATTATACTTCTGAGGTCGCAGATGAGGATAATACTGCTGAGACTGCCGCCATA
>CAZAWP010000191.1:0-3583 GCA_964488855.1 uncultured Sangeribacter sp.
TTAATTTCTTAATCCCTTTCCCGCGTAGCCTTAATTCTTAATTTCTTAATTTCTTAATTCTCCGTAAGGAGGCTCAGGTATTGCTCGGCGACGGTGTCGGCGGAGAATTTGGCGATGGCGGAGCGGCGCATGGCGCGGCGGAAGTCGTTGGCATCGGGGGCGGCGGAGCGAGCGGCGGCCTCGACGATCATGCGGGCGGCGAAATCAGCGCGTACAGCCGGGATGTCGTCCCAGGGGGCGAGGAAACCGGTCTCTCCGTGGGTGATGATGTCGGACTGCCCTCCGCGAGGGAAGGCGATGGGGATGGCTCCGTAGGCCTGTCCCTCGACTAACGTGCCCGGCAGGGTCTCGTAAAGTGAGGTTGAGATGACTGCGTCGTTGGCGAGATAGAGCTCCTTGATAGCTGTCGGCGCAATCAGTCCCAAATGATTGTGTTTGACGGGAATAGCGTCAAAAAGACGTTCGTTGCGTATATTGCCGAAAGTGGTGAGCACCGTGCGGTTCGCCAGCGGAGGATTGACGCGGCATAATTCGCGGAGGGCCTTTGTAAGTGTGTCGAAATCCTTGATGGGGTCATCGAGGCGGGCAGCGCCGAAAAGCAGGTGAAATTTGCCGTCCGCTTTTTTGCGCTGGGAGATCACATCTTCTTTACCAAAATCAAAAGCATTGGGGATGACGGTTAGGTCCTGATCACCAAGCAGTGACGACGAGCGGGCAAGGTCAGCGAGCCAATTGCTGACAGCTACAAACCGTATGCCGGTCGCCGAGTATAATTTCTTCTTACGCTTCCACGTCTTACGGGCGAGACCCTTGAAGGCAAGTCGAGGTTTGAGCAAGGGGCAGTCGGCACACGAGGCGACATATTCGCGGCAGCGCCCGGCATGATGACAGATACCGGTGAAATTCCACATATCGTGCATCGTCCACACCACCGGTTTGCCCAAATCACAAATCTTGCGGATATCCCTGAGCGACAGCATCCCCTGGTTCACCCAATTCAGGAATATTGCATCGGCATCTTTTACCCACGGGTGTCGGGCGAGGTTAAGACCGTCGGAGGCAGTGTCGATACGAAACAGCGTCTCGCGGTCGAAGCCGTTGCGCATGTATATACCTAAGCGCTCGGCGATAAAGGGAATCTTGGCAGCCGTCGGCGAGGCGGCGAGTTCTACGAATGGAAAGTCCGAACGTTTGTCGACGACGAGCATCCGTGCATCGACGCCGCGCTGGCGCAGGGCAAGCAGCAGACGCATGGAGACGACGGCGGCACCACCCAACGAATCGGATTTGTTGATGATAGTTATGCGCATACAAGTAGGATTTATTTACGTAATAGGGTATAGTAGCGGAATGGAGGGGTATCCGGGTAGGAGAATTTCTGCGATTTCTCGAAGACTATCCAGTCCTTGAGGTTAATTTGGATACGGGCATCGGCATCGGGGGTCTTTGCGTCCACGAGGGTGAGATAGATACGCGAGCAGAGCGGCAGCATAGCCTCGTATAGCGTGGCACCGCCAATGACAAAGGGTATGTCACCGGATGGCACGGCGTTAAGAGCTTCTTCGGGAGAGGGGACTACCATCACACCCTCGGGGAGGGGTGAGGGCTTACCTTCGGACGTTAGGCGTTGTTCATCGGCGTACATAGACCCGGAGACGATGATATTGAATCTGCCCCTGAGAGGAGCGTTGGGGAGGGATTGCCACGTCTTGCGCCCCATGATGACAGGGTGACCCATTGTCAGCTCCTTAAAGCGGGGGAGATCACCGGGCAGATGCCACAGCAGACCGCCGTCGCGCCCGATGGCACCGTCGATGCCGGCGGCAACGATGGCGAAAATCTCCCTGCCGGTGTGTGTGGCGGCGGAGTACGACGAAAAGGGCTGAAGCGGTTTGGCTTCGAGGCTCTGGAGGTCGAAGACATCAAAAGTAGGGTAGGCGTGGCGTATCATAGAGGTGACCTTGAAGTGGAACTGTCTTGAAATGCGAAGTGGAAATATCTTAAAATAGGATACCCAACCGCGAAGTTAAAATAAATAAGGATAATCCAAGCCAATTGTGTGAGAAATTTAAAAATATTTCTTTAATTTTGTGAATCGGAGCCTGCCTTGGAGTAAAAATTAGGCGTCGAAACATCAATCTTAAAGTCGATGAATTACAGTATTATTGATTTTATCAGCCTTTTAGGAGCCGTGGGATTATTCCTCTACGGTATGAAGGTGATGAGTGAGGGGTTGCAGAAAGTTGCCGGAGATCGTTTGCGCAATATTCTGGGTATCATGACCAAGAACCGAGTGACGGGAGTCCTGACGGGTATCGTCATCACGGCGTTGATACAGAGTTCGAGTGCCTCGACGGTGATGGTGGTCAGCTTCGTGAATGCGGGCCTGATGTCGCTGCAGCAGTCCATGGCGGTGATTTTCGGTGCCAACGTCGGTACCACCGCGACAACGTGGATTATCTCCGCATTCTCCTTTGAGGTCAGTATCTCCGATTACAGTATCCTCCTGCTCGCCATAGGTGTGCCGATGCTTTTCATGAAGAAGAGCGGCTACAAGTCATTCGGCGAGTTTCTGATAGGTTTCTGTTTCCTCTTCATGGGACTCGACCTTATCAGCAAGTATGTGCCTAACCTGCAGGAGAACCCCGCCATGCTGGAGTTCGTGACCAATTACACCTCGTTGGGTGTCTGGTCGGTACTCATATTCTTCGCCATAGGTATCATCCTGACCATGGTCGCACAGAGTTCGGCGGCGACCTTCGCCATAACCCTTATCATGTGCTCGCAGGGATGGATCTCGTTCTCATTGGGATGCGCCATCATCTTGGGCGGTAACATCGGTACGACGATCACGCCTATCCTCGCCTCTCTCAGCGGTAACTTGGCGGCGAAGCGGACGGCGATGGGGCATGTCCTCTTCAACGTCTTGGGCTCGATAGTGGTGCTGTGCATCTTCCACCCGTTTGTGGAGCTGGTGGCGGACATCACCAAGGCTTGCGACGGAATCAATCCCCTTGACATATCGGCGGCGCAGGAGAGCGCCATGCGCGATACGACCCTCCTTAACCCCGCCGGCGGACTGACGGCACGCGCACAGGGCTGCATAGCCTTCGGACTGGCGATGTTCCCCACGGTCTTCAACGCCTGCAACCTTCTGATCATGATATGGTTCACCAAATTCTATGTCAAGGCAGTATGCTGGATCATGCCGGCGCGCCACAAGGACCAGGAGGACGAGTTCGCACTCAAGTATATCGGCAGAGGTATCCTCTCGGCATCCGAGCTTAACATTACCCAGGCGCAGAAGGAGATTGTGCTCTATGCGCAGCGTGTGGAGCGTATGCTCAACATGGCGAAGGAACTTATCAATATGAAGGACGGCACCGACGAGTACAACCACCTATACAGCCGCTTGGAGAAGTATGAGGAGATCTCCGACCGTATGGAGATCGAGATCGGCAAGTTCCTCAACAAGGTGTCGGAGGGTCGTCTTAGCCCCGAGGGTAAGATGCGTATCGCCGGCATGCTCCGTATCATCAGCGAGATTGAGTCGATAGCCGACGGCTGCTTTAACGTTGCCAAG
>CAZAWP010000192.1:0-3544 GCA_964488855.1 uncultured Sangeribacter sp.
CCGAACTGTGAGGACTCGAAATAATAATCGTCGCCGCTCCACCAGTATGGATCTAAAGTTACTACGCTTGACTCCAAATCCTCCGGTACCGAACATAACAGGTAAACACCCTTATACTCTCCATTAAGTATAACATTGACCTCGATGGTCTCGGGGTTATTCTTCAGACCGGTTTCCTCATTGAGCTTGTATGCGATACGCTCTTTAAGTTCGTTATCCTTACGCAACACCCACTTACGGGTCTGCATTCCGTCGATATAGAGGTTATATGCCATCTCATCGGTCGGGGGTACTTTCTTGCCATATACGCTCAGATGAATCGTACCATTTTCAGGATCGTCAAGTTTGAGGCGCTGCAAGGGATCAATAATTTCTACAGTACCATCGACAACTGTCCGTGTATCAATAGCTGCAAGTCCCTCCCCTTCTGTTACCTCAGGCTGCATTAAAGTTGTATAAGTCGGGAGTTCGCCTGAGACAGTCAATATATCAAGTACCGGTAATCCTAAGGACGCGATTCCCTCTGTGCTGAGAGGATCTACGAGAGTCTCCTCCATTTGGGCGACCATTCCATCCATCCACTCCTTGCGGTCTATATGCCATTGCAAAACATTATGGAATGCTTCGGACGGACTGGGACCTATTGAATTCCAACGCTGGTTATTTAAAGGCACAGAGTTGGTGACTCCTATACCTTCTTCCGATGCAAGGAAGGCACTCCACCACCCCAACACTTTGGAGAGGTAAGTGGGACTTATTTCTTTCCACAGGCGCACATATTCCTTTATCATCGACTTGTTATTTCCTTGGAAGAAGTGGCGGAAACGAATGGTATGCAGCGGTGACCATTGTCCGGGTGTACCGTAGGATGTGTCTAAATCCCACATATTAGCCATCTGGAGCAATGTCTCTTCGCTATTGTCATATTTCATGAAATACATGTTGGCACCGGCACTATCCGAGGTACCCAACAGGTCATGACCGAGCAACCACCTTGCCACACTCGTCACATCGATGGTCTTGTCAAAGGTTCCATCTACCTTTGAGTTATCGAATGCCTGCATATACTGACCGATATACGCAGTCTGTTCCTCTGTCAAATCCTCATAGTCGGGATACTTGAGGGTATAGTTGAACATCGGGGCATGTATCGACGGGAAATAACCGTCTTCGTTCCACCAGTAGGCATCAAGTTCGGCGATGAAACCTGTATCCTCATCCACGTTCAGACGAGCCTTGGCATTACGCTCCACGGTTTCCACAAGCAGATAAATGCCTCGGTACTCCCCGTTGATCACAACATTTACATTTTGGGCGGAGGGGCTCCAAGGCAGACCCACGATATGATTCATCTCATATCCCTCCATATTCCGAAACTCACCATCATTGAGGAGCGCCCAATTCTTGTCTACCAAGTTTTTGTCACCACGCAACAAGAGATCAGCCTTTTTCTGAAGCTTTATCTTATAAGGTTTCTTTTCGGGGTATGCACTTGTGTTACCTCGTATCTTTATGGTAGCACCCGACGTACTTTTTACGTATGGTCCCGAACTATATGCCAGGCTACCGTCCGGCAAATAAATATTGACCTCAGACGGCACTTTGGTTGCATTGGCGATGCCCAATCCTGTAGCACCGAGCTCGGGATCCGGTGACACATAATCACAGGTAGGTTCCTCACCATCGACAGTGATTACCTCTACCACATTGAGTCCAAGTTTACAGAGCTCGGCAATTAGATCGGAGCTGCCGGGATCTTCTTCATTATTCCCGTCATCTTCAATCTCGGTCTCCGGGTTCTCTCCTTCTTGAATTACGTCATTGTCGGCAATAGCATTCAACGGCAAAAACAAAAGACTCGCAGATATTGCCAATACAGTAAAAAGGAATGTGTATAATCGTTTCATGTGCAAGGTATCAAAATTTCATTTATCCGGTTCGTAGTAGTAATAAATATGACATACCCGAGCGTAGCGGTAATAAACTATCACTGATACGGTCAGTAATGTAAATACTATAATTCTTCGGAATGATTATCCTTAAATATAACGAGAATTTGTAATTAACAATATATCAAAGACCTTAAAGATACAAAATAAAAATGACCTCCGGAAATATCCGGGGGTCATTTTATGAATTAAGCTCTTATATAAATTACCAAGAAGCTTTCTTAACACCGGGGATCAAGCCGGCAGAAGCCATCTCACGGAACTGGATACGTGAGATGCCAAACTGACGCATGAAGCCTTTGGGACGTCCGGTGATCTCGCAACGGTTGTGAAGACGTACGCGAGATGCATTTTTCGGAAGTTTCTGAAGCTTGGTGAGGGCATCGTAGTCGATGTTGCCGTCTGCATCTGCGAGAGCAGCCTTCTTGAGGGCAGCTTTCTTGGCAGCATATTTAGCAACCATGCGCTGACGCTTTACCTCGCGAGCTTTCATTGATTCTTTTGCCATATTCTAATTTACTCTGGATATTATTTTTTGAACGGGAGACCAAATTTCTTAAGGAGAGCAAAACCCTCTTCGTCAGTCTTGGCTGAGGTTACGAAGGTGATGTTCATACCCTGAAGTTTGGGCACATTGTCGATATTAATCTCGGGGAAGATGATCTGCTCTGTGATACCGAGGGTATAGTTACCACGACCATCGAGTTTGGCATTGATACCCTTGAAGTCACGGATACGGGGCAGAGCGACACGTACGAGTCTCTCGAGGAACTCATACATTTTCTCGCGGCGGAGAGTCACCATAGCACCGATAGGCATTTTCTTACGCAGTTTGAAAGCTGCGATATCCTTTTTCGATAATGTGGGGACCGCCTTCTGACCTGTGATAGCAGTCAGCTCATTGATAGCTGTCTCGATTAATTTTTTATCCTGAGTAGCACCACCGAGACCCTGGTTGATAACGATCTTCTCCAGGCGGGGAACCTCCATCGGTGTGCTATACTTGAACTCTTCGGTGAGCTCGGGGAGAATTCTCTCCTTATAGTCTTTGCTAAGAGTTGTTTCTGCCATGATTAAATCTCCTCTCCTGATTTTTTAGAAATACGCACCAACTTGCCGGCTTCGTTGAGCTTGCGTCCCACGCGGGTGGGCTTGCCGGTCTTGGGGTCGATGGGATTCAGATTAGAAATATGCACGGGAGCCTCGATCTTTACGATACCACCCTGAGGGTACTTCGCATTGGGCTTGGTGCTTTTAGAGACGATGTTGATGCCCTCAACGATAGCGCGGTTCTTTTTAACCTGCACTTCGAGGACTCTTCCGGTCTTGCCTTTGTCGTCGCCGGCATTGACATAGACCATGTCACCTTTCTTTATATGCAATTTTGCCATGTTGATTCTTTTTTAAGACTTAAAGTACTTCAGGTGCCAATGAAACGATCTTCATGTTGGTATTACGCAACTCACGGGCAACGGGGCCGAAGATACGGGTACCGCGGATCTCACCTGCGTTGTTCAGTAACACACACGCGTTGTCATCGAAACGGATATAGCTTCCGTCGGGACGACGAATCTCCTTTTTTGTGCGAACTACGA
>CAZAWP010000193.1:0-1072 GCA_964488855.1 uncultured Sangeribacter sp.
GATAGTCGGTCCAGCTCAAGAATGAGTGACACCACATACCGCCTTTGAACTTATCGGCGTACGGGCTACCCTCGAGGAGCTCTTCGATCTTCCAGTCAAGACCCTTGATACGTACATGGGTGTCAGGGCGAATCTCCCACTGACCACCGAAGCAAGCATCTGCGGGGTGTACAATAACCTTATCGTCGGCGATGGCTGCGATAGGACGATAACCCGGTTTAGTGTGACGGGCAAACATCTGGTTAAATGTCTTCCAGCCGCCACGGGGCTCAAGATACTCGTCCATATTGTAAACAGCGCTCTCGTAGAAAGACTTGACACTGTCGGCTGTGATTGATTCAGGGCTATCCAACCAGTCGCCGATTGCGTAGCAATAATCTACCATCCACTTTGACAGCGGAGTCAGTTCGGGCTGCTGGTCTGCAGGGGCACAGGGTGTCTGAAGTGATTTAACAGGCTCCTGATCCAAAACGAAGAATGAGCGGAAAAGGTGATGGTAAACGTTGGTACCCTCTTTGTTCTCGGCAGGTACCCACTCGCAGTATGCCTGCAGATAGTCGAGATATTTCTCGATGCTATCGATATCGGAAAGACCGGGGATGTTGTACTCTTTAACCTTGGCAAATGCCTGATTAAACTTGTCCTCCCAATGGTTCTCCTGGATGAGGTCTGCTAATTCCTGAACAGCAGGCGAATACTTTTTAGTTGTATTTTCCATAATAGCTATTAATAAAAGATTAATAATGTGTTTTTCTAATTCTCGATTAAGGGGACTTCAGGATAAAAATAACTACTGTTCAAACTACTGTTCAATTAGCTTCTCGAGCCATTCAATTAGCATATCAAGCAGCCTTTATTTTCATAATGTTGAACTCTTAATATACTTCAATAACGTGAGGGATAAATAATGGTTCATGATTTTAATAAAAAATACCAAAATATTTGAAATTTTTTTATTTGTATAAATTTTAGACCCTTTGTGCAATCTATAAAGGTATGTTTGTTGTTATACAACTATTATTAACCGGAGTTAATTATGGAGTTATTTATAATGAGAGGGCATATGGGTTAT
>CAZAWP010000193.1:1172-3500 GCA_964488855.1 uncultured Sangeribacter sp.
ATTTATACTTAATCTTATCATATTATGAAAAAAGCTTTATCTCTTTTACTGGTCGGTGCAGCCGGACTAACACCGTTTGTAGCCAATGCACAGCGTGACATGCGACTCGACAAGGGAGTCTTAAAGGTTGTCAATAATGATACCGTAGACATAATGCGCGTAGAGAAACATCTTAAGGAGAATGCCCCGCAGGCTCCTAACGATAATGGTCTACCTCGTTTTGCCATCGTAGGCAAGGATCATAAGTTCTATGTCGGTATCGGAGCACAGTTCCTCGGTGAGGCGGTATTTGACTTCGGCGACAACATGCCCTCAAACACACTGTTCACACCGTCGTCAATTACACCGGCAAGTGCAGGTAACCGCGGCTCGTTCGGCTTCGGCTGGCAGTCATCGTCGGTGTACCTTAATATAGTGGCGCTGCCGGGTACCGACAATCAGGTAGGTCTGTTCTTCAAGGGTAACTTCATGGGCAATAACAATTCATTTAATTGTTTCCATTTCTATGCCAAGTACCGCGGCTTGACGGCAGGTTATACCACCAGTATCTTCTCCGATGGCGCTGCCGAGCCTATGACCATCGACTTCGAGGGACCTAACGGCTATCCGTTCATCACCCTGTTTAATGCTTCGTGGACACAGAAGTTCACCAAGAACTTCTCCGGTGCCATCGGTATTGATGCGCCGTCGGCATCATTCACCACCGGCAATCAGGCTACCTCGGTTAGCCAGCGTATCCCTGCCATACCTTTGTATCTGCAATATGCGTGGGACGGTGGTGCTTCACACATCCGTCTGTCAGGTCTGTTGCGCCCCATGCAGTATCGTAATGGTGTGAAAGCCGAGAACTCTACCCTTATGGGTGGTGGTGTCCAGCTGTCAGGTATGACCAAGGTTGTAGGACCCCTCAGCTTAAGCTACAATGCAGCCTACGGTGCCGGTATCGGTACTTATCTGCAGGATGATAACGGATTGGGTCTCGATGCAGTGGCAACCACTACCGCCGGTAAACTTGAGATGGTAAAGAGCATGGGTGTGACTGCCGGATTGAATTATGTGATCACTCCGAAGCTCTCATGTAATGCCGTCTACAGCCACCTTACCAACTGGCTTCCTGACAAGGCAGTCGTTGATGGCACTCAGTATCGCTACGGTGACTATGTAGTGGGTAACATCATCTATACCATCAATCCCTACGTTTCAGCCGGTTTGGAGTATGACTACGGTTTACGCAAGTCATTTAACGGTCAGTCGCTCCACACCAACCGTCTGCAACTGCAGCTCGCCGTCACATTCTAATATAGCCTTTACTTCTGCTCTCCCCTTTACACCTGAAAGAGTAATGGGATCAGATGGATAAGTAACAATCGAAAAGAATTAAAGAAGTTGGATAGACTTAGTTTAAACTAAGTTTATCCAACTTCTTTATGATATAATATACTTGCCAGACACCTCCGGGGTAACCCCGTCGATAATATAAAATGTATAGCATACGATACGGAGGTAACACCCATATTATATCCACGCGACGAGGTTCGGAGGAAAAAACCACACATAGTATAGTATTACAAAGCAGGTGTCTCCGGAGGCAAAACCCCCGGAGGTGGGTTTCACAGCTTATTAGCCGCGGGTTGCCCGAGGGCAAGGAGCCGGAGGCGACTTGCACGAGACTACCCGCGGTAGGAGAGAGTGTGGAGGACAACCTGCGGAGCGGGTTGCGCTGCGAAGCAGCTTGGACTTCCTATGTGGAGAGTACATATAGGGTATAGTTGGTTATACAAGGATACCTAAACTGCCCTATCGGGCAGTGCAACCCACGTCCGTGGGTTGTCTTCCTATATACGGTCTACCACGGGTAGTCTCGCTTGCCCATCCTGACGGATGTTCAAGCTCGGGCAACCCGTGGCTAATAAGCTGTGAAAACGGCTCCGCCGGTATACTCCCCTCATCCCGCCTAAACCTCCCTGTTTTACATGAAAATCGCGCCAACTTGGCGCTATTTTTACGTAATTTTTTTGTAAATTTGGCGCGTTATAATAAACCTGATATAATAAATTGGTAGTTGCTTTTTTCAATTAGAAAAGAATGTTATATTTACAATTCGCGAATTGCCGATATTTTCCGGATATGGTGTACACGAGAAGTGGAAATCGCAAGAATGGAACTGGACTTAACACTTAACACTAAATACTTAACACTTAACACTAAATGCTTAACACTAAACACTAAACACTAAACACTTATGATGTCAAGTAGCATCAACAGACTTAAAATTATATATTAGACATTCTAACCCATTTCAAGCAATGAAAATCCAATATGCCTCTG
>CAZAWP010000194.1:0-3490 GCA_964488855.1 uncultured Sangeribacter sp.
TATAAGATTTATAAGACTTATAAGATATATTAGATATAAGATTTATAAGATTTATAAGACTTATATTTAGTATCCGCGGTGTTTTTTTCTGGCTGCGGTCATAGCCTCCTTTATACCGCCCTCGGATATAAAGTCAGCTTCCATTTTCTTTAAAACTTTAGCAAGCATGGCATCTATCTGGCGAATTTGGGTGATCATTATATTGGCGACCGTTTCATTAGAGCGGTCTCGGCATTTGGCTACAAAATCTCTCGGCTCATCATTTTTAATGCAATATTGCCGGGTCGAGATTGTGCGCGGATCATTTACACCCCAAATCTCCAAATCATTCTGCCGGAGAAAATCGCCATAATCCTCAAGTAACTCTCTGACCGAACCTCGCGCCACCCCTAAAAGTTTAATGCCCATTTCTGTGGAGACAGTGTTATCGACGCACCCTTCCACGATGTTTTGTTTACATGAGCGAGCCGCTTGACGCATTTGGTCCTGTGTTCGTGAACCACGTGGCAAAGCCCTGTTAATAAACAGCTCTGTCACGTCACAAATTATCACAGACTTCTTATAGACATTCCATTCAGTATAGTCACCCGCTATTTTGAGAAATCCTTTCATTTTTTAGTCATTTTGGCGTAGAGTTTGAAAAGGTGTTCAAGGCGTTCTTCGTCAGAGGAGAAAGGCTCCGAACGATAGATGCGCTCCACGGCGAGGTCAAGGCGATGGTGCGCCTCGCGTAGCTCCTCAGGCATCGACTCCGGGTTATACATTTCGCCAAGAGTCATTTCAAAGTTCTCATCGCGGATATTGAGAATTTCCTGCGCTAACTCCGACAATTCCTCCTTCTGCTTATTAGTGAGTTTAGGGAACGGGAATGTATTATAGCATAGCGTCGCCGAATAACGTAAATCGGTCTTCAAGCGACCCCCAACAGTCCTAACCCAAAGATTGTGCATCTTAGAAGTCAGTATAGCAAACAGCCACAGCTCAGCATCATAAACGGCAAATGCGGAATCTGAGATGATAGTATCCTTATCCACGTAACCGATAGGGATATACTCTCTTCGTTCAGAAGAAACACGCGGGATAATAACTTTCCCCTTGCTATCTTCTGTGATAACATAATGTTCACGAAACTGATGAGGACGATCTGCCAAAGAAGCTCCATCTTTACTTTCATGGAGTCTAAAATTTGCAGTAGCTAATATCCTCGTGTTGATTTTGGGGATAGATTCAGCAAGTGCTCTTTGGTTATCATCTATCCACAGACAATAACGTTTAATGTCGTTGATAAACTCCTGCGAACCCATTATGCGCTTAATGATGCTATGAGCTTCAGGATGGGATTCTATTATCTCGTCCTTCTCAGTTTCGCTCAGTAAGAGATTGCCTTTATCATACGGCATACATCCAAACTCAGCCTTGGGTAAACCTTTTGGAATGGAGTAAGTTTTTGTAACAATCACATTATCAGACGCCGATAAATAAGGGTTGATACTATCAACTTGTAACGCAACATTTTCTCGTTCACGGAATAAAAGTTTACGAGAGTTGTCTTTATTTTGCACCCCAATTATTGCTACAGTTACGGCAGCATTGTATTTAGCATTATTACTCCATTTAAATGAAGTGCGAGCAAAGAAAATTTCAAGTCCAAGGTCAAAGATTGGCTTCCATAACATGGCAACTTGCTCTCCCTGGCTTATTGAATTAGTTGTTACAAAGGCATATTTTGCGTTTGTTGCTTTAATATACAGAGCGCCTTTCCAAAACCATGCCGCTATATAATCTACGGTTTTTGCCGCATCTGTTCCCCGCATCGCTAATTTCATGTCTTCTTTCTGTGTATCGTCCTGCAACTTACTTCCCAGATACGGCGGGTTGCCCATTATGTAGACTTCGTCCTCGGGGATGTGGGGGCACACGGTGTTCCAGTTGAGGCGACAAGCATTGCCACAGACGATATGTCCGGAGGGTTTAAGAGGGAGTGTCTCAGGTTGATAGCCAAATGCGTCAAAGAACTTGACGTTCATCTGATGCTCGGCGAGCCATAATGAAAGCGTTGCTGTATCACAAGCATATTCATCAAGCTCTATGCCGTAAAACTGTGTAAGCGTAATATTAGGGAAGGGCAGTATAGCGATATTGGCAATTTCACGCAAGGCTTTCCAAATGCGGATTTCGAGTTCGCGCAGGCGTTTATAGGAAATAATAAGGAAATTGCCACTACCGCAAGCGGGGTCAAAGAATTTGATATTGGACAGGCGATTGAGAAGACCGCGTAGCCGCACCGTCGCACGATCCGGGTGAACCCGCTTGGCTATCTTCTCGCGCGCTTCGGCACAGGCTGCTTCAAATTCTTCTTCGAGCGAGTCAAGGAAAAGAGGTCGGATGAGTTTCTCGATGTTGGGAACAGAGGTATAATGCATGCCCAGTCCGGCACGCTGTTCGGGCGTAATAACCGCCTGTATCATCGAGCCGAAAATATCGGGGTTGATCTCTTTCCAGTTATATTCGCCGCAGTTAATTATCAATGTGCGTGCACGGCGTGAAAGTACCGGGATGGGATAACGGTCTTTGAACAGTCCCCCATTAACGTATGGGAATACTTTGTAAAGCTCCGGCAGTGTATCGAGCACGGTAGCGTCGTTAGTCGACATTGCAAGAAATGCTCGGTCAATAAATTCTGCAAGGTCTGAGCCGTCTTCTTTGGTGTGAGTCCTGAGGGTGTTGGTAAAAAGATTCACACCCGGAAATAATCCCGTGTCCTCGGCAAAGAAGCAGAACAGCAGCCGCGACATAAAGATATTTAGCGCATGTACAGTCTCGGGGTTGCGAATATCGTTATAACGGCGAATATCATCAAAGAGCTTCGCCATCAATTGAGCCGATTTTACATCTGCCTCTGCTTCTTCGGTGTATTGTATTTTTTCGATACCGGCAAGTGGTGTGAAAAACTCGAAGTCTTTCCACATCAAATTGATACGGTTCTCATACCAGTCGTTCTCTTTCGGGTCGTAGGCGACTACATGCACTCCATTGCTTGATATAAAGAGCCGAGGTGAGTGTTTGGCGATTTTTGCCTCATCGCGCATTGCATTGATGATATCATATATCTTGGAGCAATCCCCATCAAGAGTATTTACCCCCGCGGGACGGTACGCCACAAGATTTTTGATAAGCACCGTTTCACCATCCTTAGCGAGATTACCGGGTCCCTCTTTTGTGCGACGGATCTGTCCGTCGCCATATCCTGCAAATATACGAAGTAAATCATATATAAACTCGGGCGCCGAAGTCCCTCGACTGCCAAGCTGTTCGAGTTGGTCGGTCGCCTGTACCTGAGAATATGATTTGGTTTTCTTAGCCATTTAGAACTCGGAGGAGAAGTGGAATTTGATTTTGGGGAAGTCGGCCTGGGCCATCTGGAGGACGTAGTTGGAGTCGGCTAAGAAGACGTCGCGGCCGTCTTTGTCGGTCGCCATGAACTGGTGCT
>CAZAWP010000195.1:0-3471 GCA_964488855.1 uncultured Sangeribacter sp.
GAGCCTTGCGAAGTTCATCAACGTAACGTGAATTAGCAGCGGTGTGGTAATGTAGCTTCTCTACTACACGTAGAGGGTTGTCAATATCGTGGTCAAATTTCCGCATATCGGCTTTAACGTCTGACCCCGGGGCAATAAAAGGCATATATCGAGCACCTCGCCCTATCAATTGAGCCTCTTGAATGGTAGTTTTACCGGGCTTGCCATTTTTAGCGTCGCGCGTTTCATACATTCGCACAATATCAAAAAGATTAAGAACGTCCCAGCCCTCGTTAAGCATATCTACAGCAAAAACGCATCTCACTTCGTTATTGGGGTCTTCGAGCGTATTAAGGGTAATTTGCTCATTCTCTTCAATGTCTTGCTGATTTACAATAAGGAGTTTCTCAGCAGAGAAATCTTCTCGTAACTCCAAAAGAAGATTTTCTAAAGAGACGTTATTTTGCTCGAAGAAGTCAAATGCTCGTTTCAAGTCATCTTTGGCAAAAGACTGAACCTTAATTAAGTCATTTATTGAAAGATGCTCAATTCGATGTTTGAAAATTTCAAAGAAAGATTTGCTATCGACAATATATCTTGATTTAAACATAATGACCGGCTTGATATGTAAGCCGATGGTTTCAAACAATTTGAGCTTAAATTGACTTAGTACAACCGACGCTAACGCACGGTAGAAATCGTCAGCCGAAGTCTGTACGGTTTCTACATCTTTAGAATATTTATCAATACGATACTGCTTTAACGAGTAATCAAATATAAGTTTAGGCTCATATTTAGCCGTAAGGTTAGCATCTTGCTCTATGCCGGAAGTGGCGGTAAACTCGAGCATAACATTATCCTCATTACTTTGGAAAATACGCATAGCGGTATTTTCCCAAGTTGCACCCTCTGTGCCAGGAAGCGCTGAACCACCTTTTCGAGTAGTCGCATTGATATGGTGTGCTTCATCAGAAATCATTACAGTTTTGAATGACGCGAAATCGTCAAACGTCAGGCAACCCTCTTTGGGATTTGTGAGGTCTGTATGAAGCTGCTGAATTGTAGTGAGGCAGATATTGATAGCATTTGGATTGACGAGTTGGAAGTTGTCAACTAAGTTTAAGGAGATTCGCTGGTCATCAATCGTAATGGAATCTGCAAAAAGATATTTATTAGACAGAGGATTAAAGAAATTCTCTTTAGTTTTGCCTACGATGTTTTTTGAGTTTACAAAAAAGAGAAAATTGCGATACCCTTTCTTATAAAGAAACAAAATCATGGCAACCATTAAAAGAGTTTTGCCGGATCCGGTTGCCATTTGGAATAGCAAATCGGCCTGCGTTTCCTTGCCGTCGAAATCATTGTCAAAATAAGTAATAGCATATTGTAATGCTTCGCGCTGATAGGGTCGCAAAGGTTTCGATGGCGCGAGATTATTGATTATATACGACGGTATTTCAGTGTGCTCGATTGCTCGCTTACCAAATTCTTCCCGGATAATTTTTTGAAGTGTTGCCATATATTATCGTCCGTAGAAAAGCTTGTTAAGTCGAACATCGTCCTCGCTGATTCCATATTCGGCGCTTTCTATGTCAGAATATGGCACATAGAGCATATTCTTATCAAGACATGCAATTAGAAAACGTTTTTTGTCATCAAGTGAAAGTCCCTCAAAGTCTTCGCTTGAAGGGTTAATCTCTTGCGGCTTTATCTTATAGCTTAAAAGTGAACTATCTTTTAAGCGTTCCCAAATTGAAATAAGTTCAGAATCGGCAGTAGCATTTATAATATTTTCGGCAAACTTAGCATTGGCTTTAGCGAGTTCGCAGTAAATAAACGAACCCCCTCCTTGCCAATTCGTAATGTTAGAGACACCACGAGTGTCAAATATCAATGCACCTGATGCATCAATAGAGCCTATCACATTCTTTAGGCGTCGTTTCGAGTCATTCTTCCCGTAGTCCAATTGCTCAACGCCAATAAACTTACGACCCATCTTCATAGCAACAGCACAAGTAGTACCGCTTCCTGAAAAGAAGTCTAATACGGTATCACCAGGATTTGATGTAAGTTCAATTATACGGTGGAGAAGTTTCTCCGGCTTTTTCCCTTTTCGGAATATTACACCGCCTTCGTTATGGAGGTCATTGGGTAGAACGTCATCCCAAATATCTGATATTGGTTGACCAAAAGATAGTTCACCACCAATGTTAATTAGCCGATCTTTTACAAAAAGCATAAGTTTCCCATTTTGGACATAGTAGGGATTCTTCCCATCACGCTCCATATAGAAAACCTTTTCGGGTTGTGCAATTGATTCTCTTTTGAGTGAACGTGCCGCTTCACTTATACTGTTGTCATCAAGCGTGGCAAATTGCATTATGCGATTCGCATTTTCTATAACAAATTTTGTTATTTCACGCTCATAAGAATCTCCTAAAGCCTTCTTCAATTTAGCTTTACTCATTCCTCTTGACTCCGCGAAAGCATCTGCAAGTGGAATAGAATACCAGTGTTCATAAGAATCTTCGATATTGTCTATATATTGATTATAACGATCATCTCGCTCTTTTGCTTGAAGAACTTTGTTAGGTTTCCATTGAGAACTGTCTTTAGAATATATAAGAACATAATCCGAAAGATTAACGACGCCAGGATTAATTACCTTGGCGCCAGTGACAGACCCTCGCTTAACAGTAATAATGTTTTTAAGATTCTCGCGACCAAATATTTGATCTGCTATTGCAAGGCAATAAGCAATTTCGTTATGGTCGATAGTAATACATAGTGAGCCGTCAGGACGAAGCAGTTGATGCGCCAATCGAAGACGATTAAGCATAAATGTACACCAGGCGGAATGATTGAATCGGTCGTTGTAACCGAAACTGTCATTACCCGTATTATATGGTGGGTCAATAAAAATAGTTTTTATTTCACTTTTGAACCGTTTAAGAAGTGAATGAAGTGCAAGGAGATTATTTCCTCGAATAAAAAGATTTTGTCCGATAAATGAATCAACACTATGTTCACCGTCTTTGTCATATAGACAAAACGATGTGAGAGCTTTAGGTTCCGTAAGGCGAGTAATTTCATCTGGCGCAAGGATTTCGTTGTAAAAAATTTCGTTGCGCTTAGAGTCCTCCTTATCTTGACCACCTTCCAAAACACAATCTTTATAGGGCCATGTAAGCACGACTTCTCCGCTTTCGGAAATGAAGTCATGACCATCGGGAGAAGTAAGACCTATCTTGTTTTTATAAGAGGTAAAACTATCAGGAAGGAAATTCTTATTGCTTACAAAGCGTTGGAACTTCACCTTGTCAAAAACAGTTATATCATCAACATCCTCAAAGAAATGCTCTTTGAGAGAAGAATCAGCGAGCAATGCTTTAAGCAACGTTGGATTAAGGTTGTGCGCGTCTGCCACAATCTTATTTTTCAGAAGAATTCCATCCTCTGAACAATATATACTGAGGTTGCGTAATACCGCAA
>CAZAWP010000196.1:0-3403 GCA_964488855.1 uncultured Sangeribacter sp.
CCGGGGAGACGCTTCGCCATCATCGACTTGCCGGCACCCGGAGGACCCACCATTATAAGGTTGTGACCACCCGCGCATGCTACCTCAAAGGCACGCTTGACGCTCTCCTGACCCTTCACGTCGGAGAAGTCGAGCTCGTAGACACCGCTCTCACGGGCGAAAATCTCACGCGTGTTTATATGGGTAGGCTGTATGTCGCTGCATCCCTGCATTATCTCTATAACCTCGGTGAGCGTCTTGACACCGTAGACATTGAGATTATTGACCACAGCCGCCTCGGTAACATTTGCTTCGGGTACGATCAGATTCTTTATACCCATCGAGCGGGCTTTTATCGCCACGGGGAGCGCACCGCGGATAGGGAGCACCGAGCCGTCGAGCGATAACTCACCGAGCAGCATATAGTCCTCAAGATTTGTCAGAGGCACCATCTCGGCGCTTGCGAGCAGACCGACAGCCATCGGGAGGTCAAATGACGCGCCCTCCTTCTTGACATCAGCCGGGGCAAGGTTGATGATAACGCGGCGGTGAGGGAAAGGGAAACCGGTGTATTTCATCGCCGACTGGATACGCTGATAGCTCTCCTTGACGGCAGTGTCGGCGAGACCCACGATAATGATCTGCGCACCGTTGGTGACCTCCGTCTCGATGGTCACCGGATAGGCATCAATACCCTCTATAGCCGCTGAATAAACTTTTGTCAACATTACTTCGCCTCCTTCTTATCAAGCACATTACGTCGCCCCTTGGTTTCAGGCATGGTTATTTCTTTTCCTTCTTATCGAGTACGCCCTTAAACTTGGTTATAGCCTCGGTGACATCCTTGCCGCGGTAAATAATCTTACCCTTGCGGTCGCCTACAAGGAGCATATCCTGATTCTTAATACCGAGACTCCCCACGACGGGGTCTGTAAACCCTAACGGTGTCCATACGCGATGTGCACGACGCAGCGTATCGAGTCTCAGCGACGACTGCCAGCTGACAGAGTCGGTATGCCACGAGATTTCCACAATATTGCGGGCAGTGGTGTCGGGATATTCGCGGGCAAACTTATCAAGGGCGGCGAGGGTGCCCCGGACCTTAGTGGGGTCTGAGGAGCGGTAATAGATCATCGTGGGTATCTTGCGCATCTCAAGCGTATCGGCACCCTCACTGAGTCTCATGACTACCTTGTGTGCCGGCAGCGAATCGGGCACCTCATCATAACCCGTGACAGCGTCAGAGCGCACCAACAGATTCTCAAACCTCTGATCGGCACCCTTACCCGTCAGTTCACTCCTAAGGCGACCGAACTCCACCGGATCGCTCTTGCGGTCATATAGGGCATAGAGGAGGATTGCCGAGAGTTCCTCGTCACGATGTTTGCGTACGTAATCCTGGATGGCATGGTTGAGTGTCTCCCTGCCACCCTCGATGGCGCCGCGGTGCTCCTGCGCCCATATAGTCAGCTGTCTGTTTATATTGTTACCTCCGTACTGCCATGTGTAGGGGGCTGCCTCGGTGCCTTTTATCTCTATCTTGTCACCGCGCTCGGCATAAAATATCCACTCAGCACCCGTATTGGCGGTCACAAAGACCAAAACCGGGTTATGCGTCACGGTGGACACGTCGGCACTGCCGTTGGTAAGGAGCACCACCCTGTCCACCCAGAAGCCGCCGCGGGCATCCGAGGCGTAATATGACAGCGTGTAGGTGCCGGTGAAATCGCCGGGGAGTTTGAAAGTTACCTTGAACTCATTTTTAGTGCAGGCTCCTAAAAGCAGCACCGTCAGCATTACCCACAATGACCGTCTCATACTAAATCAAATAAACATGTCGCCGAAATCCATAGAGTTGTTGCCGGAATCAAATAAACTTGTCGCCGAAGCGAGACTCAATCTCGGTGACCACGCGGCGTATCTTCTGCTCCTCGCTCATCGGATAGATGAGAAGGGCGTTTTCGGTATCGGCGACGATATAATCATGCAGTCCGGCGGCGACTATGAGGTGACCGCGCAGTCCGGTGAACACTGTCCCGGTACAGTTCTCCGCCATCACATGACACCCCTGGAGCACATTCCCCTCGCGGGTCTTGGGGGATACCTCGTAAAGCGCCTTCCATGACCCCAAATCGCTCCAGCCCAAATCCACCTTCTTGACATAGACGTTTGCAGCCTTCTCCATGATGGCGTAGTCTATCGAGATAGAGGGTGATGAGGGGAATGTACGTTTGATAAACGCCTCGGCACCGGGCGTGCCGTAATATTTGTCACCTTTATCGAAAAGGGAGGCGATTTCAGGCGCATATTGCTCGAAAGCCTTGAGAATCGAGGTTGCCGACCACATAAATATACCGGCGTTCCAGAAGAACTCGCCGCTCTCCAGGAAGACCTTAGCCATCTCGGCATCCGGTTTCTCGGTGAACGATTTCACTTTCATGATACCCTCCCAGCCGGGAACTGCCTCCCCCTCCTGGATATAACCGTAGCCTGTATGCGGTGACGAGGGCTTTATGCCCAACGTCAGCAGGCGGTCTCCCTCCTCGACGAAGCGGAACCCCTCGCGGAGCGCCTTTTGAAAAGCTATTTCCTTTAGTATAAGATGATCGGAGGGAAGGGTGACGATGACAGCCTCGGGGTCACGGGCACGGATTATATGGGCTGCCAGACATACGCACGGCGCCGTGTTGCGGCGCGCCGGCTCGGTGATGATATTGCCGGCGGGAAGCTCCGGAAGCTGCTCGCGCACTATCGACGCATACGCCTCGTTGGTGACGGTGTAGATATTTTCCATCGGCACCAACCCGTCAAGACGGTCCACTGTCTGCTGGAGAAGTGTCCTGCCGGTGCCGAAGAAGTCAAGGAACTGCTTCGGACTCTGCTGACGGCTCATGGGCCAGAACCGCGACCCTATGCCGCCGCACATGATCACACAGTATCTATGTTGCTCTCTTGTCTCCATAGCTATCCCTTTCTGATTTTTCTCGGTTCTTATTTTATCTGTCAGGTTGAATGTATGATATATGGAACCCGAGGGTCGGTCTCACTCACTTCCCTTGAACTGGTGCTTGACACCCTCGACTACGTTAAGCATGTAGTCGCCGAGCTTCTCAGCCTCGGAGATAAGGTCCATGAAGAAGATACCCTCCTGATAATCGTATTCCTTGTTGTTGATATTGAAGATATTGCCGTCGCGGAGTTTGTTGCGCAGATTGTTGATCTCACGCTCTTTGTTGTAGGCGGCGACGATGAGTCCGCTCTCGGGCGATTCCATCTCGGTAAGCAGGTTGATCATGTTTGCCATGGCAGCTGACACCATCTCGAACATCTGTTCGATTTCGTGGTTTACCGCCTCGTCAAACGCCACATGGTTACGGTTACGGCGCTCGACGGTCTTGGCAACGTTAAAGCAGCCGTCGGCTAT
>CAZAWP010000197.1:0-3336 GCA_964488855.1 uncultured Sangeribacter sp.
TTACTCGAAGGCGGTGGTGGCGATCTGGAGAAGCCAGAAGGCTTTGAGGTCGCGCCAGGGGACGATGACGCGGTCATCGTCAAGGGGACATACGTCCCTGCCATTGACGCGGAGGGCACAGTAAACCTCGCCCGAGTCGGCTCGCATCAATGCCAACATGATATTGGCTCCCAAGGGTACCACCTTGTTTACCTGCCACTCGCTTATTAAATTGGACAGTTTACCCTGCTGCGCCGAATAACCTTTTATATCCATCAGCGACAACAGCGGCATCAACGTCTCAGCGTGTCCGAAATAGCCGTCAAAGACCACATTATCCCCATTTACAAAACCTTGGGTTCCTCCTTTATCTCCGGTGGCAAACCGGCTGTTGTTATCGTCATTGGTAATCGCCATATCGGCACGGTTGATGATGGTATTGAGAAGGAGGGCGGTTGCGGGTCCTGCTACGCCACTTACAGGATTAATTGTATTGCGCAACCAGTGTACGGCATTTGATGCCAACCAACACCCACGGTACTCCTCTACACTCATCCACTGTGTAGTAGGAGGATTCATACCCGATGCACGCAGTCCCTGAAGTACGCCGTACATATTATTGGTGAGTTCGCGCAATTTCTTGTCAGACTTAAAATCACTTTTCTTGAAAAGACGGCGTGCCGGCTCGGGGGATACCACCTCCTTCATATACGGTTCGTAAACCTCTTTCCACTTGCCGTCGGCACGGTAACGCGCGTATACTTCATTTGCCTCAAAACAGTAGAGCAGCGGATTGAAACGGGTACCCGATCCGGTCGAAATCTGCATACTCTCGTCGTGGCGCTCCATGGCATGTATGAACTGATCCATGGTCATGATGACACGCGGCACAAACGTCGAAATAGCCTCCACCCTGCCATTGCCAAAGAGTGAGGGGAACTGTCGCGCCACATAGTCGCCCAATCTTTGCTGCTCGGCGATGCCGACGGGGGAGAGGAGTCCCCAGACGGTATCGGAAACCGAACGCACCTGATCGAGCAGTCGGGCAAACTCCTCACCATGTTTAGAGAGTACACCCGCCTCGCGTGCCTCGGCTATCGCCTTGTCCAGAGCCTTGAGTTTGCCGGCGGACGAGAGATAGCGTGCGCCGTGACGCGCCACATACCCCACATAGACCGGCTTGAGAGTATCCGGTATTACCAATGCCGGCGATTCAAGACTGAAGTCGTAGGGCATCATTGACCCGTCGAGGGTGTCGGGAAGCGCCTCATACTGCGTACGGGCACCAAAGGAGTGGATCACACTTAGCAATATGACCGGTAACCAAAATACTCTTTTACTCATGATCTTCAATTATCTTTGATTTTTTCTTTCTAAACAACAGGAGGAAGAGGAAAGTTATGACGAAACTGTAAAGGGAGAATATCAACCACGTTGATTTCCAGTCACCCATGAATGACATACCCGCCCCGGTGGGTATCCAGTGACAGTAATGATTGACAATGGAGCCGGCGATGAATATACCTATGGTGGCTCCCACTCCGTTAGCCATCAGCATCACCACTCCCTGACCGGCTGACTTGAGATTGTCGGGTGCATTCCTGTCCATAAATATCGCCGCGGCTATGTTGAAGAAATCGAATGCCACGCCGTAGACTATCATAGACAGTATTATCATCCATAACCCGCTGCCGGTGTCACCAAATGCAAAGAGGAGGTATCTCAACCCCCATGCCGCCATGGCGGTCGCTATCGTGAGTCGGAAGCCGTAACGTTTCATAAAGAATGGTACGGCAAGCATGCACAGGGCTTCCGAAATCTGCGAAATGGAGAAAAGGAAAGTGGCGTTGGCTGCTCCCCATGTATGGGAAAAGACAGGGTCTCCGCGGAAATGTGTGATGAAGGGTGTGGCGAACCCATTGGTAATCTGAAGGCAGACTCCTATCAGCATCGCAAAGAGTAGGAAGAGTGCCACCCGGCGGTCTCGCATGAAATCAAAGACGGCAAACAACGGCAACTTACCCTCGGTGGCTTTACTCTCACCTTTACTTCCATTCTTTAGAAAGAGGGTATAGATGGCGGTGGCGAAACCGAAGATTGATGCCATCATCAGCATCCCGGGGGTGTACTGGAAGCGGTACTGTGCCATCGGGTTGGCGTTATCCATCGTAAAACCGAATACCCCGTCATGGTAATAGGCAGTATTGACAAACCACATGGCAGCTACAAAGCCGACCGTACCCCAGACGCGTATCCGCGGGAAGAGTTTACGCGAATCCTTGCCGTGACTGCGCAGATATTTGAACGTAGTGGCATTGGCAAGGGCTATCGTAGGCATGTAGAAGGCAAGGAAGACTGTATACCGCAGCAGGAAGGGGCGCAACTCGAGCTGCGGGTGACTCGTGGCATACAGCCATGTCACCCCCATTATGGTGGCGGCGGCTGTATGACAGATGGTCAGCAGACGCAACGGCGAACCCGTCTTGTCTGCCAACCATCCGGCGAGGGTAGGGGTGAAGAGAGACACAAACCCCAACATAGCATAAAACAAGGCTATATGCGAGCCCAATCCTGCGCTACCTAAAAGTTGCCCGAGACACCCTAAATAACTGCCCCAGATCGCAAACTGTAGAAAATATAGTATCCTCAATTTTTTGCTTCTTTAATTTATTTATTCATCTCTCCATAGCCTTGATCTATATGCTAAATAAGGGAGTTTAATATATCTATGTATCAGAACCGGAGTTCAACGCCACCCATCAGGGTCATCCCCGGCATCGGACAACCGTATAGTATCTCATAATGACGGTTGAGGATGTTGTCGAGCTTTATATAAGGTTTCACCTTACATTTGGCATCAAAGGTATATGAAGCCTGAAGGTTAAGCAGCGAATAGTTCGATTTCTTATCCGGATTACCGGTATAAAGACTCCAGATAGTGTTTGACTCAAGGGTGAGGTCGAGGTTGCCCGGTGTGTAACTTACCTCGGCATTGAGTTTGTTCTTGGGAGCACCCAAGAGTTCCGCATTGTCGGTATGGAGGTATGAGTAGTTGGCACTCACGCTCCAGTCACTGTCGATATAATAGGCGGCATCAATTTCAAAACCCTTGTTTTTGAATGCCCCGGAGTTCACATTAAGGGGTCTGCCATCCACGCGGGCAGTCTGGATGATATTGTGACCGTCTATAAAGAAGAGTGCAAGACCTATCTCAAGGTGACGTTTGATAAGCCACTGACGGTACTCTACCTCATAGTTGAGCATATACTCGGGACGAAGATCCGGATTGTGAGGGGGATAGAGATATAACTCCTTGATATTGGGGGCGCGGTAACCTTTGGAGAAAGAGAATTTAAG
>CAZAWP010000198.1:0-3281 GCA_964488855.1 uncultured Sangeribacter sp.
CGTATTAATGATAAAGCTATTAAGATAAATATCTGATAATAAAGATATAAATAATAGTTCACAAACAGTAAAAACGCCTTGCTCATTAATGATCAGGGCGTTTTTATAATTACTAAATTACGTGCGTTGTTGGTTATAGGGAGGCTATGGAGCGGAGTCTGGATAAGCGCTCCATAAAAGTGGAGTCTTGCTTAATGTTAAGCATGTTATATTTAGTCTGGAGATTCATGAGCGGCACAGAGTCAATACCTAATACAGCTTCGAATAATAACGCAGTCTTCTCTGTTAAGGCTCGGTGTCCATTCAATATTTCATTTAACACTGTATAACGAATACCCATCTCTGTTGCCAATTTGCGTTGAGAGATACCCCGAAATTCAATCTCGTCTTTCAACAACGCCCCCGGATGAGTAGGGAAGGCAGGAGTTAATTTATTTGCTATCATAATATTATTTATAACTACGAAAATAATAAAAATAGCCGTAATATTCACTAAAAAAGTGAATATGGTAATAAAAATTATCGGTTGAGATGATTAAGGTATAAGATATAGGGGTGGGATGGTCGAAATATTGCGAAAAATTAGTAAATTTGTAGCATGAAAATGCTTAGGTACATAATGGTGCTGATTTGTACACTTTGTCTGGGTTCGTGCAGGTCGAACGAGGAGAATAAGACAGAGGCACCTGCTGAATATGTCGAATTGGCAGGCTCATGGCAGAAAACGGCTCTCAAGGATGTGTTTCTCGAGGAGACCGACAGCTGCTACTACGCCTACCGATGCAAGCTTAACCTCCCTACAGGAATCCGCGGCGGTTCGCTCAATGCCATGATAAAGACTACCGGCGAAGGAGACGATTTCTTCATCGTGGTCAATCCCAATGAATACGACAAATCCGAAGTCAGCTACGGCGAATACATGAGATTGTGGTATAAACCCGACGGAGGCAAGGCAGAAAGACTCGACCTCATCTATACCCCCGAGGGTTACCGCCCGATGTATAACGTCCACGGCAGCTGGTCTTTTTATATCGCCCAGCGCGAATGGGCCAAACACCATACCAAGGTGAAATTCAAGGGTTTCACCACCGATAACCCTAATGCCGAGAAATTTGTGGAGTCTCCCCGAGGCATCGGTAGAGAAGGTACGGACGTATATATAAATCCGGAGTTCTCTATACAGTATTAAATTTCAAGGAGATCCCACAATTAATTCAAGGACATCCATAATTAATTAAAGGAAATCCGGTAAGTAATTTTCTATAGTTATGACCATCAACGAAGTTCAAGACGAAATAATAGCGGAATTTTCAGATCTCACGGACTGGATGGACCGCTACGCATATATCATAGATTTGGGTAACACCCTGCCGGAATATCCCGACAGCAAGAAAACCGAGAGCAACCTCATCGAGGGTTGCCAGAGCCGGGTATGGATCGACGCACAGAAAGAGGATGACAAGAAAATCCATTTCGAGGCAGACTCCGATGCCCTTATCGTCAAAGGGATAGTAGCCTTGCTCATGCGTGTGCTCAATGACCGCACTCCCGACGAGATCCTCGATGCCGACCTCTATTTTATCGACAAAATCGGCCTCAAGGAACACCTCTCCCCCACCCGCAGCAACGGCCTCGTGGCAATGGTGAACCAGATCCACAACTACGCCAAGGCTTACAAGCTGCTTGACGGCGATAAATAATTATTCTGCCAAGTATCACAACCAAATACAAACTTTATGTTCGCAAACCAACCTAAGGGGCTATTGCCCGCGGCATTGAGTAACATGGGCGAGCGTTTCGGATACTATATCATGAACGCCGTGCTCGTGTTGTTCCTTTGCTCCAAGTTCGGTCTGAAAGAGGAGACCTCGACAATAATCTACTCGTGCTTCTATGCCGGTATCTATATCCTTTCGCTGGTCGGTGGTGTTATCGCCGACCGCACGCAGAACTACAAAGGCACCATCATCACGGGTCTTATCATCATGACCTTCGGTTATGTAGCCCTCTCCTTCCCTATCCTCGCTACTGAGGGTAACACGAGCTGGCTGCTTACGATGACCTGTATCGCATTGTTCCTCATAGCCTTCGGTAACGGTCTGTTTAAGGGTAACCTTCAGGCACTTGTCGGACAGCTTTATGACAACCCCAAGTATGCGTCACAGCGTGACTCAGGTTTCCAGATCTTTTATGTCTTTATCAACATCGGAGGACTCGTGGCACCGTTTGTGGCACCTATGCTCCGCAGCTGGTGGCTCGGTGAACATGGTCTGGCATACAATGCCGATCTCCCGGCACTCTGCCATAAATATCTGAGCGTCACCGACAGCATGAACACACAGAACATCGACAACCTCCTTGCGCTCGCCTCGCAGGTAGGAGCCAATATCACATCGAGTTCAACGGCCCAGGAGATTTCGGCATTCTGTACTGAGTACCTCAACGTCTTCAACACCGGTATCCACTACAGCTTCATCGCCTCAGTGGCAGCCATGTTGATTTCATTAGGTATCTTCATCTACACCAAGAAGGGACTTCCCAATCCTGCCAAAAAAGAGGCAGCCGAGGCAGTCAAATATACACCCGAGGAGAAGCAGCAGATGGCAAAGGAGATCAAACAGCGACTCTACGCCCTCTTTGCAGTGCTCTTTATCGCCATCTTCTTCTGGTTCAGCTTCCATCAGAACGGTACTTCGCTGTCACTCTTTGCCCGCGACTTCGTAAAGACGGACTCGATAGCTCCCGAGATCTGGCAGGCGCTCAACCCATTCTTTGTTATCGTGCTGACACCCGTGGTAATGTGGTTCTTCGCCCGCTTGGCATCAAAAGGACAGGTGATTTCAACACCCCGTAAGATTGCCATAGGTATGGGACTTGCAGGTATCGCCTACATCTTCCTGACAGCTTTCTGCGCAATTCAGGGTTATGTATCGGGTGACGAATTCCGCGAACTCGCTCCGGCAGTCAAGGAGTCGCTCAAGACCGGACCGTGGGTATTGATCCTGCTCTATTTCTTCCTTACAGTGGCTGAGTTGTTTATCTCGCCGTTAGGACTTTCGTTCGTATCCAAGGTAGCCCCCAAACACCTACAGGGACTCTGTCAGGGATTGTGGTTGGGCGCAACGGCAGTCGGAAACCTCCTTTTGTGGATCGGTCCCCTCATCTACAACAGCCGTCCTATCTGGGAGGCATGGGCAGTATTCGCAACCGTCTGCATGCTCTCGATGGGTACAATGCTGCTGATGGTAAGATGGCTCGAAAGAGTCACCAACGACTAATCC
>CAZAWP010000199.1:0-3252 GCA_964488855.1 uncultured Sangeribacter sp.
TTCATCATCAGCTTCCACATCGGGAGCTTGGGTGAAACCGTTGTTGAACGGAGCATCTTAAGATAAAGAGCGTCCGTGGTAGTAGTCACGTCTCCGGAGAACTCACCCACCTGATACACCTTACCCTGATATGTGTATTCATAAGCAACCGCCAACACCTCATCCGTGTTTAGCGCTGCCTTTAAGCTGATATAACCGAGGTCGGAATTGAGGGTATACTCGCTGCTGTTGAGGAGACGTGCACTCTCGACTTTCTCATAGTCGCGACCTCCCTCGATGCCGTAAGCCGCGAGGGGTTCGAGAACCTGTGTTACCTGATTGATATTACGGGCACCGGGGAATTGTGTGCGCAGGACATCAAGGAGGTTATTGCTCTGGTTCGAGGGGACGCTCTGCGCCATGTTCGGAATCCAGTAATCATTACCCAAACGGGTATTCTCAGCCAAGTCCATGAAACCCACGAAGTTACGGGACTCGCTGTAATTGCTGTTCTTATTGGTGATCCAGACCTCGATGCGTGTAATCTTTATTCCCGACGAAACGTAGGGAAGACGCGCGGCAAAGGAATCGTAGTTATCGTAAAAATACTGGGCAAGGAAGAAGTGACGGTTTGCGTCGTAGTTGTCCGCCTTTATAGAATATTTGGTTGACTGTACACCACCCTGCGTGGAGACGGTCTGTGATTCACTGTTCTGCTGCGAGACAAGTCCGGTAAGGGTGAGCTTACCGAACTGCAATTTGGTCTTGAAACCGAAGAGAGCCGTACCGCCGCGCATAAGACTTGAACCGGTGGTCATGCTTACATTACCCGCCTCGATGCTCTTGACGATCTCGTCCTCCTTTCCCTCGTATGCCAGCTTGAGGTTCTTGGAGTCGAAGTCAAAGGTTGCATCGGTGTTGTAAGTCATGTTGAACTTCAACTTATCACCGACGGCGGCATTGATGGTCGCCTGAATCTTCTGGTCGAAGTCGAAATATGTCTTACGGCGGTTACGGAGCGAAAGAGCCGGGTTATCGGTCTTGTTACTCTTGATACCCATGGAGAGCTGGATGGAGCCCTGTGTTGTAAGACGCACGCCGCCGGGACCGAAGACTTTCTCCAACGGTCCGAGCGCGAAGTTCATATCAAGGATATTGAAAGGTTGTTTCTCCTTCTGCTGATAATTCTCGGCATTCTTATCGCGGAATGCGTTAAACATCTCTGCACGCGTCAAGCGGTCGTTATACTCGCGTGCCGTCATCATATAGGGGGTGACGATGTCCCGGTCGCCGATACGTGTGCGGAGCACATAGAGACCGGTGGCAGGGTCATAGACAGCCTCTGTGGTGATGTTGGAGGGGGTGCGGAGGTCAGCCGGATACTCGCCCGGGTTATAGTCCTCGACACCGTCAGGAACGGTATGACGGACATCAGAATGCAGTTCCACGGAATCACCACCCTCGGGAGTGGAATAAGGCACCGTCGGCGGTGCCTTAAGCTCACTCTTGTAATATTGAGGGCGTGCATACAGCGTCAGCAGCAATGTCAGTACAAACACCGCTGCCAACACTATTATATTCGGTATGGTAAGTAATCGTTTCTGATGCATTACGTCAGTCATTATTACAAGCAGCGAGCGACACTAAAAAGTCCTCCGCCACTCAGTCACATCCGGGAGCATCCTTGGTTCCCGGGCGTGATATACCCGACATAATTTCTAAACGTACGGGCACCCACTTTTATTTTAAGGTCAGAGCATTGTGAGCGCCTGTTTGATTGCTTTCTCCACCTTGATTGCCGGATCTGCCTTAAATATCTTATCGAGGGCTGCACGGCTCTGCGAGGGAGCGAAGCCGAGCATCTGGAGGGCGGCAAGGGCATCGTCGTATGCCTCTGACGCATTTCCGGCTGCCACAGCCACAATCTCGAGGTTATCGCTGTTGATTTTATCCTTAAGGTCTACGATGATTCGTTGGGCTGTCTTGACACCTACCCCCTTCACAGCCTTGAGCGCCTTGATATTCTCCTGAGCAATCTGCATCCGGAGTTCGTCGGGCTCCATAGCTGAGAGGATAAGTCGCGCCATAGCCGGGCCGACACCGCTCACCCCTATCAGGAGGCGGAAGAGTTCGCGGCTGCGTCGGTCTAAAAATCCGAACAAGACGTGTGCATCCTCGCGAATGGACTCATGGATGTATATTTTAATATCGGCACCCTCGCTGCTCTTGCTATAGTCGATGAGTGTAATATTTATCTCGTATCCGATGCCTCCGCACTCCACGACCATTACAGTCGGTGTCAGCTCGGTTATTTTACCTTTTATATAGTCTATCATAACAATAATGATTAGCGGTTTATCGTTTTGTCTCTGGGTATTGTTGTGAATTATGGCGGTGGAAAAACCTCGATATTCACTTCGTTACAAAGGTAGCCATAATATTTGTTTCACCGGCTATCGTAAAGGTTAAATATCATTTTCAGAACGATCATATTGCTCAGGCAATCGCTTTATATATGCTTAATTCTTTAAACTCCCCTCTCCTCGATGCTGCCATCGCCGAACTGTCGAAGCTCCCCGGCATAGGGCGCAAGACGGCTCTCCGGTTGGCGTTGCACCTGCTGCGTCAGGAACCGGAAACAGCCCGGGCGCTCGGAACTTCTATAATCGACCTGCGCGACAATATTAAATACTGCAAATGCTGCCACAATATATCGGAGGAGGAACTCTGTCCGATATGCGCTGACTCGCGCCGTGACCGCAGCATCATCTGTGTCGTCGAGAATGTCAAGGATGTCATCACAATCGAGTCCACGGCTCAGCACAATGGTCTTTTCCATGTGCTCGGCGGTCTTATCTCTCCTCTTGAAGGTGTAAGCCCCTCCGACCTTGAAATTGATTCGCTTGTGGAGCGTGTGACCAACGAAAATATCGAGGAAGTAATACTCGCTTTAAGTCCGACGATGGAGGGTGACACCACCAACTATTATATCTATCGCAAGCTGTCACACCTTCCGGTAAAAGTAACCATGCTTTCGCGAGGACTGAGCATAGGTAACGAGCTGGAATACACCGACGAACTCACGTTAGGTAAGTCAATCCAGAACCGCATGCTCTTTTCAGACACTGAAGTTGTTTAAACTAATTTGATTTGTGAAATTTTTTAAGGAAAATAACGATAAAAGCAAGGAAGTTCCAGCCCTTCCAGCTGGCAATGGTGGTATCGAATCGTGTGAGAACGGCTTTGAAACTATCCATCCAGGCATTTGTGCGT
>CAZAWP010000200.1:0-3192 GCA_964488855.1 uncultured Sangeribacter sp.
GCAACATTTACGACAAAATTGTGAAAATTTGGCAAATCCGAGTGTCATATCAGGCCTGACTTGTGCGCGCTACATGCTTGATAACCCGTCTTATTGTTCTCCATTTCGGGAAGAAAGCGAAGGGTCGGAGGTTGCCTCGGTAAACGATTATACCTCCTATGGCAACTATGCAGATGATGAGGAGCCAACCGTAAATCTCTTTCATCGAAACTATCAGCGCCCTCTCGTGCACCATCCCGTATAACTGCCCCAAAGGTATGTGCATCACATCGGGGAAGACATCAAGAGTTTCGCCGCTTATAAGGGCGGCATTCTTGGCGAAAGTGTGTCGGAACCACTCCCCCACGATCGCCGGACCGAAACAGGCTCCCATCACGGCTCCGGTGAAGCCGTAAATCGTAAGGCACTGCGGGAATACCTGAAAGGGTAAGCCGCATTGTACAACCGATGTCAGGAAGACTATCGAGATGATGACCGAGGCAAAGCCACGGATGAAAAGTGGTACGAAAAGTGCCTCCTTTTCCACTCCATGACCAATGCAGAAATAGAACCATCCCAAATATAATCCTGCCATGATAAAGGCGATAAGCGCCATGGTTTTATATCGCCATTTACGCAGGGCAAAGGTGACGTAGGTAAACCCCACCCCCACGACAATGCCGGCAAAGACATACCAGTTGAGGTCGATTAGATTGGTCTCGTCGAAGCCCAAGACGGCTATGGCATAACTGTGCTCAAATACATGCTCGGTGGCGAGGAGGGTGAAAAATATGAGATACACTATCGTTGCGTTGCGGACGTTACGGTTGAGCAATGCCGGCATAGAGATATAAGGATGATGCAGGAAGGTTGCTCGCCAGAGGTTAATCAGCAGTGCCACGATGCCGAGAGCTGTGGCAAATGTTATTTCCGTTGCATCCCACCAGTCATAGAAATTACCGTAGACGCAAACGAAGGTAAAACACATGAAGAAGATTGTCCACAAAATCGCACCAATCCAGTCTATACCGAGGAGTGGTATGAACATCGGTGCCCGCACCGGTCTGACGAATATCAGTACCATCAGCATCATGAGGCACAGGAGTGCACCCATGATATAATGCATGTATTCCCACTGTGAGAAGAATGCGACATAGATGGTCAAGATACCGCAAAGCTGTATCACGCCGTCCACCACGAGATAGACGTAGCAGAAAAACACCGACATATCGCGCGTGGGGGTCAGCCACAATTGTATGGTCGAGTTACACGCCAGGGTGCCCTGCATGCGGAACCATCCTGCTATCAGACACGTACCGACCAATACCGGTACACTCGACGTATGGGCGCAGATGATCGTTGCAGTCAGGAGTACGAGTCCGACGGCAAGGAGCTGGGTGCGGTTGGTAAAGCGGAACTTAAAGCGGAACATCACGCAGAAGTTGATGCTCATGCCTATAAGAGAGGCATAACCCGCCATGAGGATATCCTCCTGCATGAGTGCCGTAGTACCGACCATATCGGTGACGGCGGCGAGGTATAGGCCTCCGCTGAACTGTATGATCAGGACAAAGAAAATGAAGAGCCACGGTTTTAGAGGACGTGGCACGAAGTCAGGGACGTCCGGTATGTCGAACGGTCCCTGCGGTGCTCCCCAGGCTGCCATGTCAATACTTCACTCTGCATTCGACATTCATACCGGCGCGGAGTTTCGCCATTTCATCGGCGGGGTTGTCGGTGAACTTGATGCGCACAGGAACCCTCTGCCGAACCTTGACGAAATTACCCGCCGAATTATCCTGAGGCAATATGGAGAGCGAGGCTCCGGTTGCCGTGGAGATAGACACAACCTCTCCCTTAAACTTCACTCCCGGGATTGCATCGACACTTATCTCAACGGGAGCACCGGGGAGGATGTTATGCAACTGTGTCTCTTTGTAGTTGGCTGTCACCCATACATCGGTGGTATCGACCACGTCAAGGAGTGTCTGACCGGGCTGCACAAGCTGACCGATCTGTATTTCCTTACGCGAGGTATAACCGTCGCAGGGAGCGGTGATGACGGTATAGCTGAGGTTAAGTTCGGCGGTCTCTACAAGTGCCTTGGTAAGCTCGATACCTGCCTCGGACTGTGATATGCGCTGACGGTTCACGTCCACGACCGACGAGGTTGCGCTTCGTTGCTGAGTAAGCATTTTATATCGGGCTGCCTTCGCCTCATAATCAGTCTTTACGTTATCGTACTCCTGACGTGTCACGGCATCCTTGGCCAATAGTTGATCGTAACGCCGAAGTTGGGTTGCGGCATTATCCATAAGCACTTTTGCTTCGGCGATAGACGCCTCGCTGACGGCAACGTTTGCCGACGAAGAAATGACAGACTTGTCGGCGACCGATCGACCGGCGAGTGAATTGGCATAGTCCGCCTTGGCACGGGCAAGGGCGAGCCGGGCGTCGGCACCGTCTATGATGACGAGGGTATCCCCTTTCTTGACCTGCTGGTATTCGGTGAAACGGATTTCCTTGATGAAACCCTGTACGCGGCTGTTCACCGGCACTATCTGCTGCTTGACCTGAGCATTGTCGGTAAATTCTACCTTACCCAAATGGATGAACTTAGCCCCGATCCATACAGCAGCAAAGACTATTACGGCAAGGGTGAGGATATATGACAGTATCTTTTTAGATTTATGATTCATGATATGATAATTTTTAAACTGATGTGATGGTATCACACCGGTTGCGATTCATGATTTAAGTTGATTATAGAAATAGATAATAACTATTAAGAATTACAAATCTTAAATGGTTATTATCTGATTGCCATAGGTTATATTTTGCCTGAAGTGTAAAGAAGTTTGTAGTAATAGTAGATGATGCCGATGCGGGCATTGACGAGTTGCTGCTGCGCATCGAGGAGGGAGTTGGCAGCATCAAGCATATCGGTGATGAGTGCCATATCGGCGTTATAGCGCGTTGAGACGATGCCATAGTTGCGCATGGCGAGTTCGACACTCTTCTCCTGAGTCTTCAATTCCTCGTATGCCTCCAAATAACGCGTATAGTCTGCGCGGACACCCATCTCTATATTTTCACCCAGGGCTTGATACTCCTCAACTGCCTTTTGGGTAGCAGCCTTGCTGCGGGCAAGAGATTTGTTTGTCTTGTAGAGCGAGGAGATATTATAGCTGACCCCTACACCTACCCACCAGT
>CAZAWP010000201.1:0-3109 GCA_964488855.1 uncultured Sangeribacter sp.
AAGAGGAGTCTATTACCCTCTTCCTTTAATATAAGATGACACCCGTAACAGCACATTCACTCTACGAGGGGGCCTTACGTCACCTCCCTTTCACCCCGCAGCCCGAGCAAGAAGAGGCTCTGCGCGCCATGTGTAATTTCATCGCCGACTCCCCGGCTCAGGGAGTGTTTGTGCTCAACGGCTATGCAGGTACGGGTAAGACTTCGATCACGGCTGCCCTTTTGCAGGCAATCTCGGAGGCTAAGATACCGTTGGCCCTAATGGCACCCGTAGGACGAGCCGCCAAGGTTGCCTCCAATTTCTCCGGACTTCCCGCCTCGACGATACATAAACGCCTCTTCCGCGGTCTGTCGGCAGACCCTACCAACACCGATTTCTTCATCGCCCACAACAATCAGCCGGGTACAATCTTCGTCGTCGATGAAGCCTCTCTTATCGCCGACAATATTGCGGATCCGCGCAAGTCACTGCTTGCGATCTTGGTTCATCATGTTTACTCGGCTCCGGGGTGCAAACTCATCCTCATCGGCGATACCGCGCAGCTTCCCCCCGTCGGACAGACCACCCCCATGGCGATGAACCCCGACCGTCTTAAACAGTTGGGACTGATACCGGAGGTTGCCATCCTCAACACCCCTGTTCGTCAGGCGGCGGAGAGCGGCATTGTCTTTAACGCAACGTTAGTCCGTGATTTCATCTTCAACCCTCCCAAGGATCGGGAGCTTAGGCTGAAACTTTCGCCGTTTGTTGATATCAAGGCTATTTCGTCCGACGAACTCGCGGATTATCTCGCCGATTCGCGTAGCGCGGTCGGTGAAGACCAGACTATCCTCATCACGCGCTCCAATTCGCGTGCCAACCGGTTTAACGCCGCCATCCGCAACATGGTGCTATATGCCGACTCTCCTATACAGCGCGGGGAACTCTTGGTCATCTCCAAGAACGATTACTATTGGAGCAAGATCAACAAGAGCAGTTCGTTTATCGCCAACGGCGATATGGCGGAGGTTACATGGATCGGCAAGACTGAGAAGATGTACGGTCGCTATTTCGTGGACGTGGAGTTACGTATGCTTTCGTCGGGTGCGACATTGGGAGCAAAGCTGATGTTGCGGAGTCTCCAGTCGGAGGGTCCTTCGATACCGCGCGACGAGATGATCCGCTTTTACAACACCGTGCTCGCTTTGCAGGAGGGTGAACTGACGGAAAGGATCCGTGCTGTCACCAACGATCCTTATTATAATGCGCTGCAGGCCAAGTACGCCTACTGCATCACCTGTCACAAGGCGCAGGGTGGACAGTGGGCGGATGTATATATCGACATGAGCGGCATTCAGGCGGAGAACATGGACACCGATTTCTATCGGTGGTTATACACTTCGATCACCCGCGCCACGCGCTGCGTCTACCTCATCAACCCCACCGTCGAGTACGAATAAAAAATGGCACCGATGCCGAAACATCAGTGCCAAAAAAATTATTTTACCACTACTTTCCGGGAGTAGGAGGTGCCATCTGCGGTACGGACGCCGACGACGTGGACACCTTGCGGAAGGTTGGAGGAGTTGATGACTTTCTCCCGTTCGCCGTTGCCGTTAAACTGCTGCTCTATTGCGCCGTTGATGCCTACAACCGTGATGTCCGAAATTTCACCGTCATTATCGAGTTTGACGCGGATAGTCTCACCTTTATTTACAAACGTAGGCGATACGCTGACTGTCCTGATTTGCTCGGGCAACTTGACACCGGTGCTGTTGTCAATATTATAATAAAGATAATGGGTATTATAACTCCAATCCCTGTAATAACTGGCAGCTTCTACAACTAAATATTTCTTTGAGTCAATAACCATCAGAATAATGTTATGAACTCGGGTAACATTTAAGTCATCGGGGAACTCAAATATAGCACCCCCAGTACCGGCGTTGATTTTCTTTACTTCCAATCCTCCTAAAATCGGGGCGATACTGTCGACTTTTGCATAATAAATACCGCTGGTTAGATTTTCTCCATATTGATTAGTGTACTCCACTTCAATGTATTTATCTGTTTCCAAAGTGGTGGTTCTACCTGAAAGTTTGGGAAGCAGAACCTCATAATCACCGTCGTTATCAAAGAGGGTCTGAGTAGCCGGCAACGCAACAGACTGATTTATATCATAGTTTTTATACAGTATCGGTTTACAGTAAAGCGAGGCATCATACGATTCAACAGAGTAAACTTTAGACGTTCCCTCTACAAACTCACCGTTAGAATACTTGCCATCTTTCTCATAGAAGGACATAGTTGCCCATGCTCTATCATAATAAGCAAAGTTATCATATATATCATTTTTGGCGAGATAATCCTTTACTTGGGATACTGGATAGTCAGAATGCTGTATGTCATAAGCTAATTGTGCTGGAATTTCTTCATTTCCCCTAAAATAAAAAGTATATCTCAAACCATTGGATATCGATTGATAACCGTCAGGGAACTTGAGATCTACGAGTTGATTTGCATAGTCAACGGATATATTTTTGCTTTCCCAAACCACCTTATAATCCCACAAATATTCCAGCTCAGGTCCCTTAATAGTATTAGTACCCGAAAAGGGAACTTTATCCACAGTAAGTATCTTTTCGAGGTCGAGGTTAGAGTTCCAGATCTCTATACTATAACTGTCTTTGTTGGTTGTATAATCGGTATAACCAAAGATGGTTCGGTGTCCGTTATACCCTAAATCTGCGGGCATAACCGTAAAATTATTTCCAAGATAAGACCGTTCGCCATCAGTGATTTTGTCCGGTGTAACGGCACCACTCATCAAAGCGCTGCCGAGCACCATAGTAGATAATAAGATGTGTTTCATGATTAAAAGAGAGAATTGATATAAAAGTTTATATTAATATATACTTACTAATCAACAGTTTAGCTATGAAATCCCCTCCAAAAATAGCATAAAAAGTGCTGTCGCAGGCCGGGAGGCCTACGATCCCAAGTCACCCCTGACGAAATTCAGGCGGAGGCTTATGCTCAGTGGCGTGTTAGAAGAGGGGGAAGGTTTTGGTAGTGGTGACGTATTTCTGCTCGAACTCCTGGTCGGACATGCACAGCATCAGGATACCCT
>CAZAWP010000202.1:0-1446 GCA_964488855.1 uncultured Sangeribacter sp.
GCCACTTGTAGATACGCGCCTCTGCTTGCCGAGACCGGCTGCCGCGCGCTTATGGAGGTCTCAGACCGAGCGCAGCGAGGATCTCTCTTTTACTGCAAGGTGGCTTTAGCCACCTTGAGGGTGGCCTTCAGCGATCGCGCGGGTTTGCTTCAGTGTGTTTTAACCGCCGTTTTAACTTAAATATTTTATAATCATGGATACTCCCAAGCAGCAAGAGGAGCGCAGCGATCTCTCTGCGGGTCAAACCGTAGGCCCGGGTCCAAACGTGCCTGCCGCTCAAAACGCTCCCGTGAGTCAAAATCATAGCCTAAACAAGAAAAGGCAGGCAGCAAGGGCAAGCTTTCATGATTACAGGGCGAAAGGTTTCTACTTAATAACCATTACCACTTATCCGGGCTCCCCGCGCCTTTCTACTATCTCCCACCCTTCACCACAAAATCTCATTAAGTCTGAAATCATTAAACCTCAGCAACCCCAGCCGGATAGCGTCACTCCTCACGGTCAGCTGCAGCAGGCTGACATGATTATCCCGACGAATACACCCCTCGGCGAGTGTGTCAAGGATGAGCTTCTCCGTATCCCCTCAAAAAATAAGTCGCTCGTCATCCACCGTTATGTCATCATGCCCGATCACATCCATTTTGTCATTGAGGTCAAGGAGCGCCTTCCCAAGCATCTCAGCAACTATATCGCTCCGTTTACTAAAGCATGTTCGCAAGCCTACAGCCGCCTTGCAAATCTCCCCGCCGTAACTACGCTATTCAAACCCTTTGACGATCAGATTATTTTCAATTACCCTCAGCTTGACCGAGCTATCAAGTATGTCGAGGATAACCCGCGACGTTATCTCCTCCGCCGAACGTACCCCGACCTCTTCAAACGCCATCTTCATCTCATCATCGACAATCATGAGTATGCCGCATACGGCAACATATTTATCCTCAAACAGATATATCTGATTCCGATCCGTATCCACCGCTATTGGAGTCAGGCAGAATTTGAGCGTTATATAGATTACTGTCTTTGCGAGATAGCGAAAGGTGCCGTTCCGATTTCGCCTGCAATCCATAAGGTAGAGAAGTATATCATGCGTCAAGCCATCGAGCGCGGCAGTTGTGTGATCCAGCTCCGCGACCTCGCCTTTAATGAACGTTTCAAGCCGCAGGGAGAATCTTTCGATCTATGTGCCGCCGGTCGTTTGCTTCTCCTTTCACCATGGCCGGATAATCACCAACGCCGGTCTAAAGCCGGCTACACCGTCTTTCATACGATGAACGACCACGCTGCCGCCATCGCCTCACTCTCCCCATCCGCCAGATTCAGTATACGCCTCGCCAGCCTATAATGTCAAGATTTAATTATAACATTGGCAATCTATGCAATAAATTTTTTTATTTTTAAATCTAAAATGACTATTTTACGTCTATAGGGATGTAAGGGCTTTGC
>CAZAWP010000202.1:1546-3001 GCA_964488855.1 uncultured Sangeribacter sp.
GCCGGCATGACACTGATCAACATCGAAGGTAAAGAAGATCATTATATGGCGAAGGTCACCGACCCCGGAGCTTCTGATAGCCGTGAGGCTCCGGTGGCGGTCCCCTCTCCCGCACCGCAGGCTGAGCCTCGGCAGTCTTACATGGCAATGGCTGCACCCGCGCCCGCGCCGAAGGTATCGATACCGCGTCCCGCGCGGCAGACCGTAGCCAAGCCGGTTGTCGAGGCAGAGGAGGTCTCCACCATCAGCCTTGAGCAGACCACTATGAGCTATATGGAGGCACGCCGCGATCAGGAGGAGGCTTATTTCTCGTCGATGCGCGAGCAGGTTGCCGCCAACGAGCAATATATCCGCGAACTCGCCCAAGAGTACGGCTATGACCTCGACCGTCCGTAAATGCTTATAACGGCACGGCGACTTAAACTAAAGTCCGGTCGGCTTAAACTAACCACCGCTGACTTAATCTAAACAATTGAAATCATATCGTCAAGTAATTAAATCTATGCTATATATGAAACGTTTTTGTTGTATTTTCCTGACTGTAATCTTGGGATTGTGCGTGGCTGTGAATGCAGATGCCGAGCAACCGGAGAAAGCTCACTGGTCCGGCTTTTCAGCAGAGACTGCCTGGGATGGCAACGAGCACACTTGTGTCATCAACGGCACGGTGGATCCATTGTCAGGTTTAACCGAAGTTTTCTTCTATCGCACGGACGTGGGCAAGACGATTACCCGTAATGACTCCACCGGTCTGTTTACAGGGGGTGTGTATCCGATCCGTAACGGCAAATTCACAATTCCCGCCAAGTGTGACCGTATCCAGCGGGGTCGCATCGTAGGGGGCAAGAAAGGTGTTGAGGAGAAACTGGTATTTGATTTCTACATCATGCCCGATGTCACAGTCAATCTCAACATGTCATCTAAGCGTGTCGACATCGAGGATGCCAAGGCTTACGAATTTATGGTCTACGCCTGGTTTAAAAGGGATGCGCTGAAGTATATGCTGGGTTTCGGGGGGAGTGTAACGGACTCGGATGATAAATTCAAGCAGACTTGCACCCGCATCCGGATGTATCGCGAGGAGCTCGATGCCTTAAACAAGCAGATAATGGATATCCCGGAAATAGTACCCAAGCCGTATAAGGAGGAGCGAATAGCACAGATTATCAAACGTATGGATATTATTAACAGCCGTATCGCCAACCTTATCGACAGTTACCTTATCAACAGTTATTGATATAGTAAAGTCACCGCGGTAAAACGCGGTGGTTACGAAAAGTTGATAAAAACTTCTGTAAATCAAATTTTTTTGTTACTTTTGCATCTGCTAAGCAAGTGGGCGGAGTCCGGGAAACGCGGATTTTGGCCGCCTGCTTAGTTGCGCAACTTCTATTACGGAAACGTAAGCCTCTGTAGTTCAACGGATAGAATAGAAGTTTCCTAAACTTTAGATAG
>CAZAWP010000203.1:0-2951 GCA_964488855.1 uncultured Sangeribacter sp.
ACGGAGCTATCGCCTCAGGAGCGGAGGCTGCTATCATACCGGAGATCTCCACTCAGGTTGACCAGCTCGCGGAGCCTATCAAGACGGGATTCAGAAAGTCGAAAAATTCATCGATCGTACTCGTGGCCGAAAGCCCCATTACCAGCGGCGCCATAGGTCTTGCCCAACGCGTGAAAGATGAATATCCCGGCTATGACGTGAGAGTCACTATTCTCGGTCATCTCCAGCGAGGCGGATCGCCTACTGCCTTCGACCGAATCCTTGCCTCCCGCATGGGAAATGCCGCAATCGACGCCCTGCAGGATGATCAGCGGAATGTAATGATCGGCATTCGCAATGATGAGATTGTATATGTGCCATTCTCCAAGGCTATTAAAAATGATAAGCCTATCAACCGCGAGCTCCTCGCTACTCTCAGAAGACTATCTATCTGATATACTGATTACTGACTTAGATAAATTTACGAAATATGGTTACTCCGTCTCTTCCGGTACTGCGCCTCCCTCGATATGCGAGAGTGATCAACGGCCTTTGCCATACCGCCGTATTGCTCCTCTCGCTGGCTCTTATTGTATTTATTTCATACGATACATTCGCTCAGATCAACTTTCTGGAAAACGGCTATTATATGACGTTTCAGTTCTGGGTATGCATAATCTTCCTGTCGGTATTCTTCCTTGAGCTCGCTATGGCTCCAAAAGGGATGAAGTGGGATTATATCAAGAGCCACTGGTTTTTCTTCCTCATATCCATTCCTTACCTGAATCTTATTAATCTCACCCGGATAGAGCTTGACCCGTCGTCACTCTATTACGTGCGATTCATTCCTCTGATTCGCGGTGCATACTCGCTGGCAATGGTGGTGGGAGCAGTATCGTCAAACCGCGCCCTCTCGCTACTCGCATCATACGCCTCCATACTGCTGAGTATCATATACTTCGCATCGCTTATATTCTATTATAAAGAATATACCATTAATCCCGGAGTAAATACCTACTGGTCAGCACTATGGTGGGCAGGTATGAACGTGACTACCATTGGTTGCGACATCAATCCGATGACTGTGGCCGGAAAGATATGCGCCGTAAGCCTCGCCGGATGCGGCATGCTCATGCTCCCGCTATTCACCGTCTACGTCACCGACCGGGTGAAGAGCTATAACGAACGGCGCCGGCATCAGGAGAATGCCATCCTTGATGCTTTCCATACCGCTTCAGAGACTCGTCAGTCTGCTACCAACACTGATTCCGGGTCTAATTCCGGGAGCGATTCCTCCTCAAAAACCGGCAACTCAACCCCGGAATAAAAGCTATAAATATTAATATTTTCAACCACCGCCGTCCGCGCATTAGGGCGATGCGGTGGTTTTTAAATAAATAATCACAAATAAATTTACCCTATAACATAAAAATATTAATTATTTATCCTTACCCTCCGAGCGAAAAATAATATTCAAAATATTTGATAAAATTATGTTAATTAGATCTTTATTATTTGTACAATTAAAATTATTCTCGTATCTTAGCGGTGTTATTAACTAATACCATAAACAATATGAAGCGTATATTAATTTTAATAACCTTCCTTATTCCGCTATGCATTGCGGCACAGGATTACCATGACGCTGCCGTATATTCAGCCCACGGCAATCTTAAAGAGATTAAGACCAACGCTCCCGGTCTGCCTTCAATGTTGAGTAAAGCGAAATTCAACGAAGAGGGAAAACAAGTTGTATCTATTTTTAAAGTCAATATGACCGAATATAACGAAGCCGGTTATCCCATAAGACTCTTCGACGAAAACTTCCCCATCTCCATTACCTATTCCTTCGACAATCAAAATCGTCCTGTCAACATTAAATGGAACTGTCCCAAAGACCAGTCCATAAGCATGAGCTATACTTACTCCGACGCCACTTCAGAGTTTCCGGACGCGGGCGAATTGACAGTCAAAGCAGAAAAGAAAGGGGAAATAACGGAATCCACCATTAACTTCCAATATTCCAACTACACCCGCGATGACCGGGGAAATTGGGTCACAAGAAAAGTAGTCAGTACCGATTCAGCTCATCCCGAATACATAGAAGCTCGCAAACTCAAGTATTACAAATAACCAAATGAATCAAAAAGGGTGTGTCATAACAGGCACACTTTTTTAATAGAAGTTTGCACAATTAACAAATGTTTATTACCTTTGCATTGCGAAACAAATTTCTATGGATGAGGTAATACGATTACGCGAATTAACAGGGGCGCAGGTGTTTGACACCATCAACTGCGCCTACATAGCTGATCGGTTTTTCAAGCGCTCTCGTGCGTGGTTTATTCAACGCCTTAACAACAATATAGTCAACGGCAAACCTGTTTCATTCACTCCCGACGAGTTACTAAAACTCCGTACCGCCCTTAAAGTAATCGCATCCGAAATAACCCAATTCACTACTCAAATTCCTAAACTCCCCACCGATATGTCAATCAAAGTTTACGTCGTAACCGAACCCGCCCTTGTTGATTTCCTTGTTGATAACGATCTTGACGGCTTCACAGCCTATCTTGACGAATCAAAAGAAAACGATGATTTTATTCTTTTCAATGAGCCGGAGTGTTTTGACACCGAAGCTGAAGCACTCGCTTTCTGTACCGGCATCGGCTATGGTTACGATGAACGCGCCACTCCCGAACGCTACCCGCTCCGTTCAAGCGAAGAAACCGACTCTCCATTCATCGAAGCCATAGTGAATTACTAAGTATTAAACAAAATTTAACATTAGTGTGCAAGATTTTGGCAGTCTTGCGCACTAATTTTGCATCCAAGTACAAAGTCTCGATTTTTTTTCGTAGCTTTGCATACTTAATATACGCGCTCGTGCAGATAAAGACCGCCTAATGTAAGTAAAACTTATATTCAACATATATAGGAACTTCCTTGTAGTCGCTAAAGGTTTGGTCGCC
>CAZAWP010000204.1:0-2924 GCA_964488855.1 uncultured Sangeribacter sp.
TCGGGTTTGTCGATACCCATGCCGAAGGCAATCGTCGCCACGATGACATCAACCTTCTCGTGAAGGAAAGCATCCTGGTTCTGCGCACGCACGTTGGGATCGAGGCCGGCATGATAGGGGAGACAGCCTATGTCGTTGATTTTAAGAATTTCGGCGATCTCCTCGACCTTCTTGCGGCTCAGACAGTAGATGATGCCCGACTGACCCGGATGGTTCTTTATATAGCGCACAATCTCGCGATCAATCTCCTTGGTCTTGGGGCGGACCTCATAGTAGAGATTGTCGCGGTTGAAGCTTGACTTGAAAACCAAGGCATCCTCGATGTGCAGATTTTCCAAAATATCGGACTGCACCTTGGGAGTGGCGGTAGCCGTGAGGGCAATGACGGGCCGCGAACCGATCTCCTCGATGGCAGAGCGCAGACGGCGGTATTCCGGACGGAAGTCGTGACCCCATTCGGAGATACAGTGCGCCTCGTCGATGGCGTAGAAAGAGATGACCACCCCTTTGAGGAACTCAATGTTCTCCGCCTTGGTGAGGGATTCGGGAGCGACATAGAGGAGCTTGCATCTGCCGTCGAGGATGCTCTCCTTGACACGTTTTATCTCCTTGCGGCTGAGGGTGGAGTTGAGGAAGTGGGCCACATCATCGTTGTCCTCATGATGGCGGATGGTATCGACCTGGTTTTTCATCAGGGCGATAAGGGGGGAGACCACAATGGCGGTGCCTTCGCTCATGAGTGCCGGCAACTGGTAACATAAAGATTTGCCACCACCGGTGGGCATGAGTACAAACACGTTGTGATCGGCCAATAATCCCGAAATGATTGATTCCTGATTTCCCTTAAATTTCTCAAAACCGAAATGGTATTTAAGGGCATCGGTCATCTTAATTGATTCTGCCATAGGGTTTCATGGTCACGGTGAATACAAGAAGAGAGATTAACTTGTTCAGGATAAAATTCTGTCAGTTACGCTCTGAATAACTGTAAACGGGCTATAGAGATTACAGAGCTTATTGAGTAACAATAGGTCAATAGCCGGGTTTTAACAGTTATTGTATTACAAAGTTAAAAAAATATCACAAAAAAACAAGAGGGCTACATCGTTTTTTCTCACGATATAGCCCTCTTTAGGGGTAAATTAGTCCAAATTACTCGTCAAAATGCGCCTTTGCCAGTTGGGCGAGCACATAATCGCGGTCGATGACAAGTTTTTTCTTCTTTGAAGTCGGAGCCTCAAACATGGCATCGACCATCACTGTCTCTACGATAGAGCGGAGACCGCGGGCACCCAACTTATACTCCACCGCCTTGTCCACGATGGTGTCGAGAGCCTCGTCTGTAAACTCGAGCTTGATGCCGTCCATGTCGAGCAGACGGGTGTATTGGCGGATGATGGCATTCTTCGGCTCAACAAGGATGCGGCGTAAGGCAGCCTTATCGAGCGGGTCGAGACTCGTGAGCACCGGCAGACGACCGATGATCTCGGGGATAAGGCCGTACGACTTGAGATCCTGCGGAGTGACATACTGCATCAGGTTCTCGCGTTTCTTCTTCTTATCCACCTCATCCTTGCCGTAACCGACCACATGGGTGTTAAGACGGGCGGCAATCTTGCGCTCGATACCGTCGAACGCACCCCCGCAGATAAAGAGGATGTTCTTGGTATCGACAGCAATCAGTTTCTGCTCCGGGTGCTTGCGGCCACCGTTTGGCGGCACGAGTACCGTGCTCCCCTCAAGGAGTTTGAGGAGACCCTGCTGTACACCCTCGCCGCCGACGTCACGCGTGATCGACGGATTGTCAGCCTTACGGGTGATCTTGTCGATTTCGTCGATAAAGACGATACCGCGCTCGGCCTTTGCCACATCATAGTCGCAGTTCTGCAAGAGACGAGTAAGCAGCGACTCAATATCCTCACCGACGTAACCCGCCTCGGTCAGCACCGTGGCATCGACGATGGTAAAGGGTACGTCGAGAAGGCGAGCGATGGATTTGGCGAGAAGGGTTTTGCCTGTACCGGTCGGACCAACCATTATGATGTTTGACTTCTCGATATCGACATCGTCCTCCTTGGCAGCGTCCTTTTGGTTGATACGTTTATAATGATTATAAACGGCAACCGATAAATATTTCTTGGCTGCATCCTGACCGATCACATACTGGTCAAGAAATTCCTTGATCTGAGCAGGTTTGGGTATTTCGTTTTTAGGAGCCGGGTTACCTTTGCCGGCATCTTTCTTCTGCTCACTGAGGGCGGTGTCACGTGCAGTATCAATATAGGTGATACAGTCGGTGCAGAGCGTCAGTCCGGGCAGAACTTCTATTACAGGTGTGTCAGGGCGGTCCATGTTGCCGCACATGACACACTGTTTATGATCGTGTGATTTTGCCATTTTTGTCTTTGACGTAATTAGTCTTTTTTGCGCTGGTTTACCAGAATATTATCAATCATGCCGTACTCCTTGGCCTCGGATGCGATCATCCAGTAGTCACGGTCTGAGTCTGCCTCGACCTTCTCGTAAGGCTGGCCACTGTGGTCGGAGATGATACGGTAGAGTTCGTCCTTGAGTTTGAGGATCTCGCGGGCAGTGATCTCGATGTCGGAAGCCTGACCGTTGATACCACCCATCGGCTGGTGGATCATCACGCGTGAGTGGGGGAGGGCATAACGCTTACCTTTCTCACCGGCTACGAGCAGCACGGCAGCCATCGACGCAGCCATGCCTGTACAGATGGTGGATACGTCACTGTTGATATACTGCATGGTGTCGTAGATACCGAGACCGGCATATACCGAACCGCCGGGAGAGTTGATATAGAGGGCGATATCCTTATCGGGGTCTACAGAGTCAAGATAGAGGAGCTGAGCCTGGATGATGTTGGCGCTCTGGTCAGTCACCTGAGTGCCGAGGAAGATGAT
>CAZAWP010000205.1:0-2842 GCA_964488855.1 uncultured Sangeribacter sp.
CTCATAGGCGTGGTGAAGGAGAAGATGGGGTCTGATGTGCGCAACGGCGACGTCCTCATCTTCATAGGTGCAGCCGCAGGCTGATGAAGCTGCTCCATGCCGAGGACGGATGTAATAAGCAAATTTCAAACCGACAATTTTTGGTAAATTTCAACCGACAATTTTGATTTTAGATTTATTTAACTTTAGCCCTCTCAGGTTGGGGGCATGCCCCCAACCTGAGAGGGGATTTTTTTCAGTCCTTGAAAATGGTTTTCCTATTGCACATCCTGTAGCTCTCTCCAGCGAGCTTGACAATCTGACACCTATACATGAGCCTGTCGAGTATGGCTGCGGCCAGCACCTCGTCATCGAGTCTCTCGGCCCATTCCGTGGGGGATTTATTGGTTGTCACGATTATCGATGTTCGCTCGTGGAGGGCGTTGACGAGATTGAAGAAAGCGGTTGCCTCCTCCTTCTTGAGCGGGAACATCATGATGTCGTCTATGGCAAGCAGGTGCAGCTTCAGGAGCCTGTTGTATGCTGCCAGACAAGTTGGCGTCAGGTCTTTCAGCCTCAGCACGGACACCAGGTCATCCATTGTCATGACCGATGCGCGGAAGCCTGCCCTCACGGCATCGTGGACCAATCCTGAGACGATGTATGTCTTGCGTTCAAAATCTACCAGGCAGGAAATTGCCGCTATTAAGGATCTATATAAAATTGGATTCACTACAACTTCCGTTGAAAGTCGCATTGCCAATGCAAAGAATGAAGCCACGTATCTATGTGCAGATGTCAAAGTCGTGGCAACATGGAAAGTATATAATGTGAAATCTTCGACTCTCGAAGCACTCATACATAAACTTTTTGCTTCGGCTCAGTTACAAATAACGGTGGATGGTCATAAGCCAAAGGAATGGTATGTTGTGCCATTTAAAATAATAGAGGAGGCAGTTCTTGCAATAACTGCAAAAAAGAGAATTAAATATTCTTCTGAACTTAAACAATTGATTTATTTATAACTAAAAATAAATGAAAAAGAATAGAACATTAGGAGAAAAACTAGATATTGACTGTAATGCTTATGAGTGTAAGATAAGTGGAAAGATTGTTCCTCCATTAAGGCGTACTGCACACTTGATAATAGCACATAAGCTTAGTGGTAGTACCACTAAAGGACTCTTTATTAATACAGGTAGGAAGTTTGTGTGTGGAAAATCAAGAGTGGACAGAGTCATGCAAAAGGAGTATTTTAAAAATTTAGAAAAGAAAGAAAAGCGACTTATATGCGGAACAAAAACTGGATATTTAGAGCGTGTAAAAATTATATATACCCCAATGGGCAATAAAAGATAGCTCCTTAATTACAATAATTCGCTCTTTTTATACTCACTGCGTTCGCACCACAATTCGTTACTATTGAATTCGGTAAGTAGTATAGTCCGAGAGCATAGGCTTATTATCGACAACTCTGCATCTACTTTCCTGATAGAAATATTTTGCATACGCGTGTATAAAATTTGACTCGGCTGATCCCGTTATAGCTGATCGCCCTGTTCGTCATCTCCCATGGATCCATGTTCGCGACCTCGTTGTTGTCGACCAGACGTTCCACCCGGAAGAGAAGAGAAAATATTATTGAAGAATTATAATATTTATTTGGAAAAATAGGAAAAAGGGATTAACTTTGCGGAAAGAATCGCACGGTGTGTGGGCTAAACTTGCGAAAAGCATAAGGGGTCGCCACCTGCGATTCTTTTTTTATTGTTTTCTTTTATCTATCACTGAGTATAGATATCTTTTATGAAGAATCTTTCCCTTAGATGTTATATAATCTTCTTCAGCTACGTTTAAATACACTTTTCGACCACGGAGATTTGCTTGATAATAATAGAATCTCTTGATATGATCGTGAGGAGGTTTAGACTTTCCTGCTTTTTTAATAAAAGTAGCATTTGCCAACAGCTGATCAAGATGACTCAGGAAATTATGCTTGAATAATTGGATTATACAGATTTTATTGTTAAATTTGCAAAAAGATTCAAATTATGAAATTAGAGAATGGAGAAGCTGAACTCAATAATCTTGTAGAAGAAGACTTTGTAGCATACAGTCAGTCTTATGCAAAGATGGCGGAAACTGAACGTGCAATAGAATATACTGCAGCTGAATCATACGCTAACGGATTCTCAAAAGGAGAGTCAGTCGGTTTCTCAAAAGGAGAGTCAGTCGGTTTCACTGCGGGAGTTCGTAAGATTGCAAAGAATATGAAAGATAAAGGTTTTTCGGTAGAAGAAATTTCGGAAACAACCGGCATATCTATTGATGAAATAAATAGTTTGTAGAATATTTGATATCATTGAATGGGGTATAGGAGACTTTTAATTTTTTGAAGAAAGGTAAGCTTATTAACTCTATCAATATGATTTTTTCTTATTTCACTTGGGAATATATTACGGTCAATTCTTCCGTACTTATTGATAATGATAAGCAGAGGTTGGAGTATGAGGAGAAGAAGAGGAAGAGTTGCGGCAGACTGAGATGGAGAAACAAGAAAAAGAGGAAGATAAGTTTTTCAAAATTTTCATCGGTGTTGGTGTTCTCATTATTTTGATTCTGTTACCTTGGGGGCTTGTGAAATATAAATAATATTGAGAGGATTTTGTGCTCACTGCGTTCGCACCACAATTCGTTGCTGTTGAGGATGGTGATAATTGGATATCTGGGTTGTTATGGAGGCTTGAAAGTCTCCATTCAATTGTAATTGTTGCGGTGGGACGCACGCGGAGTGTGCTTTGTTACTAAGTTTGAGATGATATTAATATTGGAGAGACTAAATTATACTGCTTTGCCGTGGTGG
>CAZAWP010000206.1:0-2829 GCA_964488855.1 uncultured Sangeribacter sp.
TTCAGCTGCTGAAAAAATTAGGCAAGGAGACGGAAATATTTGTCGAATTGGGCGCTGAAACTTTTCACGACAACACATTGCGGCTGATAAACCGTGGACATACGGTAGAGGCTACAAGACATGCGGTAAGAATGCTTGCAGAGGCGGGTGTACATTGCGGATTACATCTGATCATGGGCTTGCCCGGAGAGAGCGAGGCAGATATGCTGGCGACGATAGACGAAGTGGTGAAACTGCCCGTCGAATCCATCAAACTTCATCATCTGCAGGTGCTCAAATCCACCCCTCTTTATGATAAAATCGTATCCGGAGAAATTAATGTGAATAGTTTCGGCATCGACGAGTACATTGATTTATGTGTCAAAATTATTTCGAGGGTGCCGCGTACAATCGCCATCGAACGGTTCCTCGCTTCTTCGCCGCCGTTGATGGTGGTGTCTCCCAAGTGGGGACTAAAGAATTATGAGTTTACCAATCTACTGTTAAATAGATTGAAGAGCGTAAATGGATTAAAGGAGAAGTGACAATTGATAATTAATTACAATAGTTACATAAGTAACAGTGATCTAAGTAAACCCTAACTATTGCCCGAGTGTTATATAGATAGACCGCATCGGATTCTGGTTTGGGATAAGATGATGTCGGTTGAATAATAACCCAAAATTTGAAAATATAAAAGAATATGGCAATAGTAAAACTTGGAGGCAACGAACTCCACACTTATGGTAACCTTCCGGAAGCCGGTACAATGGCTCCCGATTTCACACTTGTAAATAAAGATCTCAGCGACCTCACCCTCGATTCACTTAAGGGTAAACGCGTAGTGCTCAATATCTTCCCCAGCGTAGACACTGATGTATGTGCTGCATCGGTACGTCGCTTCAACAAAGAGGCAGCTGCACTTCCCAATACGGTTGTAGTATGTGTCAGCGAGGATCTACCGTTCGCACTCGGTCGTTTTTGCGCTGCCAATGACATCGAGAATGTATATACGGTATCAGGTTTCCGCAGTGACTTCGGTAAGAAATATGGTGTAGAACTCACCGACGGACCCCTCGCAGGATTGTATGCCCGCAGCCTTGTAGTCATCGACGAAAATGGCAAGGTGCTTGGCTCGACATTCTCAGAGGAGATCACCAATGAACCCGATTACGACTTTGCAAAGAATCTTTTAAAGTAATCCCCTTAAGAAAAGGCGAATGAAAAAGATATTAATGTCAGCGGCGGGTGCTATAGGAATAGCGCTCGCTGCTAACGCGCAGGTGACAGTAGTTTACGAGAATGACGCACCTCGTGAGATTTATGTTCAGCAGATGAGTCTGGCAGATATGGCAAACGGTGCCCGTCAGCGCGACCTCCCGGTGGATACCATAGCCCTCAACGAGGGTAAGGCCGTGATTCCGGCGGTTGCCCAACCGATGATGATTACAGTCTCGGATGGAGTGAATGGAACCATAATATATACCGCTCCCGGCGAACAGCTTACAACCACTTTCAAGCCCGGTGACCCCAATGCTGTTATTACCGGCTCCGAACTTATGGAGGGAATATCGGAGATTTCACCACGCATGATGTCACTGACACAGCGCTATAATGCGTTGAGCCAGCAGGGTGCGTCTGAGGAGGCTCTTGAGGCGCTCCAGGTCGAGGCAGATACGATGCTTCAGACGTTTGTAGATCAGCACCCTACAAGCAGTGCGGCTGTCTATGCCGTCCTTCTGATGGAGGGTCCTGATATGATTGAGGCTTTCGATGCTCTTACTCCCGAGGCGCGTAAGTCGATTCTCTATCCGATAGCAGAGATCCAGTATGCGCAGAACAAGAAAGCAGTAGAAGCCGAAAACCGTATGAAAGCGATGGTATCGGGTCATGTAGAGGCTCCCGACTTCACATTCAAGAATCTTAAAGGTGAAGATGTGAGCCTGTCTCAGTTCCGCGGAAAGTGGGTAGTCATCGACTTCTGGGGTTCGTGGTGCGTTTGGTGCATAAAGGGCATACCTCAGCTCAAGGAGGCGTACGCCAAATATCAGCCCGAGCTTGAGGTTATCGGTATCGCATGTAATGACTCCGAGGAGGCCTGGCGCTCGGCGGTTGCCAAATATGAGCTGCCGTGGGTAAACCTCTTCAACCCTGTCCGTGGTGGCGGTCAGCTCCTGGAGGAGTATGGAGTGCAAGGCTTCCCGACCAAGGCAATCATCAACCCCGAGGGTAAGATCGTTGATATAACAGTCGGCGAGGATCCGACATTCTACACCAAGCTCGCAGGCTTCCTCAAGAAATAATTAATATAAAGAATAAATAAGTAATATAGAGTCTCAAGATAAAAGGGAACCGTAATATCCGCAGTAAGATTTAGCGGACATTACGGTTCCCTTTTATACTGTTTGACAGTAGTGGTTATTTGATTACACCGAGGCGTTTGCCTACCTTGATGAAGGCTTCGACAGCTTTATCAAGCTGTTCGCGGGTATGGGCGGCAGAGAGCTGAACGCGGATACGTGCCTGTCCCTTGGGGACAACCGGATAGTAGAAACCGGTGACGAAGACACCCTCTTTCTGCATCTCGGCGGCGAAGTCCTGCGACAGTTTGGCATCATATAGCATCACGGCGCAGATAGCGCTCTGAGTGGGCTTGATGTCGAAACCGGCAGCAAGCATCTTTTCGCGGAAGTACTCGACGTTCTCCATCAGCTTGGTGTGGAGGTCATCGTTTTCGCCGAGCATCTTGAACATCTCGATGGATGCACCCACGATAGAGGGGGCAACTGAGTTGGAGAAGAGGTAGGGACGGGAGCGCTGGCGGAGCATGTCGATAATCTCCTTGCGGCC
>CAZAWP010000207.1:0-2764 GCA_964488855.1 uncultured Sangeribacter sp.
CACTGATCTATCATGTCAAGATGAAAGGTATCCCTTACTATCAGCTAAATTAATAGAAAAGTCATCATTAATAGAAAAGTCATCGCCACGATGAAGTGCAACACGATATACAGACTCTTACCGGCTCTCGCTCTGGCGTGGGCCGGTATTGCTGAGGGGCATCACCTCAGTTCCCTTCAGGAAGCACCGGTAGTCAAGCTCAACATGCCGGCAATCCCGGCTGACAGCACCGCCGACAACCGTTTCGCCCCCGAGCAACTCCTCAAGGCTCGCGCCGCCGCCCAATTCCGTCTGCGTCACCCCGACTGGACGCAGGTGACCGCCGACACCGTCGGAGGCCTTATCTGGAACAAGCCCGCGACCCCCGAGCTGCACACCGTTACCACACGCCTGCGCAGCCCGCGATACGCTACGGGTAAGGTCGTGCTGCACTCCCCGTCGCGTGCCGCCCTGAGCATAGAGGCCGACCGCAGCGCCGAAAAGACAACCGCCGACTCGGTATCCGGCTCCATATCGTCGGTCGTTACTCTCCTGCCGGGGAATACCGTCACCATTACCGCCGATGTACTCGCCATGCCCGACGACCCGGCTGCCCCCTCGGTGAGGTTGGAGTTTATCCCCGATGACAAATTTGCTGACACCGACTTTGTTTACGGTCCGGAGACCTCGGGGCGCTTCATGCCGGTAAACACCATGACCGGCGCACGTATCACCTCGGTGAGCGTATCCCCCGACGGTCTGTATTTCATCGCCCGTTATCGTCAGGTTTACAACGCCACGGAGACCGAGACATGGGCGATGCTGGCAGAGTCCGCAACCGGAAACATCATATCGCAGAGCATAACACCCGACGCACGGTGGATGCCCTCGGGGCATACCCTCTATGCTGCTATCAAGACTCCGGAGAACTATAAGCTGCAGTCGATAGCTGTTCCGTCATTGGCAATCAAGACCATAGCCACCAATGTGCCGACCGCCGATTTCGTCTTCGCATCCGACACCCGCCATATCTATTACTACGATACCCCCGAGGTCAAGCAGGAGAGCGGACCCTTGCACCGATACCTGTCGCCCGACGACCGTATCCCCGGCAACCGCAACCGCGCCTATATCGTAAGCTACGACCTTGAAACCGGTATAGCCTCACCCCTCACTTATTCGGGAGACGCTACTTATATCAACGACATCAGCTCTGACGGCAAGAAACTCCTATACACCTCGCAGCGTCAGGAACCTTCATGCTACCCCTTCTATTTCACCACGCTCGTGGAGCTCGACCTGCCGACGATGCGCACCGACACCATCATCGCCGACAACGGCTATCTCAATAACGCCATCTATTCGCCCAATGCCAAGCGTCTCTTCATCACCGGCGGTCCGCAGACTTTCGGTGACCTCGGCGTGAATGCTGGTAATCACCCCATCCCCAACTCATTTGACATACAGGGATTTATATATACCATCGCTACCGGTGATGTCAAGGCTGTCACACGCGACTTCGACCCGGCTGTAGAAGCAGGTGCCATCTGGAACCGTGCCGATAACCGCATATACTTCCGTGCCGAGGAGGGTTTCAACACGACTCTCTACGTCCTCGATCCAAAGAGCTACAAGATCAGCCGTATCGCCACGACTCCTAGCGGCGTAAGTTCCTTCTCGATGGGTATCGACAACGCCCGTCGCCTGGCATATATCGGTTCGGATTTCACCGACACCGGCATGGCGTATATGATTGACCTCAACAAGGGCACCGAGCGACTCATCGACGACCCTATGCAGGTAGCCCTTGACGGCATCACTTTCGGCGAGATGAAGCAGTGGCAGTTCACCGCCCGTGACGGCTCGACCATCGACGGCTACATCTGTCTCCCTCCCGATTTCGACGCTTCGCGCAAGTATCCCCTCATCGTATATTACTATGGCGGAACGAGCCCCTCGACGGCAGCGATGCACCACCTCTACTCTCCGCAGGTCTTTGCATCTCGCGACTACGTAGTGTATGTCCTCAATCCGTCGGGTACTACCGGATATGGTCAGGAGTTCTCCGCGCGCCATGTCAATGCCTGGGGTGACTACACTGCCGACGACATCATCGAGGGTGTCGAGAAATTCTGCGACGCCCATCCGTTTGTCGACCGTAAGAAAATAGGTTGTCTCGGTGCATCGTACGGCGGCTTCATGACACAGTACCTCCAGACCAAGACCGACCTCTTCGCCTGTGCGGTCTCTCACGCGGGCATCTCCAACGTCACCTCTTACTGGGGTGAAGGTTACTGGGGGTATTCATATAACTCAGTCGCCGCCGCGCAGCGCTATCCCTGGACAGACCCCGAACTGTACACCAAACACGGCTCCCTCTTCAATGCCGACAAGATACACACTCCGCTGCTGCTCCTTCACGGCAACCTTGACACCAACGTGCCCATCGGCGAAAGCATCCAGCTCTTCAACGCCCTGAAGGTTCTCGGCAGGGAGGTTGAGTTTATATCGGTCGATGATGAGAACCACGTTATATCCAATTTCGACCGTAAACTGCTTTGGCAGAATACTATCATGGCATGGTTTGCCAAATACCTCAAGAATGATTCGGCATGGTGGGATTCGCTCTATAAATAAAAATAATTGAAAATTATGCGTTTATACTCAACAATATCCATTGGTTTCCTTTTCGGCGCTGTCGCTCTGTGTACCGTCATGACCGGGTGTAAGAAGACGCAGGTAGCTGAGGAGGATGTCGCCGAAATCGAGGCTGCGGAGATGCAGG
>CAZAWP010000208.1:0-1914 GCA_964488855.1 uncultured Sangeribacter sp.
GGGTTAAATCGACTTGGGGACGGGCCAGGCGAAGGCGCGGAGGCCGAGGAGGGGCTTGGCGGTGTCGAGGCGGTGGAGGGCGTCGAGGACGGGATCGACGCGGTGGTCTTCGACGATGGTCATGATTGCCTGTCCTAACGAGGGCCACGCATGCGAGCCGTAATGAGGTTCACCGGTCTTCGAACCGCGCCCGTGAGCCTCGGGCCACGCTGTGAACCCGCGGCAGTTGCAGCGGTCCAACACCTGTATCACTCCCTCATAATGCGCCTGGTCAAATGTAATAAATATCGCGTACATTTCTATTATATTATTAAACCGAGGGTTGTCTCGCTATGCTCGGGCAACCCCCGGCTACGAATGGTGAAACCCGCAAATCGGGTTTACACCTCAACTAAACACTAAACACTAAAAACTAAACACTACACACTCTGTTTAGCCAACTTGCGGCTAAACTTGCGTCGCTGGCGCTTGACTCCTCTGCCGGCAAAGACGCAGTAGAGTACCGGCACGAAGAGGAGAGTCAGGATCGTCGAGAAGGTCAGACCGCCGATAACTGCAACACCCATCGGACGCCACAGCTCCGAACCCTGACCCGTACCGAACGCCATCGGCACCATACCCAAGATGGTGGTCAAGGTCGTCATGATTACCGGACGCAGACGCGAGCGGCCACCATCGACAACTGCCACACGGATACCCATGCCGCGCTCACGGTTAAGCGAGATGTAGTCGATGAGCACGATACCGTTCTTTACCACGATACCGATAAGCATGATGGCTCCGATCATCGACATCACATTGAGCGTGTGACCCGTCAGCCACAAAATCAGGAATACTCCCGAGAAGGCGAACAACAACGATGTCATGATGATACCCGGGTAGGTGAACGACTCGAACTGAGCCGCCATCACCATGTACACAAGGAGGACAATCAGCACGCCGAGCAGCAAGAGGTCGGAGAACGAATCCTGCTGATCCTCAAACGAACCGGCAAGCTCGATGGTGACACCCGCCGGGAGATGCATCGTGTTGAGCTGCGCCTGGGCATCGGCTACAACCTGACTCATCGGCACACCGTCCACAACCGTCGATACAGTGATAAGACGCTCACGGTCCTTACGCTCGATGGTCGGGGGAGTATAACGCTCCACGACAGTACCCAACTCCTTGAGGCGCACACCGCGACCCTGAGCCGTATAGATGACGATATTCTCAATATCCTCGATGGTGGTACGGTGCTCGGGAGAGTACATCACCTTGATGTCGTACTCCTCACCGTCCTCGCGGAACTGTGACGCCGTGGCACCATTGATGCGGTTGCGCAGATACATCGCCGCCGTCTGGAGATTGATGCCGTATAGCGCCAACTTCTCGCGGTCGAAATCCACCTGATACTCCGGCTGATAATCGGAGCGGGAGAGGATGACATCGGCAGTACCGTTGATACCCAAGAGAATCTGCTGCAGGTCGCGCGCCACACTGTCGGTGGTCTCGAAATCGTAACCGTAGATCTCGAAGTCGATAGTAGACTGACCGCCCATACCGCCCCCGCGCGAGCCGCCGACATTGACCTGAGCCTTCTTGAACTCGGGGAACTGTGTCTCAAGGTCCTGACGCATCATGGCTGCAATCTCCTTGATATTGCGGTCACGTTCGCCCGGGTTGGTAAGCGAGATGTTTATAGAGATGATGTGTGCGCCATTGTCGGAGAGAGAGGCAAACGTATTGTCAGACGAAGCCGGACCCACCGTGTAGCTCATCACGCGAATCTCGGGGTACTTCTTGCGCCACATCGTGTCGAGACGGGCGGTAACTTCCTCAGCTTCCTCAACGCGCGAGCCGATAGGGAGCTCAAGCGAAACACCGAGGCGACCGTCGTCCTGCGTGGGGAAGAACTCCGTGCCGACACCCTTC
>CAZAWP010000208.1:1924-2753 GCA_964488855.1 uncultured Sangeribacter sp.
TTCATAAGGAATATCGAGCCTACGAAGATACCCAAGCACGCCACGATAGTGATCGTGCGGTGGGCGATAACCCAGCGTAACAGACGTGCATAGCCGTCGTCGAAATTATCGAGACCCTTCTCGATGTAAGAGAAGAGAGTGCGCTTGCCACCGGTGTTTTTCGGACGCAGACGGAGCCACTGGCTGCAGAGCATCGGAGTGAGCGAGAGGGCGCAGGTAGTCGAGATAATCATCATGATAGTCACCATCCAGCCCAACTGTCGGAAGAGTACACCGGTCATACCGGTCACGAGGGTGAGGGGGAAGAACACCGCGATAAGGGTAAGCGTCGAGGCGATAACAGAGACGGCGACCTCGTTGGTGCCGTGCACCGCAGCCTGCCGCGGGTCGGAACCACGCTCGATGTGCGTCGTGACATTCTCCAAGACCACGATCGCATCATCGACCACCATACCGATCGAGATGGAGAGCGCCGAGAGCGATACGATATTGAGGGTATTGCCCGTAGCGTAAAGGTAGATAAACGAGGCGATCAGCGACACCGGGATAGTGATGACGATAATCATAGTGGCGCGCCAGCGTCCCAAGAAGAACAGCACCACGATCATCACGAACAGCAGCGCGTAACATACCGTCTCCACAAGCGAGGCGATGGTGTTGCGGATATTCTCCGACGTATCGACGATGACACCGATCTTGATGTCGGAGGGGAGGTTCTTCTCCAGCTTGGGGAGCATCTTCATCACCTTGTCGGAGATCTGCACCGAGTTGGCTCCCGACTGTTTCTGGATGATGATCATGGCACCCTGCTTGCCGTTGATATAGGTCT
>CAZAWP010000209.1:0-2748 GCA_964488855.1 uncultured Sangeribacter sp.
TTTCTCCTTCACTTAGCAGTCTCGGGAATGTGATCAGAAGCCTCCTTGTCAAACGAGGGTACCTCGTAGCGGTACTTAGCCTCCCATCCGAGGGCAGACGCTCCTAATACCGCAGCGTCACTCTCCTTGAGCTCGGAGATGATGATCTGTATCTTGCCACGGTAGGCGGGGAACAGATTCTTCTCGAACGACTCACGCAACGGACGGAGCAACAGGTCACCACTCTTGGCGAGACCACCGAAGAGGATGATGGCCTGCGGACTTGAGAATGCTACCATGTCTGCCAATGCCTGACCGAGGATGTCACCGGTGTAATCGAAGATCTCCTTGGCGAGTTTGTCACCGGCTACGGCTGCATCATACACATCCTTGGATGTGATCTGGTCGATGGGAATGTTGCGCAGAAGTGATTTCTCGTTACGTACTTCGAGGAACTCTCGGGCCGTGCGTGCTACACCTGTAGCCGAGCAATAAGCCTCAAGACAGCCGGTGCGACCGCAACCGCAGATACGACCGTTGTTGCGTTTCATCACCAGGTGACCCAACTCGCCGGCAAAGCCGTCGTGACCATAGACCATCTGACCGTTTACCACGATACCCGAACCGACACCGGTGCCGAGAGTGATCATGATAAAGTCTTTCATACCACGGGCTGCACCGTAAGTCATCTCACCTAACGCTGCAGCGTTGGCATCGTTGGTTACAGCCACCGGGATTCCGCCGAAAGCCTTGCTGACGCTCTCAGCCAACGGCACGCGGTCGCCCCAGGGAAGGTTCGGCGGATTCTGTATCTCACCGGTATAGTAGTTTGCGTTCGGGGCACCGATACCGATACCCTGTATCTTATCCTGAGCATCGTTTGCCTTGATAAGACGTGACAAGCCACTATGCAACTCCTTGATATATGCGTCGAAGTCAGCGTGTTTCTGAGTCTTGATAGAGTCGGATGCTACAACCTGACCACGAGCGTCTACAATTCCGAAAACAGTATTGGTACCACCTATATCGATACCTACTACATAAGGTTTAGCCATTTTCCTAAATTTTGGATTAATTACTTTATAAAGATACGTATAAATCCCTATATTAGTTGAATAACATGCTATATAACATAAATATTATATACATGATTATTCTGCACATGGCGAAACCAATACATGTCATTTAACTATCACATGTCAATTGACTATTTTACTTGCCTTGCCGTTGGCATCCACTCGTATGATTATACCCTTGGTATCAGCAGTAGCGGGTGTACCGTCGAGTCGATAGTAACGAATATCACCATCGGGGTTATCGTAAATATCATCGACTCCTGAATCATTACCATCCGGATTTAACGCGGTAGTCTTAACCATCACATCTTCGAGTACAGGCATACGGGTAACAAACCAGTTTCTTACTCGTGTCATATCATCCTCCGGGCGAGATACAAACTCAGGATCCATCAACCCAAATTTCAAGTCTATAAGACGCGCATTGTATAAGTCCGGGTTTGCAGATATATAATTAGTTATATCGTTCTCAACCTGAGATGCGACTTTATCTTTAATATTATTCCATTTATTCTTGTATATATCTACAAACTCTTCATTTCTGAATAATTTGGGATACCAGAAACCTTCCAGGCTCGCAACCGGTGCATGGGCCTCTTCGTTGATGGCTATTGATGAATCGAAATCCCATACCGGTCCCATCTGTAACTTTGAGGAATAATGATTACTGCCGTCCATGTCCTGTTTAACTACGTAGATATTACTGCCGTAGCCGTCGAGGGTGTGCATGATGTCGTGAGCCAACATCCATGATGCAAAACTCTCCAAATCCAGATATTCCTTTATATTGCCGGCATTATAGAGTGCCTCATCGGCTTTATTCATCACACTCTTAATATCGTCTATTTCATTTGAATACAAATCTTCGGCATCGGGATCCTTAAATGTCCAGCCCAATTGTGGGATTTGGTTTTCTGTCTGGAAATATGCCTCACCCGGTTTCCAGAAATACGGGTCGTTCTCTACGATAAAACCGTTTTCCTTAATATTCACCCGATGTTCTCCGGCAGAGATTGCCTCCACGAGATAGAATGTTCCGAGATACTTGTTATTCATGATAACCGCCACATGAACACCGGTTGGTTCCCATGGCATGCCACAGGCACGACCGATTGAAGTACCGGCAACGTGGTTAAGTCTCTGTGCACCCAACCCTAAGAGTACCCAGTCCTTGTCTTTATAGAAATCATCATTACGGAAGAGCAGGTCAGCTTTCTTCGACAATTTTAACTTATAGCTTTTCTTGACAACATCTTCGTACGACGAAGTATTACCGCGCAGCTTGACACGCACGCCTGATTTCTTTGCCTCATAGTTGCCACTGTCGTAACATTGGGCACCCTTGCGTGAAATCTTGAGAGTTCCCTCCACATATTCGTTGTTTATGATCGAAAAGCCGTAACAGCCTAAAGGCGCTTCCATAAAATCACATGTAGGGAACTTTCCGGCAGTCATATTAAAATCGAACAAATAAATATCCAGCTCGTCAAGCACATCCCGTACATCCTCGATCGATGAATTGGAGGAAAGATCCTCGACCTTAAGTGTCTTATTTGATTTCTGAGCACTAACCGGCAGTGCGACACCGGCTATTAATGCCAAAATAAATATGTATAATTTCTTCATACTTCGCATAAATTGGTTAGTTGTCAAGCATCCATCATTAACGGATAAAGTACTGCTTATAGATTTT
>CAZAWP010000210.1:0-2696 GCA_964488855.1 uncultured Sangeribacter sp.
TACACAAGGTGCGTTTTAACACGATTCAAATTGTTACAAAATGATCAAATAAAAATATCAGTCTAAGATCAATAAAACATAAGCATCTGACGATAAACCTTTTACACCATAATTTAGCAGATACTAAATTGTTTACTATTTTGAAACAATGATACAATTTGTAACAATTTTATGGAAGCACATTAGCTTAGGCTATTGATCAGGGTGCAATATATAGCGCGGCCCTCGATTGAATGTCGAGGGCCGAGGAAGCTCTTATATATAATTTAATGATTATCCTCAATAGACCCCAACTGAAAATCAATCAGTTGGGGATTTATGTATAGATTGTTGATTTCCAGATTGTTTTTTTATTTAGTTATTCCAATTCTTTTTTGTACTTTTGCACATATAAGATAAGAAAAACGCACCTTTATGAATCTGATTGAATTTAACAGACATTTCCCAACAGAGGAGGATTGCAGGGAACATCTGAAGGCATTGCGTGAGCGCAATGGCATCGTTTGTCCCAAATGTGGATGCGCCCACCACTATTGGAAAGGGTATCGCTATCAGTGGCAATGCTCACGTTGTGGCTATCGCACATCGCTTACGAGTGGCACAGTGATGCACGGCACTAAACTTCCTCTGCTCTATTGGTTCATCGCCATCCATCTGCTCACTTCTACCAAGAAGACCTTCTCTGCATCTGAACTTCAGAGGCAGTTGGGTCACAAGCGTTATCAACCTATATGGGAACTGCTCCATAAGTTGCGATCCCTGATGGGTCAGAGGGATGCAGAATACACCCTCAGTGGAGCGATAGAACTTGATGAGGGTTTCTTCACGACTGATTCAGATGAGTATGATGCGAATGCGCCGAGGCATAGGGGCAGAGGGTCTGAGGCCAAGGCGAAGGTGTTGGTCATGGCAGAAAGCACCCAAGAGGCACATCCAACAAGAACTGACGTGACACGTTCAGTCAGACATATAAAGATGCAAGTCATTCCCAATCTGAGGGCAGAGACAATAGATGAGGTAGTGATGGGTGCAGTAGAACCGGAGTCAACTCTAATTACGGATGGCTCGACCTCTTACACCCACTTTGCAGATATGGTGGAGGAACACCATGCGCAAGTGATACCACCCAGAGAGGTAGGCAGAGTGCTGCCATGGGTACACATTGTCATAAGCAATGCCAAGAGGCAGTTGCTTGACGTGTTCCATAGTGTAGATACAGATTTCTTGCAAAGTTATCTGAATGAATTCTGCTATAAGTTCAACAGAAGATACTGTGATTGTTTTGAGCGACTGATGTATGCGAGTGTGACGTATCAGAACACATTCAAGCATAGGACATATGAGAAAAATGCAGCGTAAATGAATTGAAAATTATAAAGTTGAAGATATTTATAGGTATAAACTTGATTATAATGGCAAAGAAAGTAGTCAGATTAACTGAAGAAGAATTTATGTCAATGATAAATGAGGCAGTGGCTAATGCATTGATAGAAATGGATGGTAAAACTGCTATGAGAGTAGCCAATACATCCAAAACTGCGAGAAATGATATTCAGCAAGGTTCATATGACAAAGTAATTAACCCATCTAAGAAAGTCTCCAATGATAAAACGATACGAAAAGCCCAAGATATGTGGCCAAGAGTGGAAGATCATTGGCTTAAAAATTTCAAGGGTGTCACATTTAAGTTCTTTGGTGAAGATAGAATAGGAATAGTGGCAAATATCTTGTTTACGTTTGATAAACTGACAAAACTCTCCTCAGATAAGACAATTTTAACAGGAACTGTTTCTTACAATAATCAATCCATTAGTGGAGATGGGATTATAATTAATTTTGACAAAGGGACTGTAAAGTACCATGAACGAGGCAGTAGGTTTCAGTATTCTTTAGAAATAGATAGACGAACCAAACCACAATGGGACTCTCTTTTGGAGCAATTACAAATGGCTCTTAATGCAAGAATATAAAATAAGAGGAGGAGGCTACTTCACTCTTCACCTCCTCCAATCGTTAAAAGAACGAATCTCCTAACTTGTGGTTAACAAGTTGGAAAAAACGTTCTTTCAACTTAAGTAAATCGTCTTCACTCATCATTAAAATTAGTTAGAATAATTATTTTAAATGATGATAAGGAGAGTAAATGCAAAGACTCCTTACATCAAATACAAAATTAATAGATCCTATTGGGAAATGCAAGTTTCCAATAGGATTTGTTTTGTATATTAAATATTATTGGGGATTATTGAGGATAATCATATATAATATATATGTATTTGGGAATATTTATGATTTGAGCCTTTTGCCTTGGAGGTAGAGGGAGGAGATGAAGGGGGTTGTGTAGGAGTAAGGGAGGAAGGCGAGGGATGGCAGGGGGCGGGTGACGATGAAGTTGGCGACCTTACCGAGAGCAATGGATCCGTAGTCAGCGGCGCAGTCCATAGCGGCGGCTCCGTTAATAGTCACGGCATTGAGCGATTCTTCGGGAGTGAGCTTGAGTTTTATACAACCGAGGGACATGACCATGCGCATATTGCCGGAGGGTGATGAACCGGGATTGTAATCAGAGGCCAGAGCTACGGCCGCTCCACCGTCAATCAAGCGCCGAGCGGGGCCATAAGGCATACCCAAGAAGAATGAGGCACCCGGAAGGACAGTCGCCACGGTCGAGGATGCGCTTAACAGGTCAATCTCAG
>CAZAWP010000211.1:0-2686 GCA_964488855.1 uncultured Sangeribacter sp.
CATCGGCCTGCGGCAGCTCTGCGACTGGGCTATGATTTTCCATAACCATGGCAACAAGATTGACAAACAGCAACTTATAGCAAACCTGCGCCGATTCGGTTTGGTAAAGGGGTGGAAGCTCTTCGGATGTATCGCAGTGGAATATCTCGGTGTTCCCGCCGACCAGATGCCCCTCTACGACCCGACCTATCGCAAGCGTTCGGAGAAGATACTCGACGAGATACTCGCCGGCGGTAACTTCGGCTTCTACTCAAAGGAGTACGAGTCTTACGCTCACCATAAGTACGGCGTTGTCTACGGGTTGGCAAAAGTGCCGGCGGTCACCAAATATTTCTTCTCCCTCGTCACCCTTATCCCCGCAGAGGCAACCTTCCTCTTCCTCAACCGCCTCTACAACGGGGCACTCTCCAGCATAAAAAGCTCCCTGAAGAGGGATTAAGGAATTAAGAATTAAGGCTACGCTTTAAGAAATTATAAATTATGGGTTGGGTATGGTAACCCGCTTTGCGGGTTACATCATTCGTAGCCGGGGGTTGCCCGAGCTATGCGAGACAACCCTCGGAAAAGTAAGTTTTTAGTGTTTCGGATTGCTACATTTCTACGGTATCTTTGGCGCATCACCGAGGGGTTTCATCGCATGGTGATGTTGCGCACCCTCATCGGTGTCGTCAGAGTCGGTGTCGTGCTCACCTTTATCTGGTTGAGCAAGACAGCTATCGACTGCGCCACGGGGAAGGTACCTACTTCCACCGAGACACTTATCGGCTGGTTCGCCCTCATGGTGATCTGTCTGCCATTCGACGTCATCCTGTCGCAATGGGTCAAATACCTGGAGTCGCGCGCAACCATGCGGATGACCAACAGCGTAGAGCGGCGACTGTTCAATATCCTCATGGCTATGCCGTTAGTTCACGGTCAGCAGGGGTTCCACAGCGGCGACATGCTCAACCGCCTCACCCTCGATGTACGCACCGTAACCACCTTCGCCATCACCCAACTCCCCACCATGATTGTGATGGGCGTTCAGCTGTTGGGAGCCTTTATCTTCTTGGCATGCCTTAACCCCTACTTGGCGCTTATACCGGTCATCGTCATGCCTATATGTCTGCTTGCCGGCAAGTTGTATTTCAAAAGACAGCGACGCCTCACCGCCGAAATCCGTGACGGCGAGAGCCGGGTGCATGTCTCCATACAGGAGGGATTGCAGCACCGCATTGTATTGAAGTCGCTCGAATGCACAGATGCCGTCGACCATCGCCTCGGAGAAATATTAGACAAACTCGATGCATCAAACAGGGAGCAGTCGCGTCTCTCCATCACCAGCGGCGGCATAGTGCGGATGGGGTTCATCACCGGCTACCTCGCCGCCTTCGGGTGGAGTATCTTCAGCCTCAAGGCAGGGATTATCACCTACGGTACGATGACCGCTTTCATACAGTTGGTCAATCGCATACAGAACCCTATCGCCAACCTCGCCTCCTATCTCCCCTACTTTATCTCAACTTCTGTAGCCCTTGAGCGACTGAAAGAGATTGATGTGATTCCCCCGGACAGCAGCGAGACGAGAGAGTGCGTCCCGCTACACAACGCCGGCGTGAAGGTAAAGAATGTATCCTTCAGATATGACAATGAGAGCGACGAAGTCCTCACGGATTTCAGCCACGACTTCCGCCCCGGCAGCCGGACGATGATCGTGGGATCGACGGGCGCCGGCAAGACGACGCTCATAAAGCTCCTCTTAGGATTGCTGAAACCTGACCATGGCTCGATCGAGGTTTACGACAGTGGGGAGAGCGCGGAAGTCTCATCCTCTACGCTGTGTAATTTTGTATATGTGCCGCAGGGCAATTCTCTCATCCATGGCTCCATCCGCGACAACCTGCTCCTTGCCGCTCCCGAGGCCTCGGAGAGTGATATTGCCGACGCTCTGCATACAGCAGCCGCCGACTTCGTCTTTGAGTTACCGCAAGGTCTCGATACGTCGTGTGACGAGACCGGAGGAGGGTTGAGCGAAGGACAGGCACAGCGCATCGCCATCGCCCGTGCGCTGTTGCGCCCGGGTTCGGTGCTCCTCCTCGACGAATTTAACAGCGCCCTCGACACCGACACCGCCGCGACGCTGATGCACCGCCTCTCCGCCCGCCGTCCCGACGCCACCCTCATCATCATCGCCCACCACCGCACCCCCATCGCCCCCTACTGCGACGAAGTCATCCAAATCTCTTAAGAGATTTGGGATTAAGAAATTAAGAGATTAAGAATTAAGGGAGTTGGGGGATTAAGGGATTAAGAGATTTAGAATTAAGGCTGCACTGGATCGCGCTGCCCGCAGAGCGGGGAACAGCCTGACGGCTGTAATCCTCGCTGAAGCTCTGTACTTCTTAAAAAGCTACGCAAGAGGGACTAAGAAAATTAAGGATAAGAGTTAAGGGAGTTGGGGGAGTAAGAATTAAAGATTAAGAATTAAGGCTACGCGACAGGAGTGGCTGGGATCGTAGGCCTCCCGGCCTGCGGCAAGAGCCTCTTTAAGCAGGAGTGGCTGGGATCGTAGGCCTCCCGGCCTGCGGTAAAACCTCGTTAAGTTATCGACTCGGGAGGGAAAACCCGCGGTTGCGGGTTTCACAGCTTATTAACCGCGGGTTGCCCGAGCTTGGACATCCGTCAGGATGGGCAAGCGAGACTACCC
>CAZAWP010000212.1:0-2666 GCA_964488855.1 uncultured Sangeribacter sp.
GCCTTTATCGCCGCCTTTCAGGATGTGGTATTGGAATATTGCGATTCCCATCCGGGTGACATCGCCTCGTTCTTGGCGTGGTGGACACGTAAGAGAGAGACTGCCTCAATTTCTTCGCCCGAGGAGACCGATGCCGTCCGCATCATGACCATCCATAAATCAAAAGGATTGGAGTTTCCCGTTGTGATTATCCCGGATATTGACGGGGAGTATGGCGATCAGGCAGAGTCGATGAAGGCTCTTCCCGAGTGGCGCTGGCTCAAACCGGTAGTGCTCGAAGCTGATCATTATGCCCTCCCTCCCTATATCCCGGTTAAGACTGCGCAGGAACTTTTGGCTACCTCGCACAGCCGGACCTTCCGCGAGTTTACCGATGCCGTACGCATGGATGCCCTGAATATTGAGTATGTGGCATACACTCGCGCCGTCAGGGAACTCTACATATTGTCTTCGTTGGTACGCGGGGGCACCGGTGAAGTGGTGTACACCCTTATGCAGGAGTTTATTGCACCCGACACTGATAGGACTGACCTTCAGACAGATGCGGCGGCGCTACAACTCACCGAGAAAGAACTGACACTGCTGCCTGACGAAATCTCCATAACCGAAGGTGACGAGGAGATTGAACTGACTGTCGGGGCGCCCTTCACATCGGAACAGTTGTCTGAATTTGACAAAGAAAAGCGTAAGGCCAAGGAGGGTGCACCGCAGGAGGCGCCCGATGTTTTGGATGATTATATAGTATATTCGATACCCGGTGCGTTGCGTTTCCGTGCCGATGCTCTGCCCGAGATTGTCAATACTACACTCGAAGAGGATGAGGACGATCCCCGTTCTGAGGGTAACGTGCTTCATGCCATCATGGAGGGTGTGATACGTGACTCTGACCTTAAGGATGCCATAAAGAGAATCGAGATTCAGGGTATCTTCAAGAGTGCCAATGCCAAGGATTATTACAATATCCTCCGGGAGGCTCTCGATATGCCGGAGGTAAAGAAATGGTTTGACGGCAGCTATAAGGTCCTCACCGAGCGGTCGTTGGTTCATGCCGGATCAAACGGCAGGTCTTCTGAGGTAAAGCGCCCGGACCGTATTATGATGACTGAGGATGGCAAAGCGGTGGTCGTGGATTATAAATTCGGTCTGCACACCGAGGATTCCTCACGGTATAAACGTCAGGTCCGCCAATATGTCGAGATGTTGAAATCCACGGGTCTCTTTACCGATGTGAAAGGTTATCTGTGGTATGTGCGTCTGGGCAGAATCGAATATATTACCGATTGATCCGCTCTTTCTTGGCGGGCGACTTTATCTCATAGCTGAGGATAGGCAGGTGCCAGTTAAATAGGAGGACACATACGCGTAAGCCTATGATAGTTACGGCGCAGGCAGCTTGCTGGAATACCAGCGAACCGCCGCAAATGGCGATGACCCAATATACGATACCGCCGGCAAGACAGGCTGTGGCATAGATATCCTTACGGAAGAAGAGGGGTTCCTCGTTGATAAGGATGTCGCGCACCACTCCACCGAACGAGCCGGTAATCGTGCCCATCACCATTGCCGCCCACCATGGGTAACCCGCTACAATCGTCTTCTGGATACCGATTACGACAAAGAGCGCCAGACCGATGGCGTCGAAGATAAACAGTGTTCGGTCCATGCTGACAAGGACTTTGCGGAAAATCAGTACCGTCACCAGGGAGATGCCCGTAACGGCAAGATACGTAGGTGTCTGCAGCCAGAATACCGGGATGTCAAGTAGGAGGTCTCTCAGCGTACCGCCACCGATTGCGGTGACAAGACCCACGGTATAGGCTCCGAAGAGGTCGAAGTGCTTGTAGGCGGCAAGACGCATACCGCTTATTGCAAAGGCAATGGTGCCCACTACTTCTATGATGAAAAGGAAAGATGTTTCTATTGACATGAAATCGAGAGGTTAGGGTAGATGACCGGGATTTGAAACATTGTTAAACGTGTTAAACGTCATGCACATGTTCCGGCTGCCATGTCGGCATACGGCTTGCAAAATTATAATATTTTAGTTATTCGGCAAAACATTGGTGTCGTATATATCCAATCATCCCTGTTTTGCTGTTATAGATATAGGTAATGACAGGTCGGATTTTATCATTCCCTATGTCATACTTCCTCTTGGATTCCACCTAAATTATATAACAGACTAATGATATAACAGATATGTGGTTTGTAGAAACTTTACGACATAACCCGTCAATAGCCGTTTTCCTTACTATTGGTATAGGATTCTGGCTTGGTAAACTCAAATTCAAAGGTATATCCTTGGGCACCGTAACTGCCGTACTTATCGTTGGCGTGCTCATCGGTCAGCTTGACATCAATGTCGGTGGACCACTCAAGACGGTGTCTTTTCTCCTCTTCCTCTTCTGTATCGGTTACAGTGTAGGACCCCAATTTTTCAAGTCTCTCAAAGGGGAGGGACTGAAAGAGGTCATCTTTGCGGTCGTGGTCTGTTGCCTTATCTTGGGAGCATCAATAGGCGTGGCTTTCTGGTTTGGCCTCGATGCCGGTCAGGCTGTCGGGATGATGGCAGGTGCCTCTACCGCATCTCCTGTCGTCGGTGCCGGGGAGGATACGGTAAAGACCCTTGCCGGTAACCCGCAGCAGATTCAGGATATGGTAAATGC
>CAZAWP010000213.1:0-2654 GCA_964488855.1 uncultured Sangeribacter sp.
ATATAGTCTCCAGAGACTTACAAGGATTTTATCCTACTTTTTTACAATTAAGCCACAGTTCCGCAAATTTATGGCCGAATACAAGGAACTCATCTGACACCCGCCTTATTCCTTTTGCAGACACACGCAGTCGGCTATCTGTTGTGGTAACACAAGATTGCCGACTGACAGTGTAATGCATACCGTAAACCATAGATACTCATAGAGCGTTTAAAATGTAGTAACATATAGAGACTAATTCCTATGAGTAACATATCCCGCACGGTCAATAACCGACTCCGACATTTCTTCCACGTCGTATCTAATGTACGCCCTATCATCTGGATAGGGTCATACATTGCCATAACCCCCGTCTTCGCCCTTATCTACTGGGCGCTTCCCGATACACAGTTCCGTATACCGGACGGTTCGGTTACGGACTTCGGTTCATGGTTATACTATTCGATTGTCACGATCACGACTCTCGGCTTCGGTGACTATACACCGGCGCACGGTTGGGCGCAGGCGGTGACCGCCATTGAGGTAATGTGCGGTTTGGTACTTTTGGGATTCTTCCTGAACGCCGTCGGCTCGATGAAATCCGAGCTTGATGTCGATGCAGAGATCGAAAAACAGCAGCAGGCACACAAGGCGGTCGAGACCGATAAACTCAAACGTCAGATTCCGGCCGTTCTCCACAGACTCAACGTCTTCCTGTCATATTGTTATGCAGTGACAACTCCGGCATCGCGACGCGGCAGTGACGAGAACTCGTACAATCCAGACTTTACCGTCGCCGATATGCGCGATATGTTTAACCCCTCGGGACTTCCTGTAGACCGTAGCAACAAACCGGCTGTACAACGCCTGATTGCGTCTGCCGACCATACCAGTCTGCTTTTGGATACCCTGCAGAGTCGTGTGGACTTGGGACTGTGGCCGCAGGTTGTGGATGACTGCTTCGCGTTTGTAGCGGGCGATGAGATGTTTGCCTCCGAGGATGCCTTCCCCGATAAGGCAGATCCCAAGTTAATTGAGGATATTGCAAACTTTAAGGGTATCCCCGAGCGCAACACGCACGGCGACATGAGGTCGGTAATCGATCTCTACTATTTCATCAAGGAGAATGCCGCCGTTGCCACACGTCTGGAGAATAGACTTACCCAGATTGCCAGCGACAAAACTGACGACACCCCCCAATCCTAATGAGAAACATAGTTCTCAAAACCAAACACTCAAAACTATACACTAAAAACTAAAAGCTAAAAACTATACACTAAAAACTAAAAACTTTCACCAACAGCGCAGCTCTATAGGGGGCAACCTCTATATAGCTGCGTTTAATCTTTTGTGGCGCCTCATAAAACTCATGCCCATCCGAATGCAATTCCCATTCGCCGGTCGGTAAGCGCAACCCCCGGTGATGATTGGAGCCGTTGAAGATAACGTAAATTTCCTTGGCTCTATATCGGGAACCCTCGGGCGCCTTTATATGCATGCGCACTAAATTAGGACACTCACGGGGATCATCTTCTGCAAATCGGATGGAGGATGACACTTCGTCGGCAGTACGTAACCTTAATACCGGATCCTCTTTCCGAAAGCGTATCAACGCCTTGCAATACTCGTAGAAATCTCTGTTTCTCTCCTTATCGCTCCAATCTATGGCATTGACGAAGTCGGGACTGTTGTAGGGATTGCTCTCCCCTCTGCGGCTTCGGAGAAATTCGTCACCGCCGAAAATAAAAGGTATCCCTTGGGAGACGAATATTGCTGTCAGCATGAGCCGAGCTATATCCCCGGCTTCTTCGGCGCTCACCGAACCCCGCAGGGTATCAATATAATCCTTGAGGTTAAGTCCGTCGTGACACGACACGTAGTTTATCAGGGTACCCGGGTGATCGGCGTATGGTTCACGACTTTTCTTACATAATGAATAGCTGATCTGAGGATGAGGCACCATCCCTGTCAAGGCTGCCTTAAGACTCTCCTCAAATCCACAGGCTCCCGCGGCAAATCCTACCGGGTGCGAGGCAAAGTACTCTCCTCGGAGAGCGTCGCGAATGTCATCGCTGAATACTCCGACTCCCCCCAATTTCGACAGGTTATTTTTTACGGCTGCCTCTTTATCCGGCAATGGAGAATCACCGGCCTTCCATCCCTCGCCATACAGCAGGATTCCGGGGCGTTCGCGTCGCAATTCACGGGCGATATCTGTTATGGTCTCAATATCCATCAGTCCCATGAGGTCAAAACGGAAACCGTCGATATGATACTCCGTGACCCAATGTAAGAGTGACGAAAGGATAATATTTCGCATCTGAGGATCGTGGCTCTCGATCTCATTGCCACAGCCGCTGCCGTTTGAAAGATTACCGTCTGCATCTTTGCGGAACCATCTTTGCTTACCTAAAATCCCAACGGGACTGCGCGAGAGATCTCCTACATGGTTGAACACCACATCCATAATCACACCTATCCCATGCCGGTGAAGTGACATGACCATCTGTTTGAACTCCCGTATTCTCGATTCCGGCTCTGACGGAGAAGTTGAATAGGTTCCTTCCGGCACGGTCCAGTTACCGGGATCGTAACCCCAGTTATAGCCTACCATCGGAGTTGCTTCATCGAGGCTGATAAAGTCGAACGAGGGCATCAGCTGAACATGCGTTACG
>CAZAWP010000214.1:0-2640 GCA_964488855.1 uncultured Sangeribacter sp.
CCGGTATTGGTGTCGGCGATGACCTGCTGCAGACGGAAACTCTTATCGCCGATCGACATGCAGCGTGTATAGACGGCAATATGGTCACCGAAGTAGGTGGGATTCACATACGCCACGTCTATGTTGGCGATAACAGTCTCCACACGTTTCCACTCGATGATGCGCTCGTGGATCTCGCTGAAGAAGTACGCCTTGCCCGTATCGTAAAAAGAGAGGTAGACGGTGTTGTTTACGTGACCCAAGACATCGACGTCGTTAAAACGTATCTGCAGGTCGGTGCGGTATTTGAAGTCGCTTAGAGGCGGGAGGTTCTTTACATTCATATCGGGTTATTTGAAACGTATATCACTGTAAGCTTATGCGTCTGTCATTCTTATTTGAAACGTATGTCTTTTATGGCGGGGCGTCCTACTCGCTCATTGATGAGACGCACCAGTGTGGAGCGGTTCATCGTCAGCTCGTTGCGTAGCGGAGCCGACGAGACGGCTATTATCATCACCCCGTTGTTTACGTAGGGGCGCGCAGTGAGCGAGGCTATATGTTCGCCGACAACAGGCTTCCACGCATCAATTGCCTTGAACTCATCAAGACGATGCAGCATGTCGGACTCTTCGATGATCTGGCGCAGCACATCACCGACGAGTTGGGGTTCTATACGTCGCATTTTCTTAACAGTTAAGGTTCGTTATGGTCGATGAGGAAGAAACTGCCGTCACGCACCTCAAAGAGGCGGCTGGCGGCTGCCTCGCCGGCGGGGAGGGCGGAGATAGTCTCGTCGAGGTGCTCGCGGTTGGTGTCGGTGATAAAGATCTGACCGAAGCCGTTGCCGGTGCTGACAGTCTTCATGATTCGCTCCACACGCCCCGAGTCCAGTTTGTCGAAGATGTCATCGAGCAGCAGGATAGGGGTGATATGCCGCCGGCTGCGCAGGTACTCGAATATGGCGAACCGCAGTGCGATGGTAAAGGTCTTTATCTGTCCCTGGCTGCCGAGGCGGCGCAGTGAGTAGCCGTTGAGCTCCATCGAGATGTCATCGCGGTGGATACCGTTTGAGGTGTAGCCCAGGATGAGATCTTTCTGGAAATTGGCTTTCAGGAGGTCTGCAAAGGGGGTATCGTTGAGCACTGAGGTGTAACCGATCTTGACCTTCTCGGCATCGCCCGAGATTGCGGTGTAGAAGTTTTGGAATGCCGGCGTAATCTCGGTAATCCACTCGGCGCGGGTACGGTTGATGATATTGGCGGCATCGGTCATCGAGGCCTCGATGCTCTCGTAGATGAGGGTATCGCGCACCCCGGCACGCAGCATTTTGTTGCGCGAGTCGAGGGCGCGGTTATAACGCATCAGGGCGGTGATGTAAGCCGGCGAGGCCTGAGAGATGACCATGTCGAGGAGACGGCGCCGTTCCTGGGCAGCTCCCGTGACTATATCGGAGTCCGCCGGGGTGACCGCCACCACCGGGAACCGTCCGATATGCTCCGAGATACGCTCATATTCCTTGCCGTCGCAGCGCACCGATTTTCCTTTACCGCGGGTTATGCCGCACGATACCTCGTGCACGCTGCCGCTGTCCGCATCAAAGACACCCTTGACCATCAGCATGTCGCAGCCGTGAAGTATCAGGGCGGATTCGGGGATGGAGTGCATGGGGCGTGTGAGCGACAGGAAGTGTATCGCCTCAAGGAGGTTACTCTTCCCCATGCCGTTCATGCCGAGCAGGCAGTTCACACCCGGCGAGAACTCCAGGCGCGCCTCGGCGATATTCTTGAAATTGAGGATGTCGATGGTATTGAGGATCATGGTCGGTGGGGGTGTTTGTACGGCGCTCTGCAGGTTTGCAGTGTCTCCGGTATCAGTCCTCTTTCACGCCGTAAGCCAGATCGCCCGCATCGCCAAGACCGGGGATGATGTAGCTGTGGGCATTGATTTCGTCGTCAATGGCGCCGCACCAGAGCGTAGTGCGATCCTTGGGGAAATGCTTGGTGATATAGTCTACGCTTGAGCGTGATGCAATTACCGAGGCAACATGGATATGGGCGGGATTGCCTTTATCGAGGAGCGCCTTGTAACCAAGTTCCATCGACGAACCCGTGGCGAGCATCGGGTCTACGAGGATGAGCGTCTTGCCCTCGATGCGGGGTGATGCCATGTACTCGACGAGGACGTCAAACGAATCCCCTTTCTCCTTGTAGCGGCGGTAGGCGCTGACAAATGCGTTTTCGGCGCGGTCGAAGAAGCTCAGGAATCCCTGGTGGAAGGGGAGACCGGCACGCAGTATTGTGCCTATCACAACGTCGTCGGCGATGTCGTCACACTTGGCGATCCCTAACGGGGTCTGTATATCCACCTTCTTGTATGCAAGGCGTTTGGAGATCTCGTATGCCATGATTTCGCCGATGCGGGCGAGGTTGTAGCGGAATCGCATCGGATCTTTCTGGATATTCACATCACGGAGTTCGAGCATATAACGGCTCACAAGGCTCGGCTGCTCGGCAAAATTGATAACTTCTATCTCTGCCATCTTATCATGTTTTAGATTTTTTACATCCCGTATAGCCCGGCGCATCGCCCCTTCCGGCAGCTACCGCCAGTCTAAATTAAGCAAAGATAGAAATTTTTCCCGACACTCCCGCAATTTCC
>CAZAWP010000215.1:0-2622 GCA_964488855.1 uncultured Sangeribacter sp.
AGCATGCTCGGCAGCGACGGCTATATCGACAGAGCCAAGTCAAGACTCTGGAGCTACTTCGGGCAACTCGGTTTCGTCAGCACCTCGGGCGACACGCGCCTGCGTCTGTTGGCCTTCGGAGGTAAAGAGAAAACCTATATGGCGTGGGATTACGCCTCACGCGAGGAGATCGAGAAATACGGGCGACGCTATAACCCCTGCGGCGAATATACCGACGATAACGGCAATGTAGCCTATTATCCCGACCAGAACGACAACTATATCCAGCATCATATCCACCTCCTCCTCAACCAGCGCCTCGCTGACAAATGGAGTCTCAGCAGCGCACTGTTCTTCGTTAAGGATAATGGTTATTACGAACAGTACAAGACACGCCGTTACCTCGTCGAATACGGTCTGAATCCCTTTATCGTAGATGGCGAAAAAGTATCGCGAGTCGATCTCATCCGTCTCAAGAAGAATGACAACTCATTCGGAGGCGGATTGGTCAATGTAAACTTCAACGACACCAAATTCAAGGCAGAGATCTCGGCAGGCTTCAACAGCTTCTTCGGCAAACATTTCGGCCAGGTGATGTGGGTACGCAACTATGTAGGACCTATCAATCCCCTTCAGGAATATTACCGCAATAACGGCCATAAATCGGAAGGCAACATTGCCGCCCGCGGTTCGTATAACTTTCTTCCCACGCTCTCCGTTTACGCCGACCTCCAGTTACGCATGATCCGTTACACCCTCACCGGCGTGAGCGATACCTATAACTGGAATACCGGTGCCATGGACCAGCTCGACGTAAAACGTAATTACAACTTCTTCAACCCCAAAGTCGGAGTGAACTGGGAGCCCGCAGCCGGACAGCGCCTCTTCGCCTCATGGAGCGTGGCGCACCGCGAACCCACCCGCGATAACTTCACCGACGGCGACCGCAACATGCCTCCCCATGCCGAACGACTCTTCGACTACGAACTCGGGTATCAGTTCACCAACCGCGTCCTCACCCTCGGTGCCAACCTGTACTACATGGATTATAAAGACCAGCTTGTACTCACCGGTCAGCTCACCGACACCGGTAATGCCATGACCGTGAACGTGCCCAAGAGTTACCGCATGGGTATAGAGCTGCAGGCTGCATACCGGCCCGTAAAATGGTTCGAGTGGCAGTTCAACACCACCTGGTCGCGCAACCGTATCAAGGATTACGTGCATTACATCTATGACGATGACGGCATGAATCCCATCAAGCAGAATTTGGGTTCGACACCTATCGCCTTCTCGCCGGATCTGACACTCAACACCTCATTTAACTTCAAGTACAGCATCTTCGAGGCATCCCTCTGGGGTCAGTATGTCACCCGTCAGTATATGACCAACGCCCACGACCGTGCCCAGTCGCTTGATCCCTATTTCGTCGGCAACCTCAGCCTCAATGCCAAGATTGCCACCATCCCCGGCATGAAAGAGCTATGGATAGGGTTCAATATCTACAACCTCTTCAACGCCAAGTATGAGAACAACGGTTACGCCGGCAGTGGTTACTACCTCGGTGATGACGGCAAGCCCGTTATATACACATACGCCGGTTATGCAGTTCAGGCACCAACCAATGTTGTAGGAACCCTTACATTCAAATTCTGATTCCCCCAATAATAGGACGGTCTGTAGGTCTAAATCATCTGCAGACTATCTAAATCCGTTTTCAAATGGAACTCAACACCATCCTCGATATATTGAAGGTAGCTGTAGGACTCGTCTACATATACTTGGAGTACTACAGTAAGAAAAGCATGTGGATTGTCGGCATAATCATGCCGGCAATCTCCCTGTGGCTTTTCTGGAACAAAGGATTGTACGCCGACTTCGGCATCAATATCTACTACCTGCTGATGGCGGTCTACGGATACCTGAAATGGAGCGGCCTGTTGAGTGTCAAAGGTAAAGAGAAAAAAGAAGAGCCCATCACCCATATTCCCATCAAGGTAGTATGGGGATGTCTGATGGTATTTGCGGCTGTATGGTTGTTGATCGGATATATCCTTCACCGGTTTACCGACAGTACGGTGGTACTGTTAGATTCGTTTACAACGGCATTGAGCATAGTCGGATTATGGCTATTGGCACGACGGTATGTGGAGCAATGGCTCGTCTGGATAGTTGTTGATGCCGTCTACGTATGGCTATATTACAAGAAAGGAATCTATTTCTCCGGTACACTGTATATGCTTTATACGATAATAGCAGTATTCGGCTACCGCAGGTGGTTCCGGCAATGCAAACGATGATAAATGAGTCAGCGCGGCATCGGAAATTCCAATGCCGCGCTGACTATATATTTTTAGTCACGGAATTATTCAGTAACGGGAACCTCGGGAGCGATCAGCTTGTAACCCTTACCGTGGATATTGATGATCTCGATAGAGGGGTCACCCTTAAGCAGCTTACGGAGCTTGGTGATGTAGACATCCATGCTTCGGGCGTTGAAGTAATTGTCGTCGATCCATATCGATTTAAGAGCATAGTTACGCTCCAAGATCTCATTGATATGGGTGCATAGGAGGGTGAGGAGTTCAGACTCCTTGGTGGTAAGTTTCTGAACCTTGTCACCGTCGATAAGGGTCTGTTTCT
>CAZAWP010000216.1:0-2591 GCA_964488855.1 uncultured Sangeribacter sp.
ATCCATTTGGGTAAGGTTGAGTTCACCGACAACGCCCAGGTCAAGCAGCAGATTGTACCGGTGAACAGCCGCGTCCAGGGTTTCATCAAGGAAATCCGTTTCACCGAATACCAGCAGGTGAAGAAAGGGGATACCCTTGTCATCATCGACGATGCAGACGCCCGGCTCGCCCTCGCCCGTGCCAAGGCTGACTATGCCAACTCACTCGCCGGTCGCTCCGTCGCCGATAAGTCCGTCATTTCCTCGTCGGCAAACGTTGCCGTCAGCGAGGCATCGATCGCCGAGGCAAAGGTGCTGATGGACAACGCTGCCACCCAACTTCGCCGCTACGACCAACTGTTGGCAAAGGATGCCGTGACACGTCAGGAGTATGACAATGTAAAGACCGATTATGAAGCCAAGTTGGCGCGCTACATGATGCTCACACAGCAGCGTAGCGCCACCTCGTCAGTCGTGGACGTGAACCGTCAGCGCATCTCGCAGTCCGAGGCAGGTATCGAGCTTGCCAAGGCGCTTGTAGAGACCGCCGAACTTAACCTCAGCTATACCGTCATCACCGCTCCTTGCGACGGCTATACCTCACGCAAGGAGATACAGATCGGTCAGCTTGTGCAGCCGGGTCAGACACTCCTTGACGTGGTCGATACCACCGATGTATGGGTTACAGCCAACTACAAGGAGACGCAGCTACATAATATCCTACCCGGTGCACCCGTCGAGATTACCGTCGATGCCATCCCGGGAGTGAAGTTTAAGGGAGAGGTGGTGTCTATCTCCACGGCAGCCGGTGCGTCACTCTCCATATTGCCGCAGGATAACTCGGCGGGTAATTTCGTCAAGGTTCGGCAGAGGGTTCCTGTGCGTATCAAGTATACCGACAACCGCGCTGACGAGATGGCGAAGCTCCGCGCCGGTATGAATGTCGAATGCAGAGTGAAGTATTGACATGGCAGCCTGGGGAGCACCGCAGGGACCGTTCGACATACCGGACGTCCCTGACTTCGTGCCACGTCCTCTAAAACCGTGGCTCTTCATTTTCTTTGTCCTGATCATACAGTTCAGCGGAGGCCTATACCTCGCCGCCGTCACCGATATGGTCGGTACTACGGCACTCATGCAGGAGGATATCCTCATGGCGGGTTATGCCTCTCTTATAGGCATGAGCATCAACTTCTGCGTGATGTTCCGCTTTAAGTTCCGCTTTACCAACCGCACCCAGCTCCTTGCCGTCGGACTCGTACTCCTGACCGCAACGATAATTTGTGCCAATACATCGAGCGTGCCGGTACTTGTCGGCACCTGTCTGATAGCAGGATGGTTCCGTATGCAAGGCACCCTGGCGTGTAACTCAACCATTCAGCTGTGGCTGACCCCCACGCGCGATATGACGGTGTTTTTCTGCTACGTCTATCTCGTGGTGGATGGGGTGATACAGCTCTGCGGTATCTCTACCATCTATGTCGCATTCTTCTCACAGTGGGAATACATGCATTACATCATGGGAGCACTCCTGTGCCTCATGATGCTGATGGTACTGATATTCGTCAGACCGGTGCGGGCACCGATGTTCATACCACTCCTCGGTATAGACTGGATTGGTGCGATTTTGTGGACAATCTTCTTCATGTGTTTTACCTTCGTTTGCGTCTACGGTAATTTCTATGACTGGTGGGATGCAACGGAAATAACATTTGCCACAGCTCTCGGCATCGTGGCACTGCTGATTAACCTCTGGCGAGCAACCTTCCTGCATCATCCTTATATCTCTATGCCGGCATTGCTCAACCGTAACGTCCGCAACGCAACGATAGTGTATCTCATATTTTTCACTCTCCTCGCCACCGATCATGTCTTTGAGCATAGCTACGCAATTGCCGTATTAGGATTTGACGAGACCAATCTAATCGACCTCAACTGGTACGTCTTTGCCGGCATTGTCGTGGGGGTGGGGTTTACCTACGTCACGTTTGCCCTGCGCAAATGGAGGTATAAGACCATGGCGCTTATCGCCTTTATCATGGCAGGATTATATTTGGGATGGTTTTATTTCTGCATAGGTCGTGGAGTGGAAAAGGAGGCACTTTTCGTACCACTTTTCATCCGTGGCTTTGCCTCGGTCATCATCTCAATAGTTTTCCTTACATCAGTGGTACAGTGTGGGTTACCTTTTCAAGTGTTCCCGCAGTGTCTGACGATCAACGGCTTCACCGGAGCCGTGATGGGAGCCTGTTTCGGTCCGGCGATCGTAGGGGAGTGGTTCCGACACACTTTCGCCAAGAATGCCGCCCTTATGAGTGGAGAGACCCTTGATGTCTTCCCCGATGTAATGCGCATACCTTTAGGGCAACTGTACGGGATGGTGCAGGAAAGGGCACTGATAGTTTCGATGAAAGAGATTTTCGGCTGGTTGCTCATCATCTGCATAGTTGCCATAGGAGGTATAATCGTTTATCGAGGCAACCTGCGACCCTTCGCTTTCTTCCCGAAATGGAGGACGATAAGACGGGTTATCAAGCATGTAGCGAGAACAAGTCAAGCCTGATATGACACTCGGATTTGCCAAATTTTCACAATTTTGTCGTAAATGTTGC
>CAZAWP010000217.1:0-2548 GCA_964488855.1 uncultured Sangeribacter sp.
TATGATGATATTAGGGAACGTTGATGTGTGGCAATTCTTTGAGGAGTTGTTTCGCGATAATCCTGTGGTGCCGATCTTTCTGACGATTGGCATCGGGTTCTGGTTAGGATCACTGAAGTTCAAGTCTTTTACTTTGGGCACCGTTACGGCTACCCTCTTGGTCGGGGTCGTAATCGGGCAGATGGATATTCCCATCAACGAACCTCTGAAGACTGTCAGCTTCATGCTCTTTCTCTTTGCGATCGGCTACAGCGTGGGGCCGCAGTTCTTCCGTTCGCTCAAGGGGGAGGGAATCAAGCAGATGCTCTTTGCCGTGGTGATAGGGGTGCTGTGTGTGGGCACTTGCCTCGCGGCCTCCAAGATCATGGGGTATAACAAGGGTGCTGCCATCGGTGTCTTCTCCGGGTCGCAGACGATCTCGGCGGTCATCGGTGTCGGCTCCGACACGCTCAAAGGTTTGGGGTTGTCAAGCGAGGAGTATCATAAGTTGGTGTCGATGATTCCCGCCTGCTATGCGGTGACCTATATCTTCGGCACAATCGGCACTTCGTGGATCGTCGCCAATTTAGGGCCGATGCTGATGGGAGGTCTCAAGAAGGTTAAGGAGGAGACGGCACGCATCGAGGCGGAGATGGATCAGGGTGAGTTTTCGGTAGACCCGGGTTATGTGGTGGCAAATCGTCCTATCTCGTTCAGGGCCTACAGAGCGGAGTCAGAGTTCTTCGACCGCCCCCGACGCATCTACGAACTCGAGGAGGAGATGAAACGCCGAGGCTTATTATTATTTATAGAACGCGTGCGCGTGCGAGGCATTATCGAGGATCCGCTCCCCGACACCAAGATCCGCAAGGGTGACCTTGTCGTGCTCAGCGGACGACGCGTCACGGTAATCGAGGAGTCATCTTTTATCGGTCCGGAGATTGTCGATGACGACCTGCTGAATTTTGCCACCGAGAATCTCCCGGTGACGGTAGCGCGCAACAAAGCGGACGGCAGGACCATAAAGGATCTGCGCAAGGAGGAGTACATGCGCGGCGTGATAATCCGCAGCATCTCGCGCAACGATGTCCAGATTCCCATCCACAGCAGTACCATGTTGGAATCGGGCGACGTGCTAACCCTCGTGGGACTTCCGCAGGATGTGGCGGCGGCGGTGCCCGAGATAGGCTACAGCGACCGTGCCACCAACGCCACCGACATCACGTTCCTCTCTTTAGGTCTTGCCATCGGAGTATTAGTGGGTGTCCTGACGATTCATGTAAAGGGCATACCGTTGTCACTGTCAAGCAGTTGCGGAGTCCTTATAGCGGGCTTGCTATTAGGGTGGTGGCGCAACAAGCGCCCGTCGTTCGGGCGCATCCCGCCACAGGTGACATGGATTATGGACAATATGGGATTGAATATGTTCATTGCCATCGTGGGGATACAGGCGGGGCCGACATTCATCGACGGACTGCGCGAGGTAGGTGTGAGCCTCTTCTTTGTCGGCATCCTTTGCACCACGATTCCCTTGGTTATAGCCATCCCTATCGGGCGGAAGCTGTTTAAGTTCTCCGGTGCCGTCACGTTGGGTTGCGTTGCCGGCAGCCGCAATGCCGTGGCCGCCTTGGGTGCCATCCAGGATTCTCTCGACAGCACTTTGCCTGCGATGGGTTACACCGTCACATACGCCGTCGGCAACTTCGTCCTGATTTTCTCCGGAATCATCATTACGCTACTGGCATAGGGGAGTTTTTAGTTTTTAGTGTATAGTTTTTAGTTTATAGTGCTGTGTTTTAGTGTGTGATTATAAAAAAGAAAGCAGCCCGATTTTTGTAACAAAAATACGAACTGCTTTCACATATATAATCGCAGAAGCCCGGCTACACCGAGGACGAAACCTCGGCAAGTAGAGTTTTTTTAATTCATCGACGGGTTAAAGGGCGTCATGTGGTAACCGAGAGCATTGAGCTCGACTGCCATACCCATCTTATATAGTTCGTGGAGGGCGGCTACATAACAAGCGAATGCTTCTTCGCTGCCGGCCTCTATATGCTCATGGAGCAGGAGACTATTGACGCGTGCGGCGCACTCGGCAACAAGCTCCGAAATCTTTTCGGCTGCCTCACCGTCGTAACCCAACACCTTCTTGACCACATAGTCATCCATGTTGTCATAACCCTCGGCATCGCGAAGCGCCTCGTAGTAATCGGTGCGGTCGGCATATTTCTCCCAGTCGGTATCCCAGTAATAGGCCATCGCCATGCCGATGAACATCATCCAGCCTAATGATACATTGGGATATTGCTGAAACTCACGGGCGCCGTCGGGAAGATAGGCGCGGCATATAATCTGCCACTTTTCCTCTACGTCCGGACACTCCGGGATATGTTCGTCGATTGCCTCCTTGTGGCGCAGATAGCCATAAAGGTCATCATGTACCTTCTTTTCAAAATTCTTTACAACTTCGGGTTTCATAAAAATTCCTTTTTAGGGATAACACTAAAATTGACCCGAAGGTTGAATGGAATCAAAAACCTGAAGCCGAAAAGAATTAAAAAAGTATCGA
>CAZAWP010000218.1:0-2537 GCA_964488855.1 uncultured Sangeribacter sp.
GAGCCGTCAGCCATGAGCATTGCCGGGAAGACGATGCAATGGAAGACGATATTGTCCTTGCCGATGAAGTGGAGCATGCGTGTCTCGGGGTCTTTCCACCACTTGGTGTAGTCGTCGCCGACGAGGTCGATGGTGTTGGAGATATAGCCGATGGGTGCGTCAAACCACACGTAAAGCACCTTGCCGTCGGCACCCTCAACGGGTACGGGGATACCCCAGTCGAGGTCGCGGCTCACGGCGCGGGGCTGCAAGCCAAGGTCGAGCCATGACTTGCACTGACCGTAGACATTGGGTTTCCACTCCTTATGCTCGTCAAGAATCCAGTGCTCCAGAGGTTTCTGCCATTTGTCGAGGGGGAGATACCAGTGTGAGGTCTCGCGGAGCTCGGGGGTATTGCCGGTGATAGCCGATTTGGGATTAATCAAGTCAGTGGCATTGAGCGAGGTACCACATTTCTCGCACTGGTCACCGTAGGCATCGGGATTGCCGCATACGGGGCAAGTACCGGTGACATAGCGGTCAGCGAGGAACTGCCCTGCGACGGGGTCGTAGAGCTGCTCGGAAGTCTTCTCGATAAACTCACCTTTCTCGTAGAGCTTGCGGAAGAAATCGGAGGCAGTGCGGCGGTGAGTGTCGGAGGTGGTGCGACCGTAGACATCAAACGAGATGCCGAGACCCTCGAAGGAGTCCTTGATTATCTTATGATAACGGTCTACGATGTCCTGAGGGGTAACACCCTCCTTCTTCGCCTTGATAGTGATAGGCACACCGTGTTCATCGGAGCCGCCGATGAGGAGAACCTCTTCCCCGCGGAGACGTTTGTAGCGGGCATAGATGTCGGCGGGTACATAGACACCGGCGAGGTGACCGATATGTACCGGACCGTTAGCGTAGGGAAGCGCAGTGGTGATAAGAGTGCGCTTGAAATTTTTAGGGTTATGCTGAGTATTTTCTTTCATGTTGCAAAGATAACTAAAATCTATCTACTAATCAATCGGAAGTTAAAAAGAGGAATATCGGACTCGCCCGCACGCCGCCGGGAGCTGAGATAACGCCTTACTGCGCGTAAGCGCCGAGGGCCGGGGTGCCGAAGGTCCATCGGTTTATGCCGTCCATGTCGACCTCGGCGGCGGGGGTGATGAACGAGCCGTCGGCTGAGTGTAGCACGGGGGATTCGGGCTGGAGGTGGTAGTTGAAGTCATAATCCTCGCGGACGGCGAAGAAGAGGGGATCCACGTCCCAGAGGCAGTCGATGAAATTATCATCGTTTGAGCCGTTGGAGCGCAACGAGCAGCGCTGCAGATAAACGTTGCTTCCTCCAAGGTTGTCGATGTTGATGTCACCGGTCATCGTGCTGTATAAGATGCAGTTACGGAAGGTTGCGGACATAAACGGCAGATCCGAGTCGGGCGCCGAGGGGAGGACATGATGCAACGTCAGCAGCGGGTCGGAGGGTACGGCGAAGAGGTAGTTGTTGGCAAACGTGCACTGGAGGAAAGAATGCTCGCCGCCGGTAAGGTCTATAACGCCGGCACCCGCTTCGGAGAAGCATACCCCCACTGCCTCAATGCGTGCATAACGGGCTGCCAACGCGGACCCACGAGAGTTGTGGAGCCATGAGTTGCGGAGATAAAGTGACGGCTCAGCAAGCGACTCGACAGGAGCGACCGTGACGCCAAACTCCGTGGAGTGGATATCGACGTACTCAAGGCGGTTGCCCGACGAGGTCTCGGTAAACTCGATGCCCGCCCACTGCCCGGCGAGGACATCGTAGCCGACATCGGGGAGGACATCGTCGATGCGGTCACCGCCAAATTCTATTATCTTTTCGGGGGTGCCGACAGCCTGCAGCGAACCGTGGACGCGCAGCCGGGCACCGTCGTGGAAGAGCATCCTTACCCCCGGATCTATGGTGAGGGTGACATCCTTGGCGACGACGAGGGAGTCGTAGACAACGTATGGAGCAGTGGAACTGAGCCGCGTGTCGGCGGTTAGCACCTCGGCGCGGAGACGGGTGACGTTCCACGCATCCGCCTCGATGGGGAGCGCCTGCTCCACGCCGTTGGTGACGAAGAGCAGCTTATCCTCGATGCGGTAAGGCTCCACATCGTCGGTAACCGGAGGACGGCACTCGATGAAGATATAGATAGAGTCGTTGGCACGTATCTCGACATCGTGGAAGACCGTGCCGCTGACACCGTCGACATTGACGGCGAAGTAGGAGTCATCGGCTGCAAGACGTATCGACGTGATATTAAGTGCCTTGGAGGCACGGTTGGAGACCACAAGACGCGCCGTCGTCGAACCCTCGCCGGTGAAAATGGTGTCGAAATCGACCTTCTCGCGCGAGAAGGTCAGCAGGTCGGAGGGGGAAGTGGTGAACGAGTCGGTGATGCACCCGCCGGCGATCACTGACAGAAAGAGAGCCACAAAGATGAGGCTGCAGTATCGTAGAGAATTAAAATTCAAAATCTTTTGTTTATATTTGTAACGAAAATCGGGGAAAACATTATAATGAGTGATAAGCACGGTGTTAT
>CAZAWP010000219.1:0-2533 GCA_964488855.1 uncultured Sangeribacter sp.
TCAGCTTGCTGTGTTCACCTTCATCGCGGAGCCGCTGCCCGTAGGGCAGTTCCCCGCTCGGCGGGCAGGGCGTTCCGCGTGTTCCGAGCTGCCCGCTTTTATCACTCCTCGCTCCCTCTTAAGTAAAAATAAAGGGATCCAATGCAAATTACCCCTCATTATTTACCAAAGTTACTTATCTTTGCAGATTTATTTAATCGCAACGACAAAATGAATTATTTTGAAGCATCGCAAAAAGCTGCCGACCGCGCATTTGAAGTATTACAATCCTCCGGTATAAAAGAAATCTGGGAGCGAGCCGGGGCAGAAGTCAGATTAGTAGGCTCGCTGCGCATGGGATTGATCGCCAAGCATCGCGATATCGACCTTCACGTATATTCCTCCGGAATCACCGAGGAGAGCAGCTTTGCCATCGCCTCTCAAATGGCAAAAAATCCCAACGTGATCGAAATAAAATGTATCAACGGTCTCCACACCGATGAACACAGCCTCGCTTGGCACATCAAATACAAGGCAAGTGATGACGAGATCTGGCAAATCGACATTATCCACATCGAAAAGGGCACGCAATACGACGGTTACTTTGAAGAAATGGCTGACCGTATTGTCGCCCGGCTCACCCCCGAAGTAAAGGAAACGATCCTCGCCCTCAAGTACAACACCCCCGACGACGAAGAAATCCACGGCGTCGAATACTACGAAGCCGTCCTCTCCGCCGGCGTCACCACCCTCCCGCAGCTCCGCGCCTGGCTCCCCCTCCGCCGCTCCCAACCCTTCCACTACTGGCTCCCAACTTTATTACCACGGTAATTATTACCACGGTAACAAAGTTTCAACCCCTCTTCTAAAACTCCAAAATAATTGATTACTCGGGGTCGCGGCTGAGGCGGATGGTGTCGTTGAGGAAGTCGGTGAAGGGCTTCATGACGCGGAAGGCGTCGAGGGTGCGGGCGAGGAAGTCGGTCTTGCAGGCCTGTGCGTCGGTATAGTTGTGTCCGATTGTATAGCTGCGGGGACGGAGGAGGGCTACATGTTCCCAATCTTTGGGGAAGCCCTTGGGGGCGGTCTTTATCTCGTCTTCGCCGATATGGTCGAAGAGAGCCTTGAACTCCGGTGCCTCAATGATCTCCAAATATTCCTCGGTGTCACCATAGATAGCACTGCGCACCTCGCGCAGTATCTCGGGGGTAGGGCATCATAACCCGCCGCCGACCAACATGTTGCCCGGCTGGATGTGAAGATAATAACCCGCAAGCTCGCTCTTCTTTCCTCCAAAAGGATTGATGTATATGCCGATATGGTTTTTATACGGTGTCTTGTCAGGCGAAAAGCGGGTATCACGGTAGATGCGATACAGACAGTCGGAAGGACGCAGGGCAGAGGCGGTGGGCTCGAACTTGGCGATGCCGTCAATAAGAGTTTGCGTCATATCCTCGACTTTTTTCTTTATCTCTAAATATGTGGGACGATGTGCCTCAAACCACTCGCGGTTGTTGTTGGCACTCAATTCTTTTAAAAATGATAATATCTCTTTCATGCGATTTTTTAATGCGATAAGATTAATGCAATAAGATTAATGCAATAAGATTAAAATGATATGTCGAATGAGAAGCCGGGATGCTCTGACTTGAATGCAGCAAGCATGCGATCAGTATCTTCTGCAAACTTCCGAGCCGCTTCGGTATCCGGATGCAGAGGTCGGTGATTCAAGCGTCGCCGTATTTCCTCTGCCTTATCGAGAACCGCGATCCCTTCTGTGTCGAAGAAAGTTGCGATAAATTTCTCCTCGATGTATTCCACCGCTTCCTCAGACGGATGACATAAATCGTAAGCATAGAAACGGTAATCTCGCAAGTCATCATTGAGAATTTCGTAAGCCGGGAAGTAAAGAGCTTCTCCGTTCTCCCGCTGACGATTAACGCCCAAGAGTAGGGTGGATTTTGACACATTGTTGTCAATAAAGCCGTCGGCAAGATGTCGTACCGGACTGACAGTATATACAACCTCGATGTCGGGATTTATCTCCTTGATTTTGGTGGTGAGGTTATGAATTACCGTAGTGCACTCCTCCACCGACAGCATGCGTCTGCTGAATTCCCGGGCCGGATGTTTGTGGCAATTACCGACAGCGATACGCGGTTCGCCGAGGTGCCAATAGACAAAAGCCGTGCCTAAAGTCACGAAGACAGCCTTGCACTTTTTTATAGACTCATGCAGAGTGAGAAAAGCCTTTAATACTTTACGTTCTGCCTTATCGCGGTCGGCATCGGCAAACGAACCGTCGGTAAACCAGCTTACCCATTCGCCGTCACGCTGGGTCATGGACTCGGAGATCAATTGCTCCGCAGACATGGGGGTACGTGCCAACTCTATCAGCATGAGTAGCGAGATAGGGTTATAGACTACGCCACACGGATTAATGGTGACATCCATGCCGCGCTTACGTAGGGCACCGCCGATGTTGCCGGCGAAGCATGACCCTAAAAAGAGCAACCGGTCATCGGCGCTGATAGTGAGCGATGACCGGTGTGCT
>CAZAWP010000220.1:0-2527 GCA_964488855.1 uncultured Sangeribacter sp.
AAGACGCAGGTAGCTGAGGAGGATGTCGCCGAAATCGAGGCTGCGGAGATGCAGGGACGGGATGCCGCCCGCCTGTTTGTAGGCAGTGAGTGGAAAGACACCCTCGACCTGCAGCGTCAGCTCCTCGACGCACGCACCAAGAGTTCGGAGTACGAGATAGCCGGCAAGCACCACTGTGCCGCCGCCTACGATTCTGCTTTCGTCTCCACGCTGCGCACCGTTCGCCCGGACGTGGCGGCACATATCCGTGACCCCAAAACAAGAAAGTGAGATGGCCGAGAAATCCATCGTAATTCCGGAGGTTGTTACCAATGCGGAGGGGAAGGTCTTAGTGCCGGCTGACATCACCGAACTCCTTGACCGCGAATCGGAGCGCATCAACTCGCCCGAATTTATCGGCGAAGATCCGGTGCAGTTTCCGCGTCGGTTCTCCGACTTGCGCGACATTGAGATCGTGTCGCTACTCTCGGCAACAATCGCCTGGGGCAACCGCAAGATGATATGCCGCAACTGCGAGAAGATGCTTGAGATCATGAACGACGAACCGTTTACGTTCGTCTCCTCGGGTGCCTATAATGAAATCGACCCGGAGAGGAACATACATCGCACTTTCTTCGGCACCCACATGCAGCAGATGTTGCGCGGTCTCGATTTGGTCTACAAGCGTTACGGTTCTCTCGACGCTTTCTGTGCTGCCAATAAGATCGGCGAAACCGAGACTCCGTCATGGGAGATGGTACGTGCCCTCAATGCCCTCTTTGACGAGGCAAACGGAACGGAGTGCTCATCGCGTGTCTTGCCGCGCAATCTCGATGCCACTGCCCTCAAGCGGATAAATATGGCTTTGCGGTGGCTCGTCCGCGACGACGGCATCGTCGACATGGGGGTGTGGAAATCTATCCCCAAAAGCAAACTCTTCATCCCGCTGGATGTCCACGTGGGCAATACGGCGCGCGCTCTGGGGCTGATTGACCGTAAGGCTAACGACCGCCGAACCGTACTCGAACTTACCGATACCCTCCGCACACTGCGCCCCGATGACCCTGTCGTCTATGATTACGCACTATTCGGAATCGGCATCAACAGTAAATAACACGCTCCTCAGGCATACTCTTAACTCTCCTTAAATAAAATACTCTCCTTTGATTATGAAAAATTTACGATCCTTTATTATACTCTTTTTTGCACTTATTTCTCTTTCGTCATGGGCGATAGACAACCCCAAACGGGAGTTCCGCGGTGCATGGCTCCACGTCATCGGTCAGACACAGTGGCAAAACAAGACTACCGAGCAAGCGAAGGCCTATATCCGTGATCAGTTTGACAAACTGCAGGAAGCGGGGTGTAATGCTGTGTTTTTTCAGGTTCGCCCCACCGCCGATGCGGTATATAAGTCGGAGATCGAGCCGTGGAGTGCATGGCTCACGGGAAAGCGCGGCAAGGCACCTTCGCCGATGTGGGACCCCATGGAGTATGCCATCGAGGAGGCTCACAAACGCGGATTGGAGTTCCACGCTTGGCTCAACCCTTACCGCGTAACCTCGACCGCCAAGGAGGTACTGCCTGCCGACCATATCTCCAATAAGCATCCGGAGCGCTTCTTCCGCTATAATGGTCAGATACTGTTTGACCCTGCCTTTCAGGAAAACCGCGACTATATCTGCAATGTAGTGAGCGATATCCTTAACCGCTATGATGTAGACGGCATTCACATCGACGATTATTTCTATCCCTATCCTGCCAAGGGGATGAAGATTCCCGACGATGCATCGTATGCACGGTTCGGCAATGGCATGAACCGTGGTGACTGGCGCCGTAAGAACGTCGATCTGCTTATCGAGCAACTCCATTCGACTGTCAAGAAACATAAGCCGTGGGTGCGGTTCGGCGTAAGTCCGTTCGGCATCTGGCGTAACGTCAAGAATGATCCGCGCGGTTCGGAGAGTACGGGTCTGCAGAACTACGATGACCTCTATGCCGATGTCATCCTGTGGGCTAAGAATGGATGGGTAGACTACCTGGCACCCCAGCTTTACTGGACGCTCGACCTGGCGGCGGCTCCGAGCCGCAAGCTCGCCAAATGGTGGAGCGATAACGCCCACGGCACCGATATTTACATCGGATGGGATGTAAAACGCACCATGGACAATCGTGACCCGCGTACCAATGACCCCAACGAACTTGACACCAAGGTCAAGTTGTCGCGCACCTTGCCTAATGTCAAGGGCAATGTCTGGTGGCATGGATATTGGGTTACCGACAATTACAAGGGAGCCGCCGACTCGCTCGCCATGAAGTATCAGACGACTTTCGCCCTGCCTCCGGTCTACGGCGACAAGGCGAAGAAGCCCGAAGGTATCGCCGAGATGAAGATTATCAAGGAGCATGACGGTACGTTCCTCACCTGGGAGAAGCCTAAACATCAGCATCACGATAGCGAGTCAGAGGTCGTCAAGTATGTGGTGTATGAGTTCTACGAGGGGGAGCCTCAGAACATCGACGACCCGGAGACTATCATAGCAGTTAC
>CAZAWP010000221.1:0-2525 GCA_964488855.1 uncultured Sangeribacter sp.
ATCCATATCATGGCTGTCATCTACGTCGAGCGTGATTCGCAGAAGGGTATCCTTATCGGTAAAGCCGGTGAGAAGATCAAGACCGTAGGTATCCAGGCACGTCAGGATATTGAGAAATTCTTCGATAAGAAAGTCTTCCTGGAGCTCTTTGTCAAGGTCGAGAAGGATTGGCGTAACCGCGAGAACAAGCTCCGTCAGTTCGGTTACATCGAATCCTGATAAATCGCACCCGATTAAATCAGGTCAGATTTCAGATTAGATTATAGAAATTATAATATTATAACTCATCATGAGTAAGTTAATAGCAATTGTAGGACGGCCGAACGTGGGTAAATCCACCCTGTTCAACCGTTTGACGCAGACACGCCGCGCGATCGTCGATGATACCGCCGGCACCACACGCGACCGCCAGTACGGTAAGGTAGACTGGTGCGGTCAGGAATTCTCGATCGTCGATACCGGCGGTTGGGTGGTCAATTCAGATGATGTCTTCGAGGAGGAGATCAACAAACAGGTTGAGATCGCCATCGAGGAGGCTGATGTAATCCTCTTTGTCGTCGATGCCTCGACAGGTGTCACCGATCTTGATGACCAGGTGGCAGCCATACTTCGCCGCAGCAAGAAGCCGGTGATCGTGGTCGCAAATAAGGAGGATAAGGGCGATGCCCGCTTCAACGTATCGGAGTTCTATTCATTCGGCTTGGGCGATCCCATCGAGGTTTCGTCTGCCAACGGTTCAGGCACCGGCGAACTCCTCGACGAAATCGTCAAGGATATGCCCAAACGTGACGATGACGACGACACCGAGGAGAATATCGCCAAGTTCGCCATCGTAGGTCGTCCGAATGCAGGTAAATCGTCGCTTATCAATGCCTTTATCGGCGAGGAGCGACACATCGTGACCGACATCGCCGGCACCACCCGCGATTCGATTTATCACCGTTACAATAAGTTCGGCTTCGACTTCTATTTGGTCGATACTGCCGGTATCCGTAAGAAACAGAAGGTAAACGAGGATATAGAGTATTACAGCGTAATCCGCTCTATCCGTGCCATCGAGGCATCGGATGTGTGTATCCTCATGATTGACGCCACCCGCGGCATCGAGGCGCAGGATTCCAATATCTTCGGACTCATACAGCGTAACCGCAAGGGATTGGTGGTATGCGTAAACAAGTGGGACCTCGTCGAGGACAAGTCAGTGACCGCCCAGAAACGTTTTGAGGACGCTATCCGCAACCGTTTCGCTCCCTTTACCGACTTCCCCATTATCTTCACTTCGGCGCTTACCAAGCAGCGTATTTTCAAGGTGCTTGAGACTGCAATCCATGTCTACGAGAACCGCAAGAGAGTGATACCGACATCGCAGCTCAACAGCTACATGCTTGAGCAGATCGCCATAACTCCCCCGCCAAGCAATAAGGGTAAGTTTGTCAAGATCAAATATGTCACCATGCTCAAGGATGCTGTGATACCGACCTTTGTATTCTTCTGCAACCTTCCGCAGTGGGTCAAGGAGCCGTACCGACGCTTCCTGGAGAACAAGATCCGCGAGCATTGGGATTTCAACGGTACCCCGATCTCAATTTTCATGCGTGAGAAATAAAAGCACGCGGGTTTCAAGGGAATCACGCTCTTGATTTTCATGCGTGAGAAATAAAAAATCACTATCTTTACGGCATGAAAGTAAAGAATAGTGAAACTACATCATCACCCCTCGGCATCGCATCGGCGTTGCGCGACGCATTACACCATCCCGGTCAGATTATAATCGCCGTCATCTCCATGATGGCGGCTGCCGGAATCTGGTTAGCTGTCACCACACCGTTATATTCTGCCGAGGGTGAACTATTTATACGCGGAGCCATCCACGAGACGCATTACGACAACGGTCATCCCTTTTTAGCCGACATCGGACTGAGCGGGCAGAGTGTAGATTTCAGCGACGAGGCAATACGCCTCACAACTCCCTCGCTCCTTATGGCGGTCGCCGATTCGCTCGATCTGCGCGTCCGTTACAAGGATAGCCGTTTGCTCCGGCACGAGTATATCCCTGCCGACCGGGTGCCGGTAATCGTCGAGTGGGTGGGGGTTGCTCCGACTTTCACCGATCGCCTCAGCATTGAGATCGAGGGGGATAAGGTGAGGGTACGAAGCGGCAACACCGGCGAGGAGAGGGAGTTTGATTTAGACTCGGACGGGGTGACGCTCCCGCTCGCCGAAGGCGCCCTGCGGCTGCGCCGGAATGCCCGCATTGCGGGCATAAGCTACCGCACTGGTACAGACTCGGGCTCAGGATCAGGTACAGGCACAAGCTCAGGGTCACGCACAGGCTTAGACTGGGATGCGGGCATAGACTCGTACACTGCTGAGATTGTCAGCATGAATACGTGTGTTAGGGAGCTGCGCGATAACATGAGTATATATACGCCTATCGAGTGGAACCCGATACTGCGGTGCGTCGTCCGCGCGCCGTCACGCAGTGAGGCGGTGGCGATTTTGAGCACACTGCAGCAGGTGTACTC
>CAZAWP010000222.1:0-2510 GCA_964488855.1 uncultured Sangeribacter sp.
GCTCTTCTGCAATCCTTACAATGCAGCGAAATATGGCTATATCGACGACGTCATCGAGCCGCGCAACACTCGTTTCCGCATAATCCGTGCGCTCCAGTAGCTTGCGACCAAGAAGGTGACCAACCCGGCCAAGAAACACGGCAACATACCTCTGTAAGCCGTCGGTAGTCTTATTCGCTCTTAAAGCATAATGAACTTATGAAAAGAAAATTATTTTTAGCAGCCATAATCGTTGTTGCGGCAGCATCGACAGCCTTCGCGCAAGGCAGAAAATCGCTCCGCATTAACGAAGTGATGGTGCAGAACGAATCGAGCATTGTCGACGACTATGGCGAACACCATGGTTGGATTGAACTCTTCAACTCTAATTTTGCTCCGCTTGAGATTTCAAGCGTATATTTGACCAATGACCCTGCGCAGCCTAAGAAATATCCTGTGCCCCTCGGTGATGTGAATACCCGCATCGCTAAGCGCCAGCACGTTGTTTTCTTTGCAGACGGTCAGCCTGATAAAGGTACTTTTCACACTAATTTCATCCTCGAACCCGGCAAAGACAACTGGATTGGCGTATATGATGCGGACGGAATCACTTTGATTGACGAAGTTTTCATTCCCGCTTCGCTTGCCGCTGATAACAGTTATGCCCGTTCAATCGACGGTGCAGGTGAATGGGTGGTTCGCGACGGAGGAGTGGCATACATTACTCCCTCAAGCGCTAACGTTATCCGAGACACCAATAACAAAATCGAGGAGTTTGCAGAACGTGATGCCAACGGCTTCGGTATGACCGTTATGGCTATGTGTATTGTTTTTACTGCACTTCTTGTTCTTTGCCTGTGTTTCTATGGCATTGGCAAAATCGGTGCCAGCATCTCGCGTCTCAATAAGATGCGTGCTCATGGAGTCGAAAAGAATGAAGTGGATAAAAGCGAAATCGCTCATGACTCAGGTGAGGAAATTGCCGCTATTGTTATGGCGCTTCACGACCATCTTGACGCTCACGACACAGAGAACACTATCCTTACTATCAATAAGGTTAAACGTGCTTACTCTCCGTGGAGCTCCAAGATTTATGGTCTGCGCGAAGTGCCCGGTGTAAATCATCGCCGTTAAGCTTTAATCACCCACATTTATAAATTCTACAAATAAGATTAACAATGAAAGAATATAAATATAAAATTAATGGCAACACTTACAAGGTTGCCGTGGGAGACATCGACGGCAACGTGGCTCAGGTCGAAGTCAATGGTGTTCCCTATAAAGTAGAAATGGAGCAGCACACTGCAGCCAAGGTTAAATCTGTGAGCTCACCCCGCCCGGAAGCCGCACCTCGCACCGCAGCCGGCGAAAAAGTCATCGCAAAACCCGCGCCAACAGGCACCGGCGATGCTGTCAAAGCTCCGCTTCCCGGTGTCGTACTGTCAATCCCTGTTAAGGTCGGTGATGCCGTTAAAGCTGCCGATACAGTGGTTCTCCTCGAAGCTATGAAGATGGAAAATGCCATCCATGCAGGTCGCGACGGTAAAGTTGCCTCTATCAACGTAGCTCCAGGCGATTCTGTTCTCGAAGGTTCAGTTCTCATCACAATCGCATAATATTAAAGGATTATGTCATTTGGTGATTTCCTATTGAAAAACCTGCAACAGTTCTGGGAACTGACTGGTTTTGCCAATGCCGAGATTGGTAACTTCGTCATGTTGGCTGTCGGTCTTTTCTTTATCTGGCTTGCCATAAAGAAGAACTTCGAGCCCATGCTGCTAGTTCCGATTGGCTTTGGTATCCTTATCGGCAATGTGCCCTTCAACACAGGTGCCGGTCTTGAAATTGGTATTTATGAAGAAGGCTCTGTGCTCAACATCCTTTATAACGGTGTGAGCGCAGGTTGGTATCCTCCGCTGATTTTCCTCGGCATCGGAGCCATGACAGACTTCTCCGCCCTAATCGCAAATCCTAAACTCATGCTTATCGGAGCTGCCGCACAGTTCGGTATCTTTGGTGCCTACATGGTAGCCCTTGCTATCGGTTTTGCTCCTGACCAGGCTGGTGCGATTGCAATTATCGGTGGTGCCGACGGTCCTACAGCAATCTTCCTTTCTTCGAAGCTTGCTCCTAATCTCATGGGTGCGATTGCCGTATCAGCTTATAGCTACATGGCTCTTGTTCCGGTGATACAGCCGCCGTTGATGCGTCTCTTCACTACCAAGAAGGAGCGCCTTATCCGCATGAAACCGGCGCGTGCCGTGTCACAGAACGAGAAGATTATCTTCCCGATTGTCGGCATGCTTCTCACTTGCTTCGTGGTTCCTTCAGGTCTTCCCCTGCTCGGTATGCTCTTCTTCGGTAACCTTCTTCGCGAATGCGGCGTTACTAACCGTCTCGCCAAGACCGCAAGCAACGCTCTTACCGATATCGTGACTATCCTGCTCGGTATGACTCCGGGGTTTAATACTTGCTTTTCTTCCCATCGTCCGGTGAGGTCAACTATAAGAGCAGCGCCTGGATGCAATTCC
>CAZAWP010000223.1:0-2455 GCA_964488855.1 uncultured Sangeribacter sp.
GTCAATCAGTACACACTGACTTATACCGTAGACGGAGAGTCTTACAAGGTGATGACCGTGGATTATGGCACCGCAATTGTAGCCGAAGCCGAACCCGTCAAGGAGGGTCACTCCTTCTCCGGCTGGGAGGGACTTCCCGAGACAATGCCTGCCCATGACGTTACCGTGACAGGTACATTTACAGTCAATACCTATACATTGACACTCTATCTGAATAATGTCATTTATTCTACCGAGGAAGTGGAATTTGGAACACCGCTTAATATCGGAGAACCGGAAGTACCGTCGGGCAACCGTTTTGAGGGTTGGACAACAGAAATTCCGGAGACTATGCCGGCATACGACTTAGAGATTTATGGTACCTACTCAGCGCTTACTTCGATAGAAACAATCGCGATGGAGCGTGATGGGAAGGTGACCATTTACACCCTTACAGGTATCATGATCTGCAAAGATAAAGAGTGGTCAGAAATCTCCACCACCATACCCGCAGGCGTCTACATCGTAAACGGAAATAAAGTCATTCTGCAAAAGTAGAATTAACTTAATTGTAATTAAAGAGGCTGCCAACGCTAATTAGCGCTGGCAGCCTCTGTTTATTTACAATTTATAGGAGTGGCGGTTAAGAGGGGATGTGTTATTACACGATCAGGGTAAAAGAATACTACACGATGAGGGGTATCAGCATGCCGGCGAAGATGAGGAGGATGCTGCCTACGGCGTAGGTGATGGTGTAGCTCATCGCCGGGAGGGTACTGTCAAGGTTGTCCTGGATGGCTCCGAGGGCGGCGACGGCATTGCGGCTGCCCGCGACACATCCTAAGGCTATTGCGGGGTTGAATTTGAAGACTTTGGCAGCTATGAGAGTCGATAATATCAGTGGTAATGATGTACAGACGATGCCCACCAGAAAGAACTCCAATCCTACTGCCTTGAGTCCTGTCAGGAAGGTCGGGCCGGCTCCGAGTCCGACGACGGCGATAAACAGGTTAAGGCCCACATTATTCATAAACCATACCACGGGGCGCGGGATGCGTCCGAAGGTCGGACGCTTGTTGCGCAACCACCCCAAGATAAGTCCCGCCAGGATTGCGCCTCCGCTCGTGCTCAGCGAGAGTGGTATCCCTTTGTAATAGACTGTCAGCGCTCCGATAAAGCAACCTATAGCTATGCCCAACCCTACAAATACGACATCCGTCGCCTCGGTGGGACGGTCGGAAAATCCTATCTCCGCAACTGCTTCGGCGACGTCCTGCGGTAATCCGACGAGTGTCAGCACGTCTCCCTTTTCAAGTCGTGTCTGTGCCTTGATGGGGATGCAGATGTCGTCACGCATGATCTTGCGCACCATCACACCCCGCATGTAATCCTGTTTGCGGAGTTCGGAGAGCGTCATGCCGTCGGCTCCCGATTTCGACACGGTCACAGGGAGGTTTTCGGCGGTGAAGTTAAGGAGTTCGTGGTCTGTGACCTCCGAGCCAATCCACCCGGCATCATCGACGATGGTCTCACGGCGACCGCTCAACACTATGATGTCTCCCTTACGCACCTTGAGCTCGGGCTGCGGGTCTTCTATCTCGCCGCGGACGCGCAGGCGCTCGATGAAATGTCGAAGCCCTTGCTTCTCGATATGGCGCTCGATTTCGGCGATGGTGCGCGGTCGGTTGAAATAATCGGACTCGGCGCGATATGCGCGGAACGAGATCGGGCGGTTTGCCACGAATGTACCCGGGTCGGCCACGATGTCACCGTTATCCATCTCTGCCTCCAGTTGGGCTGTCTGCTCCTTGACTTTCTTGAGTCCACCGATGAGTTTGGGACCTAGGTTGGCGATGACCCACGCCGAACCAATGGTGCCGAATACGTAGCATACCGCGTAACAGGCGGGGATTATGCTCAGGAGCTCCTGTGTCTCCCCCTCCGGGAGCCCGAGAGATTTTATAGTGCTTGAACCCACACCGATCACTGCCGAAAATGCCTGGGAGCCGGAGAAGAGACCCACTGCCTGCCCCTTGTTGTACCCCATGACCATGCTGATGATTATGACCGTGGCGATGCAGAGCAGCACCTCGATACAGGCGAACCCTATCTGTTTCAGGCCGTCACCTTTAAGTGACCGGAAGAACTGAGGTCCCACCGAGTAGCCGATGGCGAAAAGGAACAGCATAAACGACACCGATTTGAGAGTGTCGGAGACCGGGATATCCATCTGACCGATTATGACCCCCATGATGAGAGTGGCGGTCACCGGCCCGAGAGAGAAAGACTTGAAACTCAGACCGCCGAGCCAGAATCCCAACCCGATGGTCAGGAAGATAGGTATGACGGGATTCTCCCGAAATATGTTTGCAATGAAATCGTAAAGCATAATCGACGATTACTTGGTCATAAAAATAAGCCGTTATAATTTAATTCTCAATAGTTGCTTAAAAATTTAAGCTGACAATATTGGATC
>CAZAWP010000224.1:0-2446 GCA_964488855.1 uncultured Sangeribacter sp.
CGTTTGACAAGGAGGCTTCTGATCACATTCCCGAGACTGCTAAGTGAAGGAGAAAATGACAGACAATAAAAAAAGAGGATAGCAATGCTATCCTCTTTTTTATTGTGGGCTACGCAGCGCTCGGAGCATAGAGAAGCAGCATACCAGAGTCATGGTGTCAAAAGCCGGAGGCTTTTGTTCCCGGGAAGTTCGAAAGTCTCGAGGACTTTGTATAGGCGGTGAACAGGGAGACCCATTACGTTGTAAAAGCTGCCGTTGATACCGGCTACGGCGACGCAGCCGATCCACTCCTGGATTCCGTAGGCTCCTGCCTTGTCAAGGGGGGAGAAATTGTTTACATAATAGTCAATGTCCTCGCGCGAGATGGGGGCGAAACGAACCTCGGTCGTATCGCTGAACGATACCCTTTTCCCGGCAGTCAATACCGTGACACCCGAAACTACCGTATGCGTGCGTCCGGAGAGCTCCTGAAGCATCTTTGCCGCACCGGCAGCATCCTTGGGTTTGCCATAAATCTTGCCGTCAAGGATAACGACAGTGTCGGCGGTGATGATCATATCATCATCCTTGAGATGAGGAAGATACGCGTCAGCCTTGAGGTTTGACAAGTATTCAGGCACCTCGTGTGCGGGCAGGTCGGCGGGATATTCCTCCTTGATGCCTCCGATGGTGATGATATTGAAATTCAGTCGCAACTGCGAGAGGAGTTCGCGACGACGAGGCGACTTGCTCGCCAAATGAATATGATATTTATTGAGATTCTCAAGCATAATAATTATGATGTAATAAAAGCAAAATATAATGATGTTTTAATTTGTAATTCTATTGGTATTGCCTAAATAATTAGAATTTGCGTGACATGATAGATTGAGACAGCTGGCGGTATATGGCTGCGAGTTCCTTGTCATCGGCAAGGATGCGGTGATGAGTGCCTATAACCTCGAGGTCTCCACGAGCAGCCGGTCCCGTCTGCATCTGCCGCGGGTCTCCACGGTAGAGTTTTGATGCCGTTTCCATAATCAGGGGATGAAGGAGTTCGAAGGGGAGACCCTCGCGGTCGAGGAACTCTGCCGAAAGTGCCCAAAGGTGATTGACGAAATTGCACGACAGTACCGAGGCGATATGCAACTTACGTCGTTTATCGGAATCTGCCATCACGACGTTGGGCGATACCGCACGTGCAACAGCCGTCAGTTCGGCGGCTGTTTTTTCGTCAGTCGCTTCGATAAAGAATGGAATATCGCTGTAATTGAGAGCCACGTCCTTCGAAAAAGTCTGGAGTGGGTAGAAGACACCCACGCCGGAGTAACGGTCGAGAGCATCTTCGAGCGTCTTCATCGACACCGACCCCGATGTATGCGCTACGATACCCCGGTGATCTGAAAGACGAGATGCAACCGCCTCGATAGCCTCATCCTTAACGGCAATAAGCACCAGATCCGACTCCTTGCGGAGTCCCGCAAAGGTCCGGGAATTTACCAATGCTACATCATACGAGGCGGCAAGGGCTTTATTCAGATGTGTGGCGACATTACCGCCACCGACTATATCTATTCTCTTAATCATCTTCTATACACTTATTATATCGGTAAATGTATTTTATACACTTATTATATGGGTAAACCTATTACATCTATACCCTTAATTATCAGAGTAGTCAAGGGTTGAAGAAATATATTTCATAAAGGGGATGGAGTTCAAAACATCCGGACTCATACCCTCGGCGATACGGCGCTCTATCTGCAGAGCGAGCCAGCCGACAGTATGACGCAGGTTGATTTCGATCATGGGATGAAGATTGCCATCGGCAAGAGTCATCATGTCGATACCAAGCACTCCCTCGTAATTCGATGCGAAGTTATGTAATAAAATTCGTTTCTGAAAATCGAGAACCTTGTCTAAATCGCATTTGGGGGTATTCTCTTGGATGATATAGCGTAAAGTTGCCTCCGATCCCACATAATTATACTTGAAGCGACCCTGTGCGTCAGTTAAGAAGACAGACCAGCCGAGGAAGGTTACCGCACCGTCATGACACTCCCATTCAGTGGCACAATCCAACTTCTTTTCGTAGAACCTTTCGACAGTCAGAGCTCCCTGCTTACGCAAAATACCTTCCAACGATGCGGATACTTGAGAGAATCTGGAGGGGTCTGTAAAGAACACACCTCGGCCCGAACTGCTCCACGGTGCCTTGACCACACTTTTGCCGAAAAGATTTACAGCGCGCTCTAACTCTTCGGCGGAGCGTGCAATGATGGGTGTAGAGGGAAGGAAAAGGCCCGAAGTATCACCGTAAACCTCTTGATGGGCCTCCGATAGAATCTGAGTCACAGTAGAGCGGTCGGAAAGGATGCGTAAATTGTCGATATACTCCGCGGTTGGTAGCATGGATTCATCTACGCCGACATGTCGGAGTTGGTTTCTTAGGGCTTTGTTCCAGCCC
>CAZAWP010000225.1:0-2384 GCA_964488855.1 uncultured Sangeribacter sp.
GACAACAAGACCCTTGCCATCACCGAACTCCCGTTCGGCAAGACTACCACCACTCTCATCTCGTCGATACTCGGCGCGATGGAGAAAGGTAAAATCAAGGTGCGCAAGGTCGAGGACAATACTTCGGCCCAGGCCCAGATTATCGTGCATCTCCTCCCCGGCACAAGCTCGGATAAGACCATCGACGCTCTCTATGCTTTTACCGACTGCGAGGTCAGCATATCGCCCAACTGCTGCGTGATACGCGACCGCAAGCCGGAGTTCCTCAGTGTGTCGGAACTTCTCAAATACTCGGTAAACCATACCCGCCAGCTCCTCAAACGAGAGTTGGAGATACGTCTCGACGAGACCCTTGAGCAACAGATGTTCGCTTCGCTCGAAAAGATATTTATCGAGGAGCGGATGTATAAGGACCGCAAGGTAGAGCAGTCTGCCGACATGGAGGAGGCGATCAGACGCCTCGACGAACTCTTTGAGCCATTCAAGGGAACGTTCTATCGACCTATCAACGATGATGACCTTATCCGACTGTGGGAGATCAAGATGGGACGTATCCTGAAGTTCAACGCCACCAAGGCTGACGAGAAGATTGCACGCCTCGACGCTCAGATTGCCGACATCCGTTATAACCTCGACCACCTCACAGAGTACACCATCAAATGGTATCTTCATCTCAAGGAGAAATATGGTGACCGCTATCCCCGACGCACCGTGCTCCGTTCGTTCGACTCCATCGAGGCGACAAAGGTTGCCGAGGCAAACAAGCGCCTCTATTACGATGCCGAGGGTGACTTCATAGGTACTGCCCTCAAGGACAACGAGTTTAAGTTCAACTGCTCCGACCTCGACGATATTCTTGTCATCTACCGAGACGGTACCTATAAGATCGTCCGCGTGCAGGATAAATTATATATAGGTAAGAAAGGGACGCGCGTGCTCCATTTGGGTATCTTCAAGAAGAACGACACGCGTACTATATATAATGTAGTGTACCGCAACGGCAAGGGTGGCAACTACTACATGAAGCGCTTCCACATCACGGGTCTCACCCGCGAGAAGGAGTACAATATCACCAAGGGTCTGCCGGGGTCGCGTATCGAATACCTCACCTGCAATCCCAACGGCGAGGCGGAGACTATCAAGGTGACGCTCAAGGATGAACCCAATGCCACCGGACGCCGACCGCGCAACCAGGAGTTACAGATAAACTTCGCCGAACTCGGTATCAAGGGAAAGGAATCTCTCGGTAACCTCGTCACCAAGTATCAGATAAAATCCATCTCATTGGAGAAGAAAGGCACCAGTACCCTCGGCGGTCGCGAGGTATGGTTTGACCCCGACGTGCTTCGCCTCAACTACGACGGTCGCGGCAACAATTTAGGTACATTCCACGGTGACGACAAGGTACTTATCATCACGAAGCAGGGTGAGTATTTCACCTCCTCTTACTCAGAATCCAACCATTACGAAGATAATATATTGCGTATCGAGAAATTCGATGCCAACAAGGTGTGGACGCTCGCCCTCGACGACACGGCTTTAGGGTATCCGTACCTCAAGCGCTTCAAGTTCGAGGCTTCGGCTAAACCTCAGCGCTTTGTCGGCACGGACACGGATTCCAAGATTCTTCTCCTTACCGATACACCATACGCCCGACTGAATGTAAAATTTGGCGGTGACGATGCGGTGCGCCCCGACATGGAGATAGAGACCGACGAGTTTATCGCTGTCAAGAGCTTCAAGGCTAAGGGCAAACGTATCTCGACCTATACGATCGACGAAATCACCGAACTCGAACCGACACGCGTACCCGAAAACGAGCAACCCGGAGAAGGCGACCTGCCCGAAGGGGATGAGATGATTGAGGAGGCGGAAATTATCACCGAGGGAGAAGCGCCTGACGGTGCCGATACGGCTGCCGAACCGCAAACTGCAAATGAACCCGCGGAACCGATACACAAGGAACCCACCACTCCTTCGCTATTTGATTTTGACGATTAACCTGTCGTTTATGATTAACTTGCCGTTTATATGAATGTCTCAATACGTCATATCGCCATACGCTCCATAACCATATCAGTAATGATGTGGTTATGTGCTTTTACATCTGCTCTGCCGGCGATGGCGCAATACTCCCTGACCGATACCTATCCACGCACCGGTGAACGGCCGGTGACGCAGATATACCGCCTTGAGATCGGTGGTATGAATGCGCTGTCGACTTATCTCTCGCCCCTCCATTACACGGGAATGTCTATAGGGGCAAGCGGCAGATGGTCCAAGACTTTGCCAAGGTCACCGCGTCTTATCATAGACTTTGATGCAGATGTCAATTACAGTTCGATGTTGAATCCCCGCGGCACTGCCCGTATGCTTCAGCTCGG
>CAZAWP010000226.1:0-2376 GCA_964488855.1 uncultured Sangeribacter sp.
AACACAGCAAATGACCCGTTATGGCGGACCGAGCCCACCATCTTTTATTTCCTAAAAGGAATGGAACAGACTACTCGGACGGGGACGGTCGTGCCGTCCTGTTTGCCCGGGTGCCAGTCGGGCATGGTCGAGATGATGCGCACTGCCTCGTCGTTGAGGGACGGCTCTACACCCTTCAATACCGAGATATGGCTGACACTGCCGTCCACATTGACGATAAACGAACAGGTCACCCGTCCCTGGATGTCCTTCTTGTAAGCCTCCGCCGGGTAACGGCGTGCCGAGTTGATGTAATTGGTAAGTTCAGGGTCGCCACCGGGGAAGTCGGGTTTCTCCGACACGTAGTCGTACTCGTAGACCTCGATATAGGTCTTTACACCCTTGGGGGAGACTCCCGCAGCTATGCGGTAGGTCTGGGCAGCGCTTTGCCCCGCGTTTGTCAATAGTAAGATTAAGAATATTAAGGAGTAGAGGTATTTCATAATGTAGATTCTATTTCCCTATTTTAACGGCGCTGTTATATTCACTTGTATAGGGCTTACACATCTTTTAACACCCTCGCCTCCCTATTTGCAAATTTTAAACAGACCGGGTCATTCCCCCGGCTCCTTCCTGTCTAAGCCAAATCCGCCTGGGCGAGGATATGCTCAAGGTCGGTGGTCGACAGCTTGACCCTTAGTCCACCATCCATGGCTACCGAAATGCCACCCGTCTCCTCACTGACGATGACGCAGATGGCATCGGTCATCTGTGCCATACCCAAGGCGGCGCGGTGACGCAGACCCAGCTCCTTGGGCACGTTCATGTCATGGCTGACAGGGAGGATACACCCCACCGAGGCGATACGGTTGTTGGCGATGATCATGGCACCGTCGTGGAGAGGGGAGTTCTTGAAGAAGATATTCTCTATGAGGCGCATGTTTACGTCGGCGTCGATCATGTCACCGGTCTTCTCGTAGTCGCCCAAGGGTACCTTGCGCTGGAAGACAATCAGCGCGCCGGTCTTCGATTTGGACATCGCCATACAGGCGTAGACCACGTTCATTATCTCGCGGTGTACGTGGCCCTCCTCCTTGTCATGGCGGAAAAGTTTCTTGAAATTGCGGAATTTCCCCTGACTGCCTATGTCGATGAGGAACCGTTTTATCTGATCCTGAAAGATGATGACCAATACTATCAGACCGATACTCATAAACTTATCTACTATGGAGCCGGTGAGACGCATGTCGAAGATCTCGAACGAGATAACCCATATCACGATAAAGATGAGCACACCGTAGAACAGTGACAGCGTGCCGCTGCTCTTCATGAGTCGGTACACATAAAACAGCAGCAGCGATACTATGAGTATGTCGATAATATCTTTTATTCCAAAATCAAGCATGATCAATTCTTTGGGTTAGTTTGACGGCTTCGCGGGCGGGTGCTACATCATGGACGCGAAGGATCGAGGCACCGCGCAGCAGTGCCACGGTGTTGAGTACGGTGGTGCCGTTAAGTGCTTCGGCGGGCGTGCACCCGAGAGTGCGCGTTATCATCGACTTGCGCGAAACGCTGGCGAGCACCGGGGCACCGAGGATATTAAACGCGTCGAGATTATCCAACAGTGCGAAGTTGGCGTCATCATCCTTGGCAAAACCGAAGCCCGGGTCGAGGATGACATCGGCAACGCCGAGCGAGTGGAGTCTGTCGAGTCCCTGTTCCAGCGACTGCAATACCTCGGTGACGACATCGCGGTACTCACAGTTTTTCTGCATCGCCGCCGGCAGGTCACGCGAGTGCATCAGTACGTAAGCTACCTTGGCTTCGGCGACGGCGTCGAACATCTCCGGATCCCATGCACCGCCTCCTACATCGTTGATAATATCGACACAGTAATCGGTTACGGCACGCCGGGCAATATCTGCGCGGAAAGTATCGACCGAGATAATAGCTTCGGGGAACTCCTCGCGGATAGCGTCGAGCACCGGCTGCAAGCGTTGCCACTCGTCGGCGGAAGAGATGAGTTCGGCACCGGGGCGTGTGGAGCATGCGCCGATGTCGATGATGTCGGCACCATCGTGAAGCATGGAGCGTACACGAGTCATCGCCTCGGCGACACTGCCGTTGCGCGAGCCGGCATAAAAACTGTCGGGGGTGATATTGACAATTCCCATCACCACCGGACGGTCGGCGTTGTATAGCCCGCTATGCGTGCGTATCCTGAGCAGATTGGGGCGGCATTTCATGACTAATCTTATACTGTCGGTAATTTACTGTCGGTAAATATATCAAAAAATAATGGAATACCGAAGTGTTTCTATTATTTTCATCTCCAAGGATCATGCGGGGTGGGGTTTGCAGTAAGCAAAGGGAGCTGTGGCATGAGAAAATATA
>CAZAWP010000227.1:0-2363 GCA_964488855.1 uncultured Sangeribacter sp.
GGGCTGGAACAAAGCCCTAAGAAACCAACTCCGACATGTCGGCGTAGATGAATCCTTGCTACCAACTGCGGAGTATATCGACAATTTACGCATCCTTTCAGACCGCTCTACTGTGACTCAGATTCTTTCGGAGGCCCATCAAGAGGTTTACGGTGATACTTCGGGACTTTTCCTTCCCTCTACACCCATCATTGCACGCTCCGCCGAAGAGATAGATCGCGCTGTAAATCTTTTCGGCAAGAGTGTGGTCAAGGCACCATGGAGCAGTTCAGGTCGAGGGGTATTCTTTATAGACCCCTCCCGATTCTCTCAAGTATCCGCATCGTTGGAAGGTATTTTGCGTAAGCAGGGAGCTCTGACTGTCGAAAGGTTCTACGAAAAGAAGTTGGATTGTGCCACTGAATGGGAGTGTCATGACGGTGCGGTAACCTTCCTCGGCTGGTCTGTCTTCTTAACTGACGCACAGGGTCGCTTCAAGTATAATTATGTGGGATCGGAGGCAACTTTACGCTATATCATCCAAGAGAATACCCCCAAATGCGATTTAGACAAGGTTCTCGATTTTCAGAAACGAATTTTATTACATAACTTCGCATCGAATTACGAGGGAGTGCTTGGTATCGACATGATGACTCTTGCCGATGGCAATCTTCATCCCATGATCGAAATCAACCTGCGTCATACTGTCGGCTGGCTCGCTCTGCAGATAGAGCGCCGTATCGCCGAGGGTATGAGTCCGGATGTTTTGAACTCCATCCCCTTTATGAAATATATTTCTTCAACCCTTGACTACTCTGATAATTAAGGGTATAGATGTAATAGGTTTACCCATATAATAAGTGTATAAAATACATTTACCGATATAATAAGTGTATAGAAGATGATTAAGAGAATAGATATAGTCGGTGGCGGTAATGTCGCCACACATCTGAATAAAGCCCTTGCCGCCTCGTATGATGTAGCATTGGTAAATTCCCGGACCTTTGCGGGACTCCGCAAGGAGTCGGATCTGGTGCTTATTGCCGTTAAGGATGAGGCTATCGAGGCGGTTGCATCTCGTCTTTCAGATCACCGGGGTATCGTAGCGCATACATCGGGGTCGGTGTCGATGAAGACGCTCGAAGATGCTCTCGACCGTTACTCCGGCGTGGGTGTCTTCTACCCACTCCAGACTTTTTCGAAGGACGTGGCTCTCAATTACAGCGATATTCCATTCTTTATCGAAGCGACTGACGAAAAAACAGCCGCCGAACTGACGGCTGTTGCACGTGCGGTATCGCCCAACGTCGTGATGGCAGATTCCGATAAACGACGTAAGTTGCATATCGCCTCGGTACTGTCGTGCAATTTCGTCAATCACCTTTGGGCACTTTCGGCAGAGTTCCTCGACCGCGAGGGTCTCCCCTTCGAACTCCTTCATCCCCTGATTATGGAAACGGCATCAAAACTCTACCGTGGAGACCCGCGGCAGATGCAGACGGGACCGGCTGCTCGTGGAGACCTCGAGGTTATAGGCACTCATCACCGCATCCTTGCCGATGACAAGGAACTCGCAGCCATATACCGCCAGCTGTCTCAATCTATCATGTCACGCAAATTCTAATTATTTAGGCAATACCAATAGAATTACAAATTAAAACATCATTATATTTTGCTTTTATTACATCATAATTATTATGCTTGAGAATCTCAATAAATATCATATTCATTTGGCGAGCAAGTCGCCTCGTCGTCGCGAACTCCTCTCGCAGTTGCGACTGAATTTCAATATCATCACCATCGGAGGCATCAAGGAGGAATATCCCGCCGACCTGCCCGCACACGAGGTGCCTGAATACTTGTCAAACCTCAAGGCTGACGCGTATCTTCCTCATCTCAAGGATGATGATATGATCATCACCGCCGACACTGTCGTTATCCTTGACGGCAAGATTTATGGCAAACCCAAGGATGCTGCCGGTGCGGCAAAGATGCTTCAGGAGCTCTCCGGACGCACGCATACGGTAGTTTCGGGTGTCACGGTATTGACTGCCGGGAAAAGGGTATCGTTCAGCGATACGACCGAGGTTCGTTTCGCCCCCATCTCGCGCGAGGACATTGACTATTATGTAAACAATTTCTCCCCCCTTGACAAGGCAGGAGCCTACGGCATCCAGGAGTGGATCGGCTGCGTCGCCGTCGCCGGTATCAACGGCAGCTTCTACAACGTCATGGGCCTCCCCGTTCACCGCCTCTACAAAGTCCTCGAGACTTTCTAAGCAATAAAAAAGAGGATAACATTGTTATCCTCTTTTTTATTGTCTGTCAATTTCTCCTTCACTTAGCAGTCTCGGGAATGTGATCAGAAGCCTCCTTGTCAAACG
>CAZAWP010000228.1:0-2344 GCA_964488855.1 uncultured Sangeribacter sp.
ACCGGCGACGGCATCGCCATGGTCTACCGCGCAAAGGGCGAGGTGCGCGACATGGAATTCATCCAGTTCCACCCCACCGCCCTGTATCACCCCGGCGACCGCCCGTCGTTCCTCATCACCGAGGCAATGCGCGGATACGGGGCAGTGCTCCGTAACCTCGACGGCGAGGAGTTCATGCACAAATACGACCCGCGCCTCTCATTGGCACCGCGCGACATCGTGGCACGCGCCATTGACTCCGAGATGAAGCTCCACGGCACCGACCACGTCTATCTCGACGTCACCCATAAAGACCCCGAGGAGACCAAGCGCCATTTCCCAAACATCTACGAGAAATGTCTGTCGTTGGGCATCGACATCACACGTGACATGATACCGGTAGCCCCGGCGGCTCATTATCTATGTGGCGGCATCAAGGTGGATACCAACGGCGAAAGCTCCATTACCAACCTCTACGCCGTCGGCGAGTGCTCATGCACCGGACTGCACGGAGGCAACCGACTGGCATCTAATTCCCTCATCGAGGCAGTCGTCTATGCCGACAGAGCCGCCAAAGATGCGCGCAAGCGAGTAGACGGAATAGAGTTCCGCAACGACATACCGGACTGGAACGACGAGGGGACAGACCACCCCGAGGAGATGGTGCTAATCACCCAATCGGAGAAAGAGGTGAACAACATCATGGGCTATTATGTTGGAATCGTAAGGAGCGACCTGCGCCTCAAACGCGCGTGGAACCGTCTCGACATCCTCTATCAGGAGACCGAGGAACTCTTCAAGCGCTCCACCCCGTCGCGACAGCTCTGCGAGCTGCGCAACATCATCAACGTCGGCTACCTCATCATGCGCCAGGCAATGGAGCGCAAGGAGAGCCGCGGACTGCACTTCACAGTCGACTATCCCCGTAAAGAGAATATACAATGATAAAACGACTCACCATAGCGCTGAGCGCCCTCGGCATCCTCGCCGGAGTGTGCATCGGACACAGCCAGCAGCGCAACACCGATGCGGCAGTACAGCGCAACCTCTCGATATTTAACGATATCGTCAAGGAGGTCTCTAACAACTACGTCGATTCCCTGCGCGCCGACGAGGCCTTTCATGCCGCCATCGGAGCGTTCCTCAACACCATCGACCCCTACACCGAGTATTATGACTCTGACGAACAGGAGTCGATCATCAAGATGACCACCGGCGAATACGGCGGCATCGGCTCCTACCTGCTCGAACGCGACGGCAAGAGCTACATCGCCGGGCCGATGGAGGATTCGCCGTCGGCTCGTGCCGGCATACGCGCCGGCGACCATATCGTCAGGGTCGATACCATCGACGTCTCCAACAAACCGACAGCCGAGGTCACCAAGCTGCTGCGCGGCACACCGGGCACCACCGTCGAGGTCGTGCTGCACCGCCCCTACGTGACCGACAGCGTCATCAACGTCACCTTAGAGCGCGAGAAACTTCAGCAGCCCTCAGTGACATATTACGGAGTCATCAACGACACCACCGGCTACATACTCCTGTCACAGTTCATCGACAAATCGCCCGAGGAGGTACGCACCGCCTTGGAAAGCTTCAAGGCAAACCCCAACGTACGTAATCTAATCCTTGACCTTCGCGGCAACGGCGGAGGTGTATTGGAGAGTGCCGTGGACATCGTAGGCTTCTTCGTGCCCAAAGGCACCGAGGTGGTACGCACCCGCGGTCGTGATGCCAACAACGAGAAGATATACAAGACGACCTCCAAGCCGATCATGCCCGACATCCCCATGGCAGTGCTGATAGACGGAGCCACAGCGTCCGCATCGGAGATTACCGCCGGAGCGCTTCAGGATCTGGACCGCGCAGTGTTGGTAGGTTCACGTTCATTCGGCAAAGGATTGGTGCAGGGGACACGTCAGGTTCCCTACGACGGTCTACTCAAGATGACGATAGCCAAATACTACATCCCCTCGGGTCGTCTCATCCAGGCGCTCGACTACTCGCGCCGTAACCCCGACGGTTCGGCGATGCGTATGCCCGACAGCCTGACCAACGTGTACAAGACCCTCCACGGTCGCGAGGTGCGCGACGGCGGCGGACTACAGCCCGATGTCACCGTAGAGTGGCCCGAGCCCAACCGCCTCGTGTATAATATCGTGCGCGGCAACTGGACCTTCGATTTCGCCAACAAATATGCAGCCGAGCACCCCGAGATCGGTGACCCCTATAAATTTGAGATAACCGATACCATATATTCGGACTTCAAGAAAAGCATAGACCCGACACGATTGGAATACGATAAAGTGTGCGAGCAGATGGTTACCCGCCTCCGCGAGACCGCCAAGAGTGAGGGTTATATCAA
>CAZAWP010000229.1:0-2325 GCA_964488855.1 uncultured Sangeribacter sp.
AACGACACCTTCGATTTGTGGAGCATAAACGGTCATCGTCGTTTTGATCTGGCTTGGAGGGTTGGGATAGGTTTCCCGGTGGGGAACTTCGACATAGCCTTTGAAGCAGATTTCGGCGTTACAGACCTGATGAAAAATGTAATTTCCTACCGCGAAAACCGATTGGGATTAGCTATCACTTACTTCTTCTGAAAATCAGTACCCGCATTTTAGCATATAATTAAAGCCTTATTTGCCAATAGCAAAGGCTTATATACTGTACTGAAGGCTCATGGTGCCATGTAATGATGACTAAATAGCATTTTATAAAAAAATCCTTATATAGTGCGTATTTTCTACGACTATATAAGGATTTTTATTTGTGGAAGTATTTATAATATCTGACCTGACGGTCACTAATTTTCATCAGCTGCCGAGGGGCATGAAATTGCTGAGGGGATTACCCGGTTTGGCTGACTCCATGAGTTTTTCGGAGAAGCTGAACGAAGCAGCATCCGTATCAGTAACTACTGACAGGAGTGCGGGTCCATCGGCGGCAAGCCATCGTTTCATCGCACCCTCCAGTTCGGCGGGATCATCTACTGTCTCTGCATACAATCCTATCGAAGTCGCCATCTTACCGAAATCCGGATTGGTGAGATTAGTCTCGCTCGGCTTCAATCCTGCCATCTCCATCTCCCATTTGACAAATGCAAGACTGCGGTTATCGGCCACCAAAAGTTTTACCGGCAGATTGTACTGAACGATCGTCAGAAGTTCACCCATGAGCATCGAGAAACCACCGTCACCGCAGATACCGATAACCTGACGGTCAGGACAGGCGAACTTCGCACCGATTGCCATAGGCATTGCGTTTGCCATCGAACCATGAGTGAAAGAACCGATCATCCGTCTGTCCTTTGCCGGAGTGAGATAGTGCGATGTCCATACGTTATTCATACCGGTATCAACAGTAAACACCGCATTATCATCAGCCAATGTATCAAGGAGGCTGATCATATACTCCGGACGGATGGCTCCCTTTACTCCCTTGGCTTTAACCGGTTCCGCAAATTTCTCCTTAATGGCAGCATAATCACCGAGTGCCTTGTTAAGGAAAGTCTTGTCAGTTTTGGCTTCTACCTTGGGCAGTAGGGCAGAAAGGAACAAACCGGCATCTGCGCGGACAGCTACATCAACCTTGGATTTTCGACCAAGGCGCTCGGCACGTACATCCACCTGTATAATCTTCTTGTCAGTGGGGAAGAATCCGGGATAGGGGAAGTTCATACCGATAATGAGAAGAACGTCGGCAGAGGCGATCGCATCCTCAGCCGACCACATACCGAGGTAACCCATGTGTCCGACATAGTTCACACACTTCCCCGATAATTCAAGCTGACTTTTATAAGTGGTGCCTACCGGAGCATTAACTTTCTCGGATAATTGATTAACCAACTCTGCCGCATTCTTGGCACCGGAACCGGCGAAGATAGCCACGGTCTTGGCATTATTGATAAGTTCGGCGGCGCTGTTTATCTCTTCCTCGGAGGGTTCAGGGAGGCGCTGAGTATATAACGGGAGGGTAGAGGCGTATGAATCAACAGCCGGTTGTCCGATGACATCAGCGGGCAAACCTACGATACCTACACCACCGCGACCGATTGCCTCCTGCATGGCAGCCTGAAGCATGTGAGGCGCCTGTGTCGGGGTCGTTGCCATCTCGTTATAGACATTACAATTGGAGAATAGCAATGTGGGGTTTGTTTCCTGGAAATATTCAGTGCCGAAGACCGAAGAAGCGCATGTCGAAGCGATAGCAAGTACCGGCGCATTGCTACGCTGTGCATCATAAAGACCGTTGATAAGATGAACGTGACCCGGACCGCTACTGCCGGCGCAAGCTGCAAGCTTGCCCGTAAGCTGTGCCTCGGCACTGGCGGCAAATGCACCCGATTCCTCATGACGCATGTGTACAAACTTGACCCTGCCATCACGCACAATTGCATCGGTGAGATCATTAAGACTATCTCCTGTTATGGCGTATAGATGTTGTACGCCGGCATCCGCGATCATCGACGCTACCTGATCGGCGACTTTGTTTTGTTGCTGTGTTTCCATATTATTTTTTAAGATAATTCGTATGGCTTAAGTAACTATGGAACGCTGAAGTTATCCACTGACTGGGATCGTAGGCCTCCCGGCCTGCGACAGGATCTCTACTATCTGTAGTTACTTGGGAGCCAATTTTTCATTAACTTAATAACAATATGCTGCAAAACAAAGTTTATGCTTTTCTTTATTAACCTTATTTATTGTGAGTAGACTCTCACGGGAACAAAAGCC
>CAZAWP010000230.1:0-2323 GCA_964488855.1 uncultured Sangeribacter sp.
AAGAAACAAAAAATATTTTGATATGTTATAAAAATATTGTATATTGCAAATAGAATTGAGTGGATATGCAAAGCAAGCGCTAAATATCGCTTAATTTCACAATATTGATAATAATAACTGGTATCTTAACAGACGGGCGTTAATGATAAAGTACAGCACGGCTGATAAAAAATAGTTCCCACGTGGATATAGTTCAGGTGGGTATTACTCAGGAGGGTATAAATATGGCAAAGGATAATTACGATCTTACGACGGTAAAGGGGCGGCTGCTGGCGCTGCTCAAGATGAAGCGCATGTCGCAGACGGAGTTCACCAAACTGCTGGGGGTGTCATCGACTTACATCGGGGCGATGCGCCGCTCGATACCGCACGACAAGGTGCGGCAGATAATGCAGATATTCCCCGACCTCAACCGCAACTGGCTGCTCTACGGCGAGGGGGAGATGCTCCTCCAGCCGGTCAAGGAGGAGCCTGTCAAGGAGCTGACCGGTGAGTATATCGTGCCTCTGCTGCCGATGTCGGCGTATGCGGGCAGACTGCAGGCGTGGGCCGAGCCGGGTGCCGTGCTCCGCGACTGCGAGAAGATCGTTTCGCCGGTGCCGGGGGTGGATTTCGGCATCCGTATCACCGGAAACAGCATGGAGCCGGAGTTCCATTCGGGCTCGGTGGTGTTTATAAAGCGTATCAACGAGAAGGCTTTCATCCCCTGGGGTAACCCTATGGTAATCGACTCGGAGAACGGTGTGCTCATCAAGGTTGTCTATCCGGTTAAGTCTAAGAAGGTTACCGATGCGGAGGACGCCTACGATCCGGATGCTATAGAGGCCCGCAGCTATAACCCTGCCTATCCTCCGATCGTCATCCCGACTTCGTGTATCTACGGCATCTACCGCGTGGTAACCGCCATCCGTCAGTATACGACGGTCTAACAGCAATGCTTAGGGGGCAATAGCGATTCAGGAGGGTATAACAGGCTTTAACCCAAAACTCTTAAAACACCCTGAGGGCATCCGTGCGGTGGCGCATGGATGCCCTCGATACATTAAAAAGGCAATACCGGAAATCGTTTTCCCGACATTGCCTTTTGACGACTTTTCATTACCGGAGTGCCGTTGGTACGGCATGGTGTGCGCCTCGCGGCGGACAAGAACTATGAGCTATGTGGACCGTCTACCCGATGGGTGACGACGTGCAGCGCAGAAACGGATGTCTCCGGCTGCTTCTCTCCGGACATTGCAAAGATACTGCATCCGCCACCTCCGGTCAATACCTAAAAGTAGGGTATTTTTGCATATCACTGCTACCTGCGACCGGCTATGATGCAGATACCAAGGGGAAAGATACCCATAAATAGGGTACAGGGGTATCTTACTCCAACTCGAAGGGTATCTTGACATCAGCGGTGGACTCCACGGGGGCGTCACCCTTGATGGCGGGGTTCCACTTGGGCATACCCTTGACGAGACGCAGGGCCTCGGCTTCAAGATCGGGGTCGATCATGCGCTTGATCTTCATGCTGCCGAGGGTGCCGTCTACCTTGACGGTAAACACTACCTCAACGATACCCTCGATGCCGTTCTCCTTGGCGGTCTCGGGATATTGCAGATTCTTGTCTATATAGGCATTGAGAGCCTCCTTACCGCCGGGATAAGTGGCGGGGGAATCGGCAAATGCCATGGCGGCGGTAAATATGCCTGCCAATATCATCATTACTTTTTTCATAACTTTCAAGTTTATTTATTTGACAACCGCACACGCCGGTGGTTTAACCTGCAATCTTCCACTGAGCACTCCGTAGCTCCGCAAGAGCGCCCGCGGACTTGGGGTCACGCCTTGATACCGGTGATGTCGGTGAAGAGCCGGGCGCAGGCATCCTCAAGGAGATTGAGGACAAGGTGGAATCCCTCGACCCCCTCGTAATAGGGATCGGGCACATAATGATGCTCGGGATAATGGACGGCAAAGTCCGCCATCGACATTATCTTCTTCTCGTCCTCAGGTGAGGGAGCCGCCTCGTGGAGGTCGTCGAGGTTATAACGGTCCATGCCGAGGATGAGGTCGAAGTCGTTGAAGTCATCATAGATGATGCGGCGCGAGCGGTGCTCGAAGCGGTAACCCCGTTCGGCGCCATATATGCGCATACGGCGGTCGGGGAGTTCGCCGGCATGTCCGCCGTAGAATCCGCATGAATCGAGCACGAACCGGTCGCTAAGACCATGCTTATCGACGATATGGCGGAAAATACCCTCGGCTGCCGGACTGCGGCAGATGTTGCCGAGGCACACGAAAAGTATCCTGATCTTCTTCCCCTCGTCAAACTTCG
>CAZAWP010000231.1:0-2319 GCA_964488855.1 uncultured Sangeribacter sp.
ATAGTCTCCAGAGACTTACAAGGCTTTTATCCTACTTTTTTACAATTAAGCCTTAAATTCGAGTATCTTGACCACCCAGGTGGAATTTTCCTTTGCCTGTGCAAAGGCCTTCTGGTAGTCTTGAAATACACGTTGTATGGTTATTTCAAGTCTTGTAACGTCAGGCACGACATGGATAGAACCTTTCCCTTGCACTGATATTGTTGTCTCAATCATAGTTGTTGGTATTTGTTGATTTATCATCTGAATTATAATTGACGAGACTAATTATTTAGCTTTTAGACAAGAAGTTATATGCCTTGCGAATTATATTGGCCATAAGTTTGCGACGTTGCTCAAGAAAGGCCTCATAGGTCATGTTCTCAAAACCCAATGGAATAGCATTTTGTTCGAGGGACAGCGCATAAGCGTCATTGCCCATTCTTTGTCTTTGCTTTGCGGAATATATAGCAGGCGCGTCATCAGAAATGTCTATATTGGTTTGATAATCCAGATAAGTGTAATTGGCTATCTGATTGCGGTCACGATCGTTGTCGTATCCCATTTTAGCCAGATAATTCTTGGGGAAGATGTGATGCACATCCAATGCCGACTTCATTCCACTTGTGCCGGGTGTAAGAAAGGCTACTGTTGGGATTGTACTAAACAATACATTGTAGTGAAGCACATTAAGTGCTGCCAGATAGCCTTTCCATGTTGGTGATACAGTAGAGGACGTCACCAACTCTCTCAACAGATTTGAATTGAAATAATCATCTGTAAAAATTGTTTGTATCTCTCTATCTAATAAAGATATAAAATCTTCCGGCGAAGAAAGCCCTCGCATATCATTGAGAATACTCTCAACCGTAGATTCTGGGGAGTCGGTGAAATAACCGGTAATCGTAGCCATAAAGACCCAACGGGTCATAATTTTCCTCAGTTCAAGCGGCTTTACATTGAATTGGGTCTTACCAATCAGGTAAAACATATATGAGAAAACAACTGCGTTTTGAGATGATACGAGGTTTTTACGCAGATAACCTGCACCGGCCATTATGTTCATAAACGTATGCCAGTTGTTCAGGTTCATAACTACATCGAGAGCCTCCCGGAAAAGTCTTAAATTTTCTGCCTGAGTCTCCTGAGTAGTCTTCTTAGTTTCGAGATCGCGCCCTCTCAGAAGTTTATAGGCGTAACCAAGTTTCGCACGACGAAAAGCCAAACCTACAGCCGCTCGAATCAGGTGTACCGGATCCGCTTCGATTATATGGTTAAATGAAGTATTGTCTTTGGGTATACGGGAGTCACGACAGAACGCATTTATACGTTTGTGGATATCATTGTCATAAACCGATAAAAGAGTCTCAATAAAGTTCTTCTCAGTAAGTTTCTGACCTCCTGAATTTACTCTGACGAATATTTCAGCTACATCTTCTTCGCTGGCGATAGCCCGAACCTCTAAAGTCGGAAGTTGATAATATACGAGGTCAAGAAGATCCTTCAAGTTTTCTTCAATAGATATCTCCTCATCATCCGTTAAAATGGGGAGTTGATTCTTCTCTCTTGCTTCGTTGATATTCTTTATGAAAGCACGACGGAATTTTGTTTCTTCATGGCGCTGGGCTGCCTCGAAAGCTGTACTAACCGCACTAATCCATTCTGCAGAACGCTCGTAGGCTTGAGACCAGACAGCAAATTCACGTGTCAAAGGATTAAAGGAGATCTTAATATTCCGTTCCTTATAGTCGGAATCTTTTACCTTAACCCCTCTAATAGCAGCTAAAAGGGCGGTGAGTCGTTGCTGTCCGTCAATGACAAGATCTCGGGGTTGATCAAAATCTTTATTATTAGTGCCAATGTGTGACTTGTTTTCAAAATCGGTCGGAGACTCCCAAAGCATAATGTAACCAATAGGAAATCCTTTTAGCATTGAGTCAAGAAGGTTCCTTACTTTGCTGTCGCTCCAAACGAAAGGACGTTGCAGATCCGGGAGTCCAATTCTGCCGGAAGATACATCCGACAGCAAATCGCCTACTTTCCTATTGATATGAGTGAATATTTCTTTGGCCATAAGATTATTTTATAAATATACTATGCCGTCGTTGGTGCTAATGGCAGCAAAAGCATGCGATCAACAATTGAGCATCCGCTTTGACTCGTTGCTTCACCTTCGCGAATTATCCCAAAATTAGCATGACTATTACTTGATATTTCTTGAGTGTTATTTCGCCAAACCGCATTTTGTTTTCGGCGACCATTATCCTTAAGACGCATTCCGAAATTGTTGTAAAACGTCCCTTATCTTGAACTGTTAGTCCTCAGGGACAGGTAATGTTC
>CAZAWP010000232.1:0-2276 GCA_964488855.1 uncultured Sangeribacter sp.
AAACAAGTAATTTCGGGTGGAAAATATTAAAAATGACGCATAGTGTTGTAAAATTTGTGCATCGCCCAAAAATTAATAGCAAATGCAACATGCTTACTACCTATTATTATATAGCCTCGATAATTTTGCCGACAGAAATTAAAACTAACAGAAACATAACATGAAAAAAGCAATCCTTAGTGCCTTGATGCTGTTTGTGGCAGTCATAGTAGCACACGCGCAGAACCTTACTGTGCACGGGACCGTTGTTTCAGCTGCGGATGGAGAGCCACTTATCGGCGCTACCATTCTCTCCGATGCCAAGACATCATCGGGCGTAGCTACCGACCTTGACGGAAATTTCACAATAACGGTACCTGAAAACTCAACTCTTACCGTATCGTATATCGGCTATGTTGCCAAGACCGTAAAGGCAGCGCCCGAGATGACAATCGCCCTTGACGAGGATTCAGCTCTCCTCGACGAGGTCGTAGTCGTAGGTTACCAGACAGTGCGTAAGGCAGACCTTACCGGTGCCGTTTCGGTAATGAACATGAAGGAGCCTCTCAGCGAGAACTCGGGTAACATCATGAACTCGATGGCAGGTAAGCTCCCCGGCGTAAACGTTATCCCCGATGCAGCTCCGGGTGGTACAGGTTCGATCCGCGTCCGCGGTATGTCGACCGCCATGTCGAGCAACGACCCGCTATATATCATCGACGGTGTGCCTACCGACAATATCAACGTCATCAACCCCTCTGATATCGAGTCAATGCAGGTGCTTAAGGATGCAGCGTCAGCCTCAATATACGGTTCGCGTGCCGCCAACGGTGTCGTAATCATTACCACCAAGCAGGCCAAGGGTGACCGTCTGAGCATCAATGTAAACTATGCCGCCAGCGCGCAGACCATCGCCAAGCGTTACAAGATGCTTAACGCCGAGCAGTGGGGTCAGGCTTACTGGAGAGCTTCGGAGAATGCAAACATCAAACCCTCGTTCTCACTCTACGGCTCAGGTGATGTTCCCGTACTTCAGCAATTTGTAGACGGTAACCCCAACTTCCCGACCACCAACACCGACTGGCAGGATCTCGTCTACCATACAGCATGGACCAACAACCTCACAGCCTCAGTATCCAACAGCACTGAGAAAGGGTCAGCCCTCTTCTCGATGAACTATATCAACCAGAACGGTAACATCATCGACACATTCTACGAGCGTTTCTCTGCTCGCGTGAACAGCAACTACGATTTCAACAAATATATAAGCATAGGTGAGAACCTCTTGGTGGCACGCTGGAAAAACCGTGGTGTCGATGTAGCCGGCGACCGTGGTATCCCCTTCACTGCAATGAGCCAGCACCCCGCACTTCCCGTTAAGGGTCTTGACGGTGACTGGGCGCGTCCCAAGGAGTTGATCGGCTCTGACCTCGCCAACCCGATGCAGCTTATCGCCAACGCACGTGACAATGACCTCGCTTCATGGCGTATCCTCGGCAACGCTTATCTTATCGTCCGCCCCATCGACGGTCTGTCGCTCAAATCCAATATCGGTATCGAGCACAGCCAGTACTTCAACAACACTCTGGGCCGCACGGTCAATCCCGGTGACGTAAACAGCATGTCGAGCGTCTACGGTCAGGGAGATACCTGGACTTGGACCAACACAGCCAACTACGTCAAGACTTTCGGTGAGATGCATCATCTCAACGTGCTGATCGGTTGCGAGGCTATCGGTTATACATTCCGTGATCTCTCCGCATCACGTGAGGATTACGCCTTTGAGGATGCCGACTTCATGCAGATCGGCTCCGGTACCGGCACACGCAACAACGGTGGTGGCAAGACCCAGTGGTCAGTGTTCTCACTCTTCGGTAAGGCCGATTACAACTACGGTGACCGTTACTTGGCTTCTTTCACAATCCGTCGCGACGAGAACTCACGCTTCGCCAAGGGATACCGCGCAGGTGTCTTCCCCGCATTCTCATTGGCATGGCGCCCCACTCAGGAGGCTTTCTTCCCCCAGAACGATATCCTCAATGACCTGAAGATACGCTACTCATGGGGTCAGAACGGTAACGCCAACATCCCCCCTCTCTATCCGGCATATTCCACTTACATCTTTAATACCGGCAACGGTGCATACGACATGAGCGGTACCAACTCATCGACAACCGCCGGTATCACACTCGCAAGCACCGGTAACCCCAAACTGAAATGGGAGACCACTTATCAGAACAATATCGGTATCGACCTCTCGATGTTTAACGGCTCGGTAAACATCAGCGCCGACTACT
>CAZAWP010000233.1:0-2249 GCA_964488855.1 uncultured Sangeribacter sp.
CTCATGATCGCCCTCGCCGCCATTTATATGAATATGGAAATAGAGGAGATAATAACGGCTCTGACTCTCAACGGTGCAGCCGCCGTCGATCTCGCCGAGACCAAGGGTTCGTTGGAGGTAGGTAAGGATGCCGATATTATCATGCTCGAATTTGACAATATCAACATGCTCCCTTATTACATCGGCATGAACTGCGTGAACACAACCATCTGCAAAGGAAACGTGATTGCGTAAGTGAATCCGGATACTTTAATTAATGATCATTTCAGTAATGAAAATGAATAATCGAATCTGATTATTATGGATAACAACAAGATATATGGAATCGGCTCTTCGGAATTGACGTACGATCTGATTGAAAAGATTCTAAAAGAAAATTATAAACTTGAACTCTCTGACGAGGGTCGCCGTAAGATCTCGCACTGCCGCGAGTACCTTGACGGCAAGACCGATCACAATACTGTCCCCATCTACGGTGTGACCACCGGTTTCGGTTCGTTATGCAATGTGCATATCTCGACCGACGAACTCTCGACTCTGCAGGAGAACCTTGTCAAGAGTCACAGTTGCAGCGTGGGCACTCCCGTGAGTCCTACAGTTATCAAGCTGATGCTTCTGCTAAAGGCTCATGCCCTCTCTATGGGGTTCAGCGGTGTACAGGTAAAGACCGTCGAGCGTATCCTCGATCTCTATAATAACGACATCCTCCCGGTAGTCTACGACCGTGGTTCGTTGGGTGCATCGGGCGACCTGGCACCTCTCGCCAACCTATTCCTTCCCCTTATCAACCAGGGTAAGGTATGGTACAAGGGTGAGATGCGTAACGCCGCCGAGGTAAACAAGGAGATGGGCTGGGAACCTATCCGTCTGCAGTCCAAGGAGGGATTGGCGCTGCTCAACGGTACACAGTTCATGAGTGCCAACGGCATCAAGGCTCTTATCGACGGCTGGCATATCGTCAATTGCTTCGACCTGTTCGGCGCTATGTCTCTTGAGGCTTTTGACGGCAGGATAGAACCCTTCTGGGACTGCATACAGCAGGTACGCCCTCATCCCGGACAGATTGAGACCGGCAAGGTATTCCGCGCCCTCCTCAAGGGTAGTGAGATTATTGCCCGCGAAAAACCACATGTGCAGGATCCGTATTCGTTCCGCTGCATTCCGCAGGTACATGGTGCCGTCAAGGATGCCATGCGTCATGTCACAGACGTGTTGCATATTGAAATCAATTCGGTGACCGATAATCCCACAGTCTTCCCCGAACTCGATGAAGTGGTGTCGGGGGGTAACTTCCACGGAGAACCCTTGGCGTTGGCGTTCGACTATATGGGTGTGGCATTGCATGAACTCGGCAATATCTCTGAGCGTCGCGTGGCACAGCTCATTTTCGGCTTGCGAGGGCTGCCCGCCTTCCTTGTGGCTCATCCGGGGCTTAACTCGGGTTTCATGATTCCGCAGTATGCCGCCGCCTCTATGGTTAGCCAGAACAAGATGTATGCATGGCCCGCTTCATGCGATTCGATTGTCAGCTCTAACGGTCAGGAAGATTTGGTGTCAATGGGTGCCAACTCTGCGACTAAGCTGCATAAGATCATCGACAACCTCAAGCACATCGCTTCAATCGAGCTGATGAATGCGGCACAGGGTATCGACTTCCGTCGTCCGCTGAAATCTTCGCCCTATATCGAATATGTGATGTCGGAGTACCGCAAGCATGTTCCGTTTGTCGAGGAGGATGTGGTCATGGAGCAGTATATGGCTAAGAGCTATAACTTCTTGGAGAACTTCGACATCAACTTCGAGGAATTAGTGGATTAATTCAATAAAAGTGCAAATATGCTTATACCGCGTGAGATAGCCAAGAAATATTCTTTTATCCTCGAGATGGAGGTGCGCGACTACGAACTCGACTGCGAGGAGATTGTCAATAACGCCAACTACCTTCACTACATGGAGCATACTCGCCATAAGTTCTGCCAGTCTGCCGGGCTGTCGTTCAACGACATGCACAAGCAGGGCATAGACGGTGTGGTTCGTAAGGTGGAGATTGAGTATTTTTCTCCGCTGAAGAGTGGTGATGTTTTCTTCTCCGCCATACAGCTTGAACGTAAGGGAGCCCGCTTTATCTTCAACCAGGATATTATCAAGGAGGACGGCTCCCTCAGCGTGTCCGGCAAGATAACAGTCGTGATGCTTGAGAACGGCAAACTCAGCAGGGGAGAGGCGGTCGCCGAAGCCTTCAAGGATTA
>CAZAWP010000234.1:0-2207 GCA_964488855.1 uncultured Sangeribacter sp.
CCCCACTCTGCATCTATGGCAATAAATGGAGGCACTGTCTCAACGGCAAACAGGGTATCGGCAATAGTGGCGGCAGCCACTGCATCCCCCTTAAGCAAAACAAGTCCCCCTATCCCTTCATCGCCATACTCCGTGACGCGGCGCAGTGTATAGGGATCATCGGCGGCAAAGACCGCGGGCATTACAAGTTGCGCCGCCTTTGCCTCCACACTCATCTGCACCATAACAGAATCAACCTTTGCCCTTATCTCCTCTGCCAAGGTATCGGAGGTGTCACCCGTAGGGATAATATTTTTTTCTTTCACCTCCGCGTGTCCCCGTATAAGACTTCTGTCTATGCAAAACAGGGCAATAAGAATACCCGCCACACAGATAACGCCTGCGGCTATAAACCACCGCAGTGCGTTATGTGTATGAGCGGGTTTCGGGCGCATAAGCGTCTGTTTATGTTATGGACAACTTTCGGAATCTTCCGAAATTTCATCCCCTATTTAATTCAAGACCTTATTTCAATTAAGGCTCACCTGCTTTATAAACCTGCCGTTGGGATCGGCTATCACCGGCATCCCCAACTCGGTAAGATGACGGACGTAACGGAGCATCGGCACGCTCATCTCGATACCGTCAGACCAGATGAGTTCGTGGTCGGCAAGCGGGATTAGTCCGTCGTTGCCCTGAGCCACATAATCTATCGTCGAAACTATATAATCCTTATCGGGACCCATTTCCTCGCCATTTATCAACAGACGAACGAGGTTACCGTCCGCATCGACGATACCGCGTATGTTCTCGCTGACAGCCTCTCCACCCTTGGCAGCGGTAACTTTAAGCGCATCTATGATATTTCTACCCTTTACCTTGATCAACTGCATACGGTTGGAGAAGGGGAAGGTGGACAGTATCTGTCCTTCGGTCACGGCTCCTTTTTTCATCGGGTGACGGATACCTCCTACGTTCATTATCGAGAGATCCACTGCCGGAAGATTTGCACCTACTGCATTGAGGGAGTCCACGACGTGTCTGCCGAACCACATCCCGAAGTCCGCCGCCCAGTTGGCGAAGGCTCCGTTGCGCATATTCATAGCATCCATTTCGCTGACGGCGATCACGTTATTGTTCACCGAATCCACCTTCTGCCTGTATGGTGCCAGGAATGCCATCATCTCCTTATTGTAGCCGTTGGCTGCAAAACGGTCGGTAACGGGGAGATACTTATAGATATAGTCGTGACTCTTGAGGTCATTGAGGTTAATCTTGATGTATCCGACATTCTTGCCGTACTTGCCGGTCTGTGTAACCAACACTTTCTTACCTTTGGCATTGTCGATATAATGGGGATTGACATCGGGTTGCGCGGGGTCTACAAATGTATGTGAATGTCCTCCGATGATGATGTCTATATCCTCCGATGCTTTTGCCAACTCCACGTCACCGGGATGCGACTCGTTCCCTTTGTAACCGATATGAGTCACAGCCACTACGAGGTCACACCCTTTCTTGCGGAGAAGCTTCGCCTGTTCGTTGGCGGTGGCGATTATGTCCTTGAACTTCATCCCCTTATAGTTATCCGCCACGATGAGGCTATAGGGGTCTACGTTGATACCGAAGAAACCGATCTTCTTCCCTGCCACTTTCTTGATGACGTATGGCTCAAAGATTCCCTCGGCAACGGTGCCGGTGAAATCGTAGTTGGCTGAAAGACGGGCTCCTTTTACCTTCTTCCAGTTCGCCGCCAATTCGTCGAGGCCGTTGTCGAACTCATGATTACCCAAGATGCGGATGTCATATTTCATCATATCAAGGAGAGGATACTCCACGTCTCCACGGAAATACTTGAAGTACAATGAGCCCTGCACCATATCGCCCGCGTCGATGAGGATGACATTCTTTTCGGCGGCACGCACTGAGTCAATGAGGGCAGCGCGTTCCAGGATACCTGCCGAACCGTCGGGATTGTGGTCTATATTGGAGTGAGTGTCGTTGGTGGTCAGAAGCACCAAGTCTGCACCCATCGACGGCATCACGGCACACAACAATGTCAGTATAAACGGAAGAAAGCCTTTCATATAATTTAAGTAGTAAGTAATAGTGACGAGTTATGAAGTGGAAGAGTAATTAGTAATCACTGATTGGAGTTGGGATATAACGAAAGCGGGATGAGCGCCCGGAGGTGTCATCCCGTTTTCGTAAGGTTAATTTAGAACTCG
>CAZAWP010000235.1:0-2172 GCA_964488855.1 uncultured Sangeribacter sp.
CCTTTCAGCACTCTCGCCGAAAGGGAATCTTTTCCTTTATCCCTAATTACTAATTCCTAAAAAACACTAAAAACTAAACACTAAAAACTAAAAACTAATTGCTTTTACTCTGTTTTTCAAAGTGAAGGCAGTAATGGGTCAATGCGCACTCGTCGCAGGCAGGCTTCCGAGCCTTGCATACGTATCTGCCGTGAAGGATAAGCCAGTGATGCGCTATAGGTAATAACTCCGCAGGGATATGTTTTACTAATGTTCGCTCGGTCGCCAGCGGAGTCTTGGAATTACGGGTAAGCCCGATGCGGTTGCTCACCCGGAAAACATGCGTATCCACAGCCATGGCGGCTTCGTTCCAAACGACCGACAGCATGACGTTGGCGGTCTTTCTTCCGACCCCCGGAAGTTTCATCAGGTTGTCGATGTCGCGAGGCATCTCCCCGTCAAACTCCTCCATCAGTGTCTTGGCTGCACGGATCAGATGACGTGACTTGTTGTTTGGGAACGTCACCGATTTAATGTAATCGTACACTTCCCCCTCCTCCGCCTCAGCTAACTCCGCGGGACCCGGAAAACGTTGGAACAGTGCCGGGGTCACCATGTTAATCCGTTTGTCGGTGCACTGCGCCGAAAGTATGACGGCTAAAAGAAGATGAAAGGGAGTGTCGTATTCGAGTTCGGTATGGGGATCCGGCATTATCTCGCTGAAGATGCGGATTACCCCTTCGTAACGCTCGCGTATCGTCATCGTGCCGCCTCAAATTCGCGCAGGAAGCGCACATCGTTTTCGGAGAAGAGGCGGAGGTCATTGACTCTGTACTTGAGGTTGGCGATGCGCTCGATACCCATACCGAAAGCGTAACCGCTATAAACCTTTGAGTCGATGCCGCAGGCCTCGAGGACGTTGGGATCCACCATGCCGCAACCGAGAATCTCCACCCAACCGGTGTTCTTGCAGAACGCACATCCTTTGCCGCCGCAGATGTTACAGCTGATGTCCATCTCTGCCGAGGGTTCGGTGAACGGGAAATAAGAGGGGCGGAGGCGAATCTTGGTGTCCGCACCAAAGAGCTGGCGGGCGAAGTAGAGGAGCGCCTGCTTGAGATCAGCGAACGAAACGTTCTTGTCGATATAGAGACCCTCGATCTGGTGGAAGAAGCAGTGCGCACGAGCAGAGATTGCCTCGTTACGGTAAACGCGACCGGGACATACCACGCGGATAGGGGGACGATTTGCCTCCATAGTGCGTGTCTGCACTGAGCTGGTATGAGTACGCAACAGAATATCGACCGGATTGCGCGAGATAAAGAAGGTGTCCTGCATATCGCGGGCAGGGTGGTCTGCGGGGAAATTCAGCGACTCGAACACATGCCAGTCGTCCTCGATTTCGGGACCCTCGGCGACGGTAAAGCCCATTCCCTCGAAAATGCGGAGCATCTCATTCTTGATAAGCGACAGCGGGTGACGGGTGCCGACACCGACAGGAGTCGCCGTACGGGTAAGGTCGATTTCCTCGACGGCGTCATCGGCAGAGACGGCAAACGACTCCTTGAGCTGTGCGATACGCTCGGAAGCGAGATTCTTGAGCTGGTTGATCTGCTGACCGAAAACTTTCTTCTGATCGGCAGGGACATTGCGGAACTCCGTCATTAACTCTGTAATGGCACCTTTTTTACTCAGGAATTTGATACGGAGAGCCTCAACCTCCTCAAGGGTAGACGCGTGCAGATTGTCAAGTGACTCACGCAATATATTGATTTTTTCTGAAAGCATCTTCTTAGTCTTCTTAGTAGTTCTGCAAAGTTACAACATTTTTATTAATCTACCTCAATTGAGAGTGCATATTTTACTCCTGCCGAGAGTTAATAGAGAGAAAATATTGGTAAAGGTATAGAAAATTATATGATTTATTATCAAGTCGTTATCTAATTTGTAACAAATTTTAACACAAAAAGATGTTGAAATATTTGGAATGAGAGCGAAAAAGTAGTACTTTTGCAAACGTATGACACCGCGGGGTGGAGCAGTGGTAGCTCGTTGGGCTCATAACCCAAAGGTCGTAGGTTCGAGTCCTGCCCCCGCCACCAAATAAAAACCTGATCTTTCGATCAGGTTTTTTTATTTATACTGTACTGCCATATACTATTGGCAATGACATTTAGAGCCATGAGCCGTAAC
>CAZAWP010000236.1:0-2153 GCA_964488855.1 uncultured Sangeribacter sp.
ACACTAAAAACTAAATAAGTAAATAAGTAAATAAGTAAATAAGTAAATAAGTAAAACTAACCTCCAATCGGTCTGAAAACCCGATTGGAGGTTAGTTTTACTTATTTACTTGGGATAGCACTGCCTTGAATTTACCCGCCTTGGTGCGCGGGATAGCATCGACAAATTCTACTGCCGTTTTGATTGACGGTGAAATCATATCCTTGACATGGCGACGCAATCGTTCGGCAATCATATCAGTGTCTGCATCCGGAGCCTTTACTATCTTTATTATTATCTCCCCCTCCTTTTCCTGTATAACCTGCCCCTCTCGAATCCCCTTTATATCTTTATAGATGTAATCAAGACGCTTTATGTGCGTCCCCTCGGGGGTCAATATATAATCTTCGTTTCTTCCCTCTATATCCGAGATCACACCCGGACGGTTCTTGTCAAAGGTAGCGGTATCACCTATGCTGTAGCGGATAAAGGGCATGCCGAGATTCTGAAATCCTGTAGCAAGCATCTCACCCGACATACCGTCCGGCACCTCCACCGGGTCTTTTAGTTCAAGATACCCTAACTCGAAATCCTCATGATAGAGCATATCGGTGCCTTTAGACGCGCTGGCGGCGTTCTCTGAGAATCCGTAATGCTCCACAACCTTAACGCCGGGAAATACCCTTTCTATCACCTCACGCTGGAAATCGTACATCTTCTCCGCCGAACTGAATATGTACTCAACGCGCGCGGTTACCTTCAACCCCTGCTCCTCAATTAGTGTGGCAAAGGTATGTATGATTGATGGATAACCGACAAAGAAGCGTGGCTTTTTACCGTTAAGCAGATCTACAAGGCTTCCGATCTTACCGGCAGTGAGATGCTGCATATTGATCATATACTGGTTCAGGGGTTTGTTATAGCGCCAGTAAGGCGGTTTTTTCTGCGCTAACGGCACCACAAGTTTGCCGGTGAAATTAAAATGATGATCACCTCGTTTTATCCCGAAACGATGTCTGCCGCGCCATACCACTGCCCAGTAGAACTGCACGCTGTGCTTGGTCCAATAGAAGTCGAGCGCCTTGCCGGTACTGCCGCTGGTGTGATACATTATAAGATCCTTGGGCGTAAACTCGTCGGAGACCATATCACGCCAGTTCTCGCGCACCATCTCCTTGGTCAGCACCGGGAATTTCTTTATATCCTCGAGAGTATGGAAGTCATCGGGCGATACTCCGCAACTGTCGTACCACCGCTTATAAAACGGACAATGGTCGTAGGCGTAGGTAATTATCTTCTTTAATTGCTCGGTCTTATACTTCTCGATCTGCGCCGGGCTCCACTTGTCGGACTCCAAAAGGGAATCGAAGATTTGCCGGTATTCACCGCCGTAGCGCTCTCTGTCCAACATATACCCCTTGACGGAGCACAATACATTCTGAGCCCATACCGGGAACTTACTGTATAATTCAAGCTGATTCATTGTCCATATCGTTATTACTGCAAAGATAATAAGGATAAGTAATATGACAAACCGCAATAGAGGGTTCAATTTTGAATTCGGTGTTGTATATTCACGTTTTTTATTGTAATTTTGCAAATTCCAATAACTACGTGTTAGATAGAAATGCAAGATTTTACTCTGTTGGATATGAAGACAGCGCTTATAACTGGAATTACGGGGCAGGACGGGAGCTTTCTCGCCGAACTGCTGTTAGAGAAAGGGTATCAGGTACACGGGACTATCCGGCGGTCGTCGGTGGACTTCCGCGAGCGAATCGCACACCTTGAGGGTAACCCCAATTTTCATCTGCATTATGCCGACCTGGGCGACTCGATGTCGATCATGCAGGTCGTATCAAAGGTAAGACCCGACGAGATCTATAACCTCGCCGCCCAGAGCCACGTGCAGGTAAGTTTCGACTCTCCGGAGTTCACCGCCGATGTCGATGCCACCGGCGTGCTCCGTATCCTCGAAGCGGTGAGACTCTGCGGTCTCAAGGATACATGCCGTATCTATCAGGCTTCTACCTCAGAGCTTTACGGTAAGGTTGAGGAGGTTCCTCAGAATGAGAAGACTCCTTTCCATCCCTATTCGCCGTATGCGGTAGCCAAGCTTTACGGTTTCTGGATTGTCAAGGAGTACCGTGAGGCTTACAATATGTATTGCTGCT
>CAZAWP010000237.1:0-2153 GCA_964488855.1 uncultured Sangeribacter sp.
GACTGGTTCCACTGGAGCGGTATCACTCCCGCCATCTCCGACAAGGCTGCCGAACTTACCCGTCTGGCATGTGAGGCTGCCAAGAGAAACGGTGTCAAGGTTTCTGTAGACCTTAACTTCCGTAAGAAACTCTGGACTTCGGAAAAGGCTCAGTCTGTCATGGTGCCTCTGATGAAATATGTCGATGTATGTATCGGTAATGAGGAGGACGCCGAACTCTGTCTTGGCTTCAAACCCGACGCTGACGTTGAGAGTGGAAACACTTCCGCTGAAGGATACAAGGGTATCTTCAAGGCTATGGCACAGGAGTTCGGTTTCGAGATCGTTGCCTCCACTCTCCGTGAGTCATTCTCTGCCACTCACAACGGCTGGAAGGCGTTGGCTTACGACGGCAAGGACTTCTACGAGTCAAAACGCTATGACATCAACCCGATCATCGACCGCGTCGGCGGCGGTGACTCATTCTCCGGTGGTCTTATCCATGGCTTGCTGACTATGGATTCTGTAGGCGAGGCGCTCGAGTTTGCCGTAGCTGCTTCCGCTCTCAAGCAGACCATCCCGGGCGACTTTAACTTAGTTTCCGCTGAAGAGGTCAAGGCACTTGCCGGAGGCTCGGCTAACGGTCGTGTACAGCGCTAACCGTTTGATTAACTTGATTACGTTAATTACATATATGATTAATTAGCGGTTATTCAAACAATTAATTTCTTCAATTAGATAAAGAAAGATGGCAAAATTCGATAAAATAGCAGTAATCGAAAAGATGAGCGCGGCTCCGATGGTGCCGGTGTTCTATCATAAGGATGTTGAGACTGCCAAGAAGGTGGTCAAGGCATGTTACGACGGTGGTGTGCGCCTGTTTGAGTTTACAAACCGCGGCGACTTCGCCCATGAGGTGTTTACCGAGGTTGTCAAGTTCGCAGCCGTTGAGTGTCCCGAGATGGCGGTAGGTGTAGGTTCGGTCGTTGAACCCGGTACCGCGTCTCTTTACATGCAGCTCGGCGCCTGTTTCGTGGTCGGTCCTCTCTTTAACAAGGAGGTGGCACGTGTGTGCAACCGTCGCGGTGTACCCTACGTGCCCGGTTGCGGCTCTGTGACTGAGGTCGGTGACGCTCAGGAGGCAGGCTGCGAGGTTTGCAAACTCTTCCCCGGCGACGTACTTGGTCCCAAGATGGTCAAGGGTCTCATGGCACCGATGCCGTGGAGCCGTATCATGGTGACCGGGGGTGTTGAGCCTACTGCCGACAACCTCAAGAGCTGGTTTGGCGCCGGTGCCTTTGCTGTAGGCATGGGCTCTAAACTCTTCCCCAAGGATGTGGTTGCCAACGGCGACTGGGATGCTATCTCAGCCAAATGCCGCGAGTGCTTTGAGGTTATTAAATCTCTTTAAATTAAGTATCGCAAATATAATAACGCCCTGCCCTCATTTGACTGTCATGGTACCCATGACAGTCAAATAGCGGGGAATTGTAAACAATATTGAAAATGAAAAAGATTTTATTATCGTTAGCGTTTGCTTGCGTATCAGGTCTCGGCTTCGCACAGACTTCTTACACCATCCAGCGCGAGTGTCACCCCGATGACGTAAAACACTATACTACCAACCAGCTCCGCGAGCGTTTCTGCATGGAGAAGGTTATGGAGGCTGACAAAATCAACCTGACCTACTCTCTCTACGACCGTCTCATCTTCGGTGGTGCTGTACCTGTTGCCGCTCCTCTTGAGCTTACAACTATCGACCCTCTGAAGGCTGAATACTTCTTGGAGCGTCGCGAGTTGGGTATCATCAATGTCGGCGGTGACGGTATCGTCGAGGTTGATGGTAAATCTTACGAGCTCCATTTCAAGGAGGCGCTCTATGTAGGTCGCGGTAACAAGAAGGTTGTCTTCAAGAGCAAGGATGCGGCCAATCCCGCAAAATTCTACCTCAACTCTACAACCGCCCACACAGCTTATCCTACTCAGCTGATCACTATCGACGGCAGAAAGGGTTCGCTGAAAGCTAATTCTATCAAGGCAGGCTCGATGGAGGACAGCAACGACCGTATCATCAACCAGCTCATCGTCAAGAATGTGCTTAAGGAGGGACCGTGTCAGTTGCAGATGGGTCTTACCGAGCTTATGCCCGGTTCGGTATGGAACACTATGCCGGC
>CAZAWP010000238.1:0-2136 GCA_964488855.1 uncultured Sangeribacter sp.
ATAATGGGTTTACCCAGCCATCGGCGATTTTCGAACAAATGACTTACCTGCTCTTCATGAAGATGCTCGACGACCGCGAGCGTCAGAAGGAGCAGATAGCCAACCTTACGGGCGATCCCGTCGATAACCCCGTCTTCCTCTCCGGCGAATGGCAGAACCCTGCCACCGACCAGTCCGTGCCGTACAGGGAGATGCGCTGGCATGTGTTCAAGGAAATGGAACCAGCACGGATGCTCAACCGTGTCCGTAATGACGCTTTCATTTTCCTGCGATATATCGGCGGCGAAGGCTCGGCGTACAGCCGCGCCATGGAGGACACCGTTTTCCAGATCACCAACCCCCGACTCCTTTCGCGTGTGGTCGAGGGGATCGAGGAACTCACACAAGACGGTTCCGACATGATGGGCGATGTCTACGAGTACATGCTCGGCAAGATGGCTGCCAGCGGCACCAACGGTCAGTTCCGCACTCCCCGCCATATCATCAAGATGATGGTAGACCTGATGCAGCCTACCCTCAAAGACAAGATCTGCGACCCCGCCATGGGTAGTGCCGGTTTTATCATGGAGGCTGCCAAATATATCGCCGAGAATCAGGGCGACGAACTCCTGAGCATCGATGCCAAGCGGAAATATGAGCAAGATACCTTCTTCGGCTCTGACTCGGATGCCTCGATGATGCGTATCGGCTGTATGAACATGATGCTTCACGATGTCACCGACCCTCAGCTGTACTATCGCAATTCGTTGTCCGATGACAACACCGACACCAACAGATATACTCTCTGCCTCGCCAACCCACCCTTCGCCGGCAGCCTCGATAAGGACGATATTGCCAACTCCCTCCTAACGGCGGTGAACACCAAGAAAACCGAATTGCTTTTCCTGGCACTTATGATGCGTATGCTTGAACCGGGCGGACGCTGTGCCTCCATCGTGCCCGATACCGTACTTACCGGTGACGGTGCAGCGTATAAGACCATCCGCGCCGCACTCGTCGACAAACATTCCCTCAAGGCGGTCATCACCATGCCGAGCGGAGTCTTTCAACCATACAGCGGCGTGAGCACAGCCATCCTGATCTTCACCAAGACCGGCACGGGCGGTACGGATAAGGTATGGTTCTACGACATGAGGGCTGACGGCTACTCACTGACCACCCAACGCACACCCCAGCCCGACCGCAATGACATCCCGGACATAGTATCCCGCTTTCACAACTTGGAAGCGGAGAAAGACCGTGACCGCAAGGCGCAGTCATTCTTCGTCGAAGCAGATGAGATCCGCCAGAATGGTTATGACCTGAGCTATAAACGTTACCACGAAGTGGAGCGGGAGGTCATCGAATACGACTCTCCGGAGACTATCATAGCCCGCATGAAAGAGCGTCAGTCCAAGATTGACACCGCCTTCGCCGAGTTCCAACGCCTGCTAAACTCCTAACCAAGGCAATTTATTAATAGAAGAAGTTCCTAATAAGGTTCCTAATTAAGTTCCTAATAAAGTTCCTAATAAATTGAGTAAGGAGTTGAGGTATGAGGGTGGATAAGAGTAAGTGGAAACAAATTCCACTTAAAGATATTGCGGATATAACTATGGGGCAATCTCCGAATTCTTCGTCATATAACAAAGAATCTATCGGATTACCATTTTATCAAGGTAATGCTGATTTTGGAAGAAAAAATCCCATTCCAAGAGTTTATTGTAATGCTCCAACGCGATTAGCTATTGCTAATGATATTCTAATTTCAGTCCGTGCTCCTATAGGCGCAATAAATTTAGCTAATGAAGAATGTTGTATCGGTAGAGGGCTTGCCTCAATTCGAGCTAAAGGAGGTGTCTCTCATACACAATTCCTCATTTATGCTCTTGTAAATGCACGTCAAAGTCTCAATAACAAGGGTACAGGAATGACCTTTAAGGCTATTAGTAAAAAGGTTTTATTTAATGAGCCTATTTCTCTACCATCAGTATATGAACAGGAGACTATTGCTTCTGAACTTGATGCTTTGCAGGAGGTAATCGTCGGTTATCAAGAACAGATTACCGACCTTGATGCATTGGCTCAATCAATCTTCCTTAATACATTCGGTGACCCTGTCACCAACCCGAAAGGATGGCAAATGGTATCTCTAAA
>CAZAWP010000239.1:0-2094 GCA_964488855.1 uncultured Sangeribacter sp.
GCGAGGACTCCCATACAAAAGGTAAATTTTTTGTACATAAAGTTATTATTATTGATTAAACTGATTTAAAATGCAAGGAACGCGCGTGCATGACCCTCTTCGTCGCGCCATGCTGCCATACCCTCCACGAGACCGGGATTCTCGGTACCGAGGTTGAATACAATGGTCGAATCAGACTGGTAACGGTTTGAGGTACGCAGTGTCACGCCCTTTGAGGGATAGGTGTAATCGTTTACAGTGATGGCATCCTTGTCGCTGTCGGGAACAAGCTCAAACACTTTCATGAACTCGCCCATCACGTTTACATTGACAGTGTGAGTGGCATAGTAAGTGAAATCCTGTGTATTGGTCCTGTCATTGTAGAGTACATTAGCAACTATACCCGAGCAGAAGTTTGCGATGCAGTCCCAGAGCTGACCGGTCGAGGGGACGAACCAACCGCTTGTGCCGGCAGGAGCGTCACCGAGCTGAGTTGTGGCGCGGTAGAACATCGGACAATCCACTGCCTCAGTGCCGGGATACTTGCTCAGGACGGTCTGAGTGTCCTGACGACCTGAAACGCGCTCGTAGGCACTCTTGGCGAGCTTGACAACCTGTGTCTCGTCACCCTCAGAGAGGTATGCACCATACCAGATAGTCTCGGGATGCTCGGCATAGTTCATCTTCAGGGGATCGGTAAGGTTGCGTGTAGAGATCACATAACCATGTGTATAGCCATCGGCGATGTCCTCCGGAGCGATACGACTCGGGTCTGTAACACAGACGATACCCACCACTGTCTTGTCGGCGAGCGGTGCGGGCTTGGTAGCTGACCATACGGCGTTCTTGCCGTCGAGGTCGATGCTGATAAGTCCACCGTCCGACCATGTACCGTCGCTATAGAAATAGTCACCGATCTTGGGAGCGGGCATTTCGACGGGGGCAGCGGGTGTGGTAAACGAGATAGAGGCGGGTTCACCGGCAAGGTCATATTTATCATACGGGGTGGCAACGACCATGTATTCGCTCTCGGCATCGAGATCGCTAAGTACAACCTCTGCGTCAGCGGCGAAGCCTTCGGTAAGCTCTATGATTTCGTTGGTGGCGGTGTTGGTATATGCCACGCAGAAGTGGTCGAAAGTACCGGAGGCGGTAAGTGTCACGGCTGATGCCGACAGGCTACCCTCTTTTAATGCGATTGCGGTGATAACGGGATCCTCGACATTATCGAACTCCAGTGACTGAAGGTCGCTGAATTTGAAAATCTCGGTTTCACCCGACTGTTTGCGCAGGATCACGCGGTTTGCGCCCTCACCCTCGTTCTCGGCAAACGCACTTGTAGATATAAGCGACAGGAGAGCTGTGATTATTATTGATTTTTTCATTTCTTGATCAGTTTGGTAGTGTATTTATCTGCTTTAACAATGTAGATTCCTTTCGGGAGATGCGATATGCTGATATTCTCCCCTTTATAATTCTTGACAGTCAGCATCTTGGAACCGGCGATGCTGTATAATACCACGTCACAGTCCTTGACACCGATGACGCGGAATGACTCGGTTGCCGGATTGGGGGTGACGCTTACGGTAACCTTCTCATCGACGGAGGCAATGCCGTTTTCCTTGATCGGGGCAGTGCTGAACGCTATGTGTGTAAGGGTCATTGGATCGACGGTTGCGAAATTGTCCTGCGCCGGAGAGTTAAGCTGCAGCTTGCCGTCAGAGCCGAAGACGATACTTTTCAGCACCGAGGTCTTGTAGACCACAGGATCTGTTTCTCCGTGGCTGTAGAAATCGAGATGAGACTCATCAGCCTTAAGAGGGAGTGCAAAGCCTAACATCAATGCACTTAAAATATATACCCCCTTACGCGTCAAGGAGTGTCGGTCGACTTCTCTTTCTCGTAAAAGTTTTCTCATATTCATTAGCTTAATTTGTTAAAGAAAGCGCCCCTGACAAGTCATCACTTTTCAGGGACGCTTATTACAAGTAGCAAATATAATCATTTTTATTGCCACTTGCAACAATTAATACCACTTATGACATTTTTTCTTCACATCCGCAACATTTACGACAAAATTGTGAAAATTTGGCAAATCCGAGTGTCATATCAGGC
>CAZAWP010000240.1:0-2032 GCA_964488855.1 uncultured Sangeribacter sp.
CGACCCCCTGATTAACAGTCAGGTGCTCTAACCAACTGAGCTATTGAAGCATTTGCTCTGACCTCGCCGCTCTCGCAACCCCGGTCTTCGCGTTTTGTGATCCGCGTGGGGCTCGAACCCACGACCCCAACATTAAAAGTGTTGTGCTCTACCAGCTGAGCTAGCGAATCAGCCTATGCCCTGAGGTTGTCCTCAAAAGCGTTGCAAAATTAAGACATATTTTTTAATATTCCAAATATTTTTTCAAAAAAATTTTTACTATTTTTGTTTTTCAAGTAACCGATAAAATTTAACGAGCATTATCTGCTTGGTATAATTTAATTTTAGCAGTTACTTAACTAATAAATTACCCAACATATATTGTAACGTAACTGTCATGACCAACGATCAATTATCAGCTATCGCTGACCGCATCATAACATATTACGGCAAACAGCCGGAAGCTCCCCAAGGGAAAGAGAATCAGCTCTCTCACGAAAACGATGCCTCTCATGCCAACGGAGCCAATCCCCTCACCCACGAGGAGGCAGAGGCAATAGCCGCCTTCGATGACCTCGACTTCCTCTGTGACCAGGCGGACCGCATCCGTCTCGCTCTTTGCGGCAACGCTATTGATTCCTGCTCGATCATCAACGCACGCTCGGGTCTCTGCGGCGAGGACTGCAAGTGGTGCGCTCAATCCGTCCACCACTCCACGGGATGCGACAAGTATGATTTTCTGTCTGCAGACAAGGTGCTCGAAGCAGGTCGATACAACGAGAGGGAGGGTATCCACCGTTTCTCACTCGTCACCTCCGGACGCACCCTCTCGGAGAAAGATACCGACAAGGCTTGCGAGGCTTACCGCCTCCTCGGCGACAAGACAGACCTGTACCTCTGCGCATCTATGGGGTTGCTGAGCGAGGAGCAGTTGCAGAAACTTGCCGATGCCGGTGTCAAGCGTTACCACTGTAACATGGAGACGTCGTCAAAGGTCTTCCCGCGCCTCTGCTCCACCCACACCCAGGAGCAGAAACGCGCCACCATCGAGGCTGCACGCCGCGTGGGCATGGAGATATGCTCGGGCGGCATCATCGGCATGGGCGAGGCTATGTCAGACCGCATCGACTTCGCCTTCGAGCTCGCAGAGATGGGCGTAGATTCTGTGCCGATGAACATCCTCAACCCTATCCCCGGCACTCCGCTTGAAAACACCCCTCTCATTTCGGAGGAGGAGATCATCCGCACCGGTGCCGTATGGCGCTTCATCCTTGGCGACAAGTTCATTCGCTTTGCCGGCGGTCGCGGTCGCCTCTCAAAAGACTCTATGTTGCGGATGCTCCGCGGGGGCGTGAACGGTGTACTCATGGGTGACATGCTTACCACTGTCAGCCACGACATCGCCACTGACCGCGTCCTCTTCGAAGAAGCCGAGTATGATCTCGGTGCCCTTAAAAGATAAGTCCGGGAGATAGCCCCAACGACAGTCTCGCACTATTGCATTACAATAGAAAAACCAACGCTTAAAATATACAATCGCGCTAAATCATGGATATTTCAGTAGTTGTTCCGCTATATAACGAGGAGGAGTCGCTCCCCGAACTCGCCGAATGGATCGCCCGCGTCATGAGGGAGAATAATTTCAGCTATGAGATTATTTTTGTAAACGACGGTTCAACCGACCGCTCTATGGATGTCATCCATGAGCTGGCGGAGAAATATCCCCATATCCATGCGATCTCGTTTGCGCGCAACTACGGAAAGTCGCCGGCACTCAACGAGGGTTTCCGACGTGCCCAGGGCGATGTCGTCATCACCATGGATGCCGACCTCCAGGACTCTCCCGACGAGATTCCGGAGCTATACCGCATGATCACCGAGGATGGCTTCGACCTCGTGTCGGGCTGGAAACGCAAACGTTACGACCCGCTGTCGAAGACTATCCCGACCAAGCTCTTCAACGCTACGGCACGCCGTGTCAGCGGCATAAAGAATCTCCACGACTTCAACTGCGGTCTCAAGGCGTACCGCCGCGATGTGGTCAAGCACATCG
>CAZAWP010000241.1:0-2031 GCA_964488855.1 uncultured Sangeribacter sp.
GCGGTCATCACGATCTTGTCACCTTTATGGAGCTTGTTCTTGTACTCGTCGAGACACAAGGGTATCGAGGCTGCCGAGGTGTTGCCGTAATGCTGGATATTGACCAGGATCTTCTCATCGGGGATGTTGATGCGGCCACCGATAGCCTCGATGATGCGCAGGTTTGCCTGATGGGGCACAAACCAGTCGAGCTCCTCGACGGTGAGATTGTTGCGCTTCATCACCGAGAGCGACGAATTGAGCATATCCCTGACGGCATTCTTGTAAACCGCCCGTCCCTCCTGATAAATATAGTGCTCGCGGTCGGCTACGGTCTGCGCGGTGGCAGGTTTAACGGAGCCGCCGGCTTTCATCAGCAGGTGAGGAAGTCCTGTACCGTCGATGTGGAACTCGCCGTCGATAATACCGACCGGCTCGTCGGTGGGCTCCACAAGCACGGCAGCCGCCGCGTCACCGAAGAGGGGACACGTGGCACGATCCTCGTAATCGGTCATGCTCGACATCTTCTCGGCGCAAACGACGATGATCTTTTTGTAGAGTCCCGCCTCGATGTAAGCGCGGGCAGCCTGCATGGTCACGATAAAGCCGGCACACGCAGCCTGTATGTCGTATGCATAGGCATTGGTCAGATGAGTCTCGTGAGCGATTACAGAGGCTGTCGAGGGGAAACGGTAATCGGGGTTGGAGGTCGCGCAGATCAGCAGGTCGATTTCGTCAGCCTTGACACCGGTAGAGGCAAGGAGCTTCTCCACTGCCTTGATGCCGAGGAATGACGAACCCTTACCCTCTGCGTGAAGTATGCGGCGTTCTTTAATTCCGACGCGCGTGGTGATCCACTCGTCGTTGGTATCGACCATCTTCGACAACATGTCGTTATCGAGGACATCGTCGGGTACGTATGATGCAATACCGCTTATCTTTGCGTTAGCCATAATAATATAGGTTACTGAAAAGCCCGGCGTGACTGCCGGGCTGTAAAAAACCGGGCCCTTTGGGATTGGCGACCTTAAGTCGCCGGACGGGACTGTCTGCCCGACAGTCCGCCCACAGGAACCTTATCAGTTGGCAACTTTCTCGATTACCTGCTTACCGCGATAGTAGCCGCATTCGCCGCATACTGTGTGGTAAACATGCCATGCGCCACAGTTGGGGCAGATAGCCAGTGTCGGGATAAGTGCTTTGTCGTGTGTGCGACGTTTCGCTGTACGGGTGTGCGATTGTCTGCGTTTAGGATGTGCCATTTTCTTATTGCTTTAATTTTGTTATCTATGTTTTAGGGACCCGCGCCGTGGCGCTCCGGTCCGGATTTTCTTTATTCTCACTCGCCGTCGGTGTCGATGTCGATGCCGGCATCCACTTCGTCCATGGCTTCGTTCACCTCCTCATCATCGGTGTTGCTGCGGTGCTTGTGGAGCGCCGATACCATGGCGCGGTTACATTTGCCGAGCGGATGCACATGGCGCAGGGGGATGGTCAGCAGGAGCGTATCATAAAGGATATACGCTACGTTGAGATACGCGTTGCTGTAAGGGATGACGAGCAGGTTGTCGGCGCCGTCATCGTAAGCCTCGCCATATTTGACCACCACGTGATACTCGGTATCAATGGGGTGGGGCAGGGGGTCAAGACAGCGGTCGCAGGGGATCTCCATCATGCCGCTGCAGTGGAAGGTCATATCGTAGGCATCGTTCTTCTTGACCATGTTGAGCTTGACATCGACATCGCAGCTGAGGATGTCGCTGTTTTCCATGTTCTTGAAGAAATCCATGTCGATATGGAAATCCTGTTCGTAACTGCCATCGGGGAGAGATGCCAGCTGTACCTTGTATGCCGAAAATTTACCCATCTTGCACTACAAATATAAAACGGCTGAGATTTATGAAGCCAAATTACGAAATACGGAATGCGCGGACACCTTCCCTGCGCCGGCTCCCCAAAATCCGACCGGACTTATGGGCTGCGCGACGAGACAGGTGGGTACCTCCGAGGGGAATCGAACCCCTATCTAAAGTTTAGGAAACTCCTATCCTA
>CAZAWP010000242.1:0-2029 GCA_964488855.1 uncultured Sangeribacter sp.
GTGACGTATTTCTGCTCGAACTCCTGGTCGGACATGCACAGCATCAGGATACCCTGGATGAGGGTGATAATGCCCCACGCGCCACAGGTGACAATACTAAGAATAATAGTGATTATGCCCGCCTTAACCTTGTTGATGACGAAATACTGAACGCCTAATGTGCCGACGATGATCGCCAGGATGCCGCAGAGGATACGCTGCGAACCCACTCCCTGCGAATTGCCACGGGCGTTGTAAAGATTCATCAACTCGGGGAAGGTGTACAGCGGTGCCCATGCACCTCCGTCCTTGCTTACCTGCATGTCGCTCGACGGATTGTAACCCATCACCTGCTCTGCTGTCATCGGACCTATTGTCTGTCCGTTATAAACGATATAATAAGATGCCATAACTTTTTGGTATTTAATTATTATTGGTATTAATTATTACCTGATTGCTTGCTCATGAGGGCGTGCTGTGCCTCGGCACGCGCTCTGGTGAGGCGGGCGCGGAACTCCGGGTCTGCGTGCAGACGTGCCACTAATCCCGAACCTACTATCCTGCCCATGTCCACATCACTCTGGAAGTGGGCGCCGACGATGACACGTGACTGTCCGAACTCATAGCCGCGCTGCAGTATCTCTAACTGACGGTCAGGGTTAAGTTCGGCGAGGATAAGCGCCACTGTCCAACCCATCGAAGTGTGTCCCGAGGGATACGAACCATTCTTGCGGAGACCCTCCTCATGGTCCGGGGTGGCTGACTGTTCCTCGAAGACCATAAACGGTCTGCGACGCATATAGAAGTCCTTGGCATCACCTACCGCCAAATGACCTGCATCGCCACCGGTGGTGTAGACAAGGTTATAGATCTCGGGAGTTTTCTCGCGGGAAATCTCTACGCCGAAAGCATCATTGAACGTCCGCTCGATCCATCCTCGACCGAGGTCGGCATCCTCTACGGCCATCTTGCCGCGGGGGGTGTCGCGCATCGACTTGCCCCACTCGTACTGCTCGACATCGTAGGCATAACGCATGGTGTTTTCTGCCGGCGGAGGAGGTAGCAGCTCCTTACTGTTGGCGACCTGGTCAGCCTCAAGATAGTAATATCCCGGCGATGCGGAATGACCCTGACCATAGACTGTGGTACTCACTGTGCTCATGCCGGCGAGAGCCAAGATGAGGCTAAGATGCTTTATTTTCATGAATAAGTCGATGTTTATTAAATTCAGTACAAAAATAAACATTTTCGGCTGTTTACATAGACTCCTGTGTAATTAAATTCTCATATTTTTCAACTTTACCCTCTCATATTTAAAATTATTTTTACCGATTTGACTAAATTTATTATCTTTGACCATTATCGGCATATTTTGACGACCCATATCGGCATATTTTGACATGAAGAACGACGACATCATCAACGACGATTTAATCACTGACGACATCAACAACGACGCTCCCATTGAGCCCGCATCACCCGCTGCCGACCGCAGCGCCGAACTCCCTTCGGACAAGAAGACGGTGCTTGCGGGAATGTTCCGCAACTGGTATCTCGAGTATGCCAGCTACGTAATCCTGGAGCGCGCCGTGCCTCACATCGAGGATGGTCTCAAACCGGTGCAACGCCGTATCCTTCATGCCATGCAGACACTCGATGACGGTCGCTTTAACAAGGTCGCCAACATCGTGGGCCACACCATGCAGTATCACCCACACGGTGATGCCTCGATCGGTGACGCCCTCGTGCAGTTGGGTCAGAAAGAACTGCTTGTCGACACCCAGGGTAACTGGGGTAACATCCTCACCGGCGACTCGGCGGCTGCTCCCCGATATATCGAGGCTCGCCTCTCGGAGTTTGCCATCGAAACCGCTTTCAGTCCCAAGATCACGGAGTGGACTCCATCGTACGACGGGCGCAAGAACGAGCCGGTGACGCTGCCGATGAAATTCCCCCTCCTCCTCGCCCAGGGTGTGGAGGGTATCGCCGTCGGTCTGTCCTCAAAGATACTGCCTCACAACTTCAACGAAATCATTGACGGTGCAGTAGC
>CAZAWP010000243.1:0-1980 GCA_964488855.1 uncultured Sangeribacter sp.
GAGCCTGGATGATGTTGGCGCTCTGGTCAGTCACCTGAGTGCCGAGGAAGATGATACGGTCCATCATCAGACGTGAGAACACATCCATCTGGGTGACGTTAAGCTGACGCTCCTCAAGGATGTAGGGATTCATATAATCGGCTTTGGGAACCACGATGCCAGAGGCAGTGGTCTCAACGTTACGAATATATGAATCAACTGTATTTCCGCTCATGCCGAGATGATTGACGGCATAATTTCTGAAGTCTTTAGTCATAATAGTAATATTCAAATTTTTAATAAAAGAGTCTGTCCGGACGTGCAGACAGACTCTTTTATTTTTGCAAATTCTATGCCAATGTCAGTAACTGTAATAAATTACTGAAAAGATAAGTAATCAATGATAATTCTTAAAGTAGAATTTATTAATTATTCATCGGCAGAATTTATTGTAATCAATTGTTGGCGGTAAAGAGTTTATTGAAATCCTCAACTGAAACCTCTTTCTCATCGAGAGTCACGGCATCCTTGATGGCGTTAAAGAGTTTACGCTCGAAAGTCTGCTGAGTGAGCTGCGAACGGTATTTCTGATCCTTGAGGATTTCGCGGGCGAGCTGGTCAATAGACTCGGCGGGAACGCTTGTCATACCGTACTGGGCGAACTGCTGCTGGGCGATAGCGCGGGCCATCTCCATAATGTCGTTCTCCTCAAGTTTGACACCGAGCTGCTCAGCGATAGCCTCGCTTACGAGCTCCCATGTCAGCTGCGGTACGATCGAGGGATACTCAGTGTCGATATTCTCGGCAGTGAGGTTCTCATTCTGTGAGACAAGGAAGTTCTTTACGATCTCCTCGGGGAGTTTGATCTCGCCGACAGCCTTGAGGATGTCATTCTTGGCGTCGATCGAGAAGCGGTAATCGGCATCGTTGGCGAGACCGGTCTCCATAACCTCCTTGAGGGCTGCACGATACTCCTCATCGTTGTGAACCTTGTCCTTGCCCAATACTGCATCGAAGAACTCCTGATCGTGCTCTGCGGGTTTGAGTACGATGATCTCCTTGATGTCGAAATCGAAGTCACCCTTATGGTTCTCTACATCCTCTTTCTGAATGTTGAGCATAGACGAAAGCTCAGCCTCGTTGCCATCGGCACCCTTGTAGGGGTTGAAGACAACCTTGTCACCCACTTTCTTACCGATGAAGAGCTCCTTCTGAGCCTCATCCTTGAAGTAGCGGGGACCGAGGATACCGTTCTCGACAACGATACCACCCTCTTTGGGAGTACCGTCCTCGTTGAGCTCGGTGATGACACCCTTGACGAGAGCATTGGCATCAACCTCCTCGCCCGGTACCTGTTTGCCGAAGCGCTGGCAGAGGTTCTTATCCTGATTGTCGATCATCTCGTCGGTGATCTGGATCTTATAGTAAGGAACGTGAAGCTCCTTGTTTACATGAGTGTCAATCTCGGGGGCGATGCCGACCTTAAATTTGAAGGTCATCTCTTTGGCATCGGGAGTGATTTCATTGTTGGGCTCCGGAACGGGATTGCCTAACACATGGAGTTTGTTGTCGCGGATGTATTCAAAAAGTTTATCGCCGATAAGTTTGTTGATAACATCATATTTAACAGCGGCGCCGTATTTCTTCTCGATGAGACCCATGGGAGTCTTGCCGGGACGGAAGCCGGGCTCGGGACGATGTTTGGCAACCTCTTTGAGTTCTTTCTTTACGTTGTCTGCATAATCGTTCTCTTCGATCGCGATGGTGATCTCACCGGTTACGTCGTCGATTTTGGAATAATCAATTTTCATCTTAGATATATGTATTGATACTAATTGCGTTTAAGATGCCCCGGGGTCGTAGCGACCCGGGGTATCTACATTAACTAAAAACAAATATCATACCGAAAACTATCGGCATACTTTGCAAATTTAATTATTTTTTTGCATTAATGCTAATTAGTGTTTAGTTTTTAGTGTTGAGTGTTTGGTTTTTAGTGTT
>CAZAWP010000244.1:0-1972 GCA_964488855.1 uncultured Sangeribacter sp.
GGATTCGATGGTGATGTTGCGGAAGATGATGTCTTTGGTATGGTTGAGCCAAAAACCTTGGGCAGGCAAGATTCCCCACATTGTAGATTCCGGATATTCTTTAATCTTTTCGCCGGCAGGTGTGGGAGTGACCATCTGCCCACCGGCATGTCGTATGCGAATATCGTGCAGAAGAATGTCAGAGACTGGATGCCCTTCTATTCCCGTTATTGAACTTCCTGTAGGGCCTGCTTCATCAATCAAAATGTCGTGAAGCACTACCCCGCTTATTGATCCAACTCCTTCTACCGGATGATCTTTTGAATAAGGACGGGCTCTATCTGCAAGACGGATAAAAATTGGAGATTCTGTACCCTTAATAGTTATGTCTGAAATATCAACGTTTCTCATCGTGCCTCCATCTACAATTTCCAATGAAATAGCTGAATGACCTATTCCACTGGGATAACCAAAGAATTGTGTTGACTGATCCGATGAAGGCTTGACGGCAATTCCTCGGATGATGATATTTCGGAAACCACCATTCGTTTCAGTTCCAAGTTTAATAGCATTGCAATGGGATGATACGACACAGTTGGAGATTACGACATCCTCGCAAAGGCGTTGTGATGTACTCTTCAAAGTTATAGCGTCATCATCTGAATCTGCTATCATGTTTGAAACGGTGACATTGTGGCATCCATCAAGATCCAATGCATCATTATTATAATTATTTCGGTTGAAGACAGTGATGCCATCAATACGCAGACGATCGCAAGCCAGGTAATGCTGCATCCAGCACCCTGAGTTTTTAAGTGTTATTCCACTTACAGTTATATCTTTTCCTCTTATGATACGAAGAAGATGCGGACGTGTGATCCCTTCATCATTCCACGATAGTTTTGGGAAAGCCTTGCCTCTTCCATCAATTGTTCCGAATCCGGTAATGGAAACATTTTCCACGGAGTCAGCATATATAAGTTGAATAGTTGGGATTCCGGTACGCAAGGATACATAGCTGCTCGTAACCGGAATATAATCTATTATATCAGTGCTTCCGAAAATAGTAGCCCCTTCTTCTAAGAAGAGATGGACGTGGCTCTTTAGCTGTATTGAGCCGGTTTTGAAGTTCCCGGTCGGCACTATCACTCTACCTCCTCCCGATTTTGAACATTCGTCGATGGCTTGTTGAATGGCTTTTGTAGAAAGTTGAGTAGTGTCTGCAACCGCGCCGAAATCTGTGATATTAAATGTGCGGGCAGATAATGAAAGATTCGTTAGTGCAATGAGAGATAAGAAAAATTTAAGTTTCATGGTCACAATAGGTTTTTCCATTGCAAAGTTAGCAAAATATTTTTCCATCGGCAAGGAAAACGAGCTAAGTTTGCGAGTAAACAAGATTTTTATTACCTTTGCAAGATCAAAATGATAATATTGAAAATACTGAATATGAAAAGGCTGATAACTTTAGGAGTGATATTTATGACCATGATTTGTTTGAACGCTCAAACAAAAGTGAAGGTGTATGATGAGACAATAAATCCTGCGACTCAGATTACTGAAGCAGTTGCGAAGGCGAATGCAAATGGGAAGTTTGTTGTGGCTCAGTTAGGTGGAAATTGGTGCAAATGGTGCATTCGGTTTGCTAAGTTTGTAGAGGCTGACCCAGAGCTAAAGAAACTGGTGGAAGATAACTATGAGTTTATCCATGTCAACTACAATCCAAGAAGCACTGACTCAAACGCAGATCAAGCAGCTACAGAAGCGGCTTTGAAAAAGTTGGGCAATCCGGTGAGGTTTGGCTATCCGGTGTTGGTTGTTCTTGATAATGAAGGGAATGTAATCCACACACAGGATTCTGGTTTTCTTGAGTCTGGCGAAGGATACGACAAAGAAAAAGTGAAACGTTTCTTCGAGTCCTGGACACCGACTGCCGTAAATTCTGCAAAATCATAAATCAACAGGAGCCGTCAAAAATTAAAATTTGATGGCT
>CAZAWP010000245.1:0-1952 GCA_964488855.1 uncultured Sangeribacter sp.
TCATATCGTCCGGGCTTGGATACCTGTCCGAGGATGGTGACGCCGGTGTTTACATACTCTACAGTCACGATGGGGTCTTTGACCAGGTTGCGGCTTACGAGCTGGTTGTCGATATAATCCGACAGCTCAAAACGGCTCATGCCGGCAACGTGCAGTTTGCCAAGTACCGGGAAATCGATATATCCTTTGCCATTGACAGTATAGTAGGAGACGTTACTGCTATTTGAGTTTATTGCTGTCCCGCTGGTGGAAGTGGACTGGGTGCTCGGCTGAATCCGGTTCTGCACCTGCACGAGGTTGAACATTGCCGACAGTGCCGGATCCTGCGTGCTGACAGTGATCGAGAGCTTGTCCTCAGGCTTGATGCGGATGGCATTGAGGTAATCGGGATTGACCACCATGCCTGAGGTCATGTCCTGGAAGTAAGTGATATCGGTAGGGGTCTTGCATGAGGTCGCGAGCAGCATGAATGCGGCGGCTATGCCCAGTAATGCTTTTTTCATAAGTGGTTTTAGTTTGTTGTGACGTTATGTCGAGTATGGTTATTTTCAGTTAGTTCAAACAGTTGGTTCTAAATCCTGTCAGTTGTCCTTGAGGATCTCCAGATTGACGGTGTCGATGGTCAGTTTGGCGCATCCGAAGTGTTCGAGACGCACGGTCACCTCGCTCTTGGGCGACGAAATGTCCGACACTTCCCCTTCGAGTCCGAGGAGGCTGCCGCGTATCACCCGCACCTTGTCGCCGACGCGGTAAGGACGCTCGGTAATCTCGACGGGTATGTCGGACTGCCCGAGCATGAAGCGCAGCCGGCTGATCTCGGTGTCGGAGATGGTGGCGATGGGGCGGGTGCCCGATGCTCCCGGACCTGCCGCCTTATTGGTCATGAAGCGGAAGATGAAGGGGAGTTTGACTATCTCCTTGCGCTCGGCTTCGGTGCACCGGATGAAGATGACGGCGGGGATGGGTATGGAATCCACCTTGGCTTTCCTGCCATTCTTCCAGACCCTGACTACGCGCTGGGTGGGCACGTAGTTCTCGACACCCATTTTGGTAAGCCTCTCGGCACTCGCTTTCTCGGTGCGGTTCTTTACGACGGCGACGAACCACTGACTTCCGGGCACGCCTACGGCGTCGTCAGCGCCTCTCGGCACTGCCGCACTATCGTGTCTGATGTCGGTTCCATCGTTCATTTCCGAATGACCTTCCGGACAATCCCGGACGCTGCGCACCATTACAGTCAAGCAACGGCACGTTATCGCGCTTATCCCTCAGAGTAAAGGGTATATGCGCGGTTTGCAAAGTTACGAAAAAGTTTTCAATTAATAAAGTACAATCCGTACATTCACCCCAGTTTTAACATGTCCACCCACTCTGCCCACTGTCTATGCCATATACTCAAATATTTTTGTATATTAGCAGTATGAACGACAATACTCCATTATCGCTTGACTCCCCGCAGGACAACGAGATAATACTATACCAGCCCGACTCAACGATTAAGCTTGAGGTGCGCCTGGAGAATGAGACTGTATGGCTCAACCAACAGCAGATTGCAGACTTATTCGGTGTAAAGCAACCTGCTATTTCAAAACATCTTAAAAATATTTTTGAAAGCGGGGAACTGATTGAAACTTCAGTTCATTCCATTTTGGAATATACTGCCGCAGATGGGAAATCGTACAAAACAAAGTTCTATAACTTGGACGCTATCTTATCTGTAGGGTATAGGGTAAATAGTAAAAATGCTACTCTTTTTAGGCAATGGGCTAATAAGATATTAAAAGATTATCTTATGAAAGGGTATGCAGTATCCCAACGCTTTGAGCGGTTGGAGTATCGTCTGGCTAAGACCGAAGAAAAGATAGATTTTATTATTAATACCTCCTTGCCGCCGCGCGAGGGGATCTTCTTTGACGGGCAGATCTTTGATGCCTATACGTTGATGTGTGACC
>CAZAWP010000246.1:0-1912 GCA_964488855.1 uncultured Sangeribacter sp.
AGATGCTTGAGCACCCGATGGTAAGCCGTTCTATCGAGACTGCCCAGAAACGCGTTGAGGAGAACAACTTCGGTATCCGTAAGCGTCTCGTAGAGTACGATGACGTGATGAACGCCCAGCGTAAAGGTGTCTACGGTCGCCGTCAGAACGCCCTGAAGGGTGAACGTATCGGTGCCGACATCGCCGCCATGATCGAGGACGTTTGCTTCAGCCTCGCCAACGGCTCATACACATCGTTTGAGGAGTTCTCGGAGGATGTTAGTCGCAATCTCGCTATGGAGGTTCCCTTTACCGAGGCTGAATACGGTAAGATGGATTCTCAGGAAATGGGAACAATCCTCACAGAGAAAGCCATGGAGGTCTACAAGCGTCGCAAGGCGCGCATGAACGAGGGTGCATATCCCTACATCAAGGAGTTTGTCGAGGAGCGTCACTTGGAGGGTCCCGTAGGTATCCCCGTCACTGACGGTCGCCGCATGTTTAATGTGCGTGCAGACCTCATGGACTGCTATAACAACGAGTGCAAGCCTATCTCCAAGGCATGGGAGAAGACCGTGCTTCTGAGCAGTATCGACGCGGCTTGGCAGGAACATCTCCGCGAGATGGATGAGTTGCGCAAATCGGTTCAGAATGCTTCGTATGAGCAGAAAGATCCCCTCGTAATCTATAAAATCGAGGCTTACAATATCTGGGAGAAGATGCTACGCGAACTCAACAATAAATCGGTATCCACCCTGATGCGCGGTAAGCTCGCCGTACCTGACTACCACGAGGCGAAGGCAGCCGAGGCAGCCGCCCGTGAGCAGCAGGAGCGTGAACTCGCCAAGCAGGCTGAGGAGTTCAACCGTGCCAAGGCAGCCCAGGCTCAGGCACAGGGTTCGGTGTCGATGACTTCAAACATGAGTTCGACGGGACATAACCCCTACGCAAGCTACTCGACTACCCGCGAGGCTTATCCGGGTGAGGCAGCCCAGCGCCGTGCCGCCACGCACACCAACCGCGAACCGGCGGCAAAACAGCCCATGAAGGCGGCTCCGAAGATCGGTCGTAACGATCCGTGTCCCTGCGGCAGCGGTAAGAAATACAAGAACTGCCACGGTCGTGGTCTTTAAATTTTAACTACCTGAATTTCTCAGGTAGTTAAAATAATTATAAGATACTGTTACGTCCACTTAGTAACTGATATAAATTTTTGAACCGATAAAAAGTAGTTATATGCAGTACTACATAGCGATAAACGGTAAGCAGAGCGGACCGTATCATTACAATCAGCTCTTGGCGGCGGGTATCACCCCCGACACCAAGGTATGGCGCGAGGGAATGGAGGATTGGAAACCGGCAAAGGATCTTCCGGAGTTGGCTAACCTCTTCACCGACCCGGGTCAGATTTCTCCGTCGCCCTACAATGCGATGAATCAGGGGCCGGTGGCACCTATCCCCCACTACAACTGGTTACCCTTGGCTATTGTCGGCACAGTGACCGGAGCGCTGTTTTCATGCCTCGGCATGATATTCGGCATTATCGGTATTGTTTACGCCAACAAAGCCAACCAGTTCTTTAACATGGCGCGTGAGAAGGAGGGAGCTACTGCCAACTCTACAGCCAAGGTCATGACCATCATTTCACTGGTCATTGGAGCTGCCGGACTTATATTCCTACTCTGCGGCGGTGTGAATGTTATAATGCAGTCTTACCGCTTCCCCTAATCAGGTAATCATTCGGTGCGCTGACGTCAGTTATATTACCATTCGGTGCGCTGAGGTCAGTGCATTGGAATGTAAAAAGCCGAAGTTTTATTTATGGCTACTCTCTATTACGCGATGACAGAGCGGGGACAGATCGGTCCCCTCCCCATTGAGGCACTCCCTGACGCCGGAGTAGGTCCCGACACCTACGTCTGGTGTAAGGGTA
>CAZAWP010000247.1:0-1903 GCA_964488855.1 uncultured Sangeribacter sp.
ATCATTGCTCGCATTAGATTGCTGTAACTTCGATAGTAGGTGTCATCCTCTTTTCTGAATTTGACAGCAAAACTGTCAGCAACGGCAAGTTCTTTGCTTGCGAGACTTAAATTGCCGGAGTTGAGTGCGTTCATGGCGAGCTGCATGTGAAGGTAGTCTGCCGCTCCATTATCAGGCGAGGATTTCCTAAAGATGCCCTCCACAACTTCATTGCTCTCCGCAGTGTGTCCCATCTCTCCTAAAATCTGAGCGCGCTCCAACTCAAACATAAACTGCTTGTCGCCCCACTTGTGGGAGCGGGCGTAATCAATCAATTCTTCTGAGAGCAATAAAGCCGAGTCAAGTTTTTCTGCATATTCATAAGCACTCAAAAGCATATATTTAGCCTCGATTTGTCGTATCGTGTCAGTTTCAATGTCTATCAGACTATGTGCAAAAGGAATCAGTTCACGGCCCTGATATTCCGATACTCCGAGGAGTACACGGATGCGTAGCGTCGGTAAAATCAACGTATCTGGCACGTTGGGCAGACTTACGAGAGAGTCAAGCATAGATATAGCTCCGGGTGTGTCACCTACCCAAAACTTATACCAAGCGTAAGCGGTGCCACTTCGGATTCCTCTGGCCATATCTTTTTCTCTATAGTAGTTATGGGCAGAAGCGATTAGTGAATCGCCTATCATTGAGCGGTTTTGCCGCATATGACCAAATGCACGCAGATAATGATATTTGGCTTGTATTGAATCTCCCTTGAGATATGACGGGTCAATGTTATCCAAAATCGTCATGGCACTGTCGGCATCTGTCAGCATCAATTTTTCCGCCTCGTCCATCTCTTTATCATACTTTGACATAGAATGTGTGCAAGAAACAAGACACACAACAACGGAGAATAATAGATACAATGCCTTCCTCATAGTTCTCATCTCAATAAGAGTCCATTTTATCTGTTTGTAATAGCTATCTTTAAACCGATAACCGGCTCATTTTCACCTTTCAGTCCAATTCACGTTATATGTCACAGAATTTGAGAATGTTGTGTTAAAGGAATACGTTTGAGTATATCCAACTATGCGAGCTTGCTCAAACTTATAAGTATATTGACAGCTAAAAGTTATATTTCCCTCATTGTCAATTACAGATGAAGATTTGACCAAATTAACTGAATTCAGTCCGAAAACACCTTGCATAAACAAGGGCATATGATGCGCATTATTGATTACCATAGGCATAATAACTGGATAATCAACAGCTTCGATTGAATAATCATATTTGGTAGTCTTATAGACTGAGACGTTGCCATAATAATCTTGAAATTCTTTTAGGTTGCCGTCCTCCCATATTAAGTAATTCTCCCAAGACCACGGTTTATTCCAAGCAACATCCGGTATATCCTCACCAATACCGACAACCTCGGTATGTTTAACAACCGTCAAATGATTAGCCGAGTCATATTCATATTCAAGGTGGTAAGTCTTTTTTAATACAACATTATCGCCTTCAGAGTAAATAAAAGTTCCCTCTGACTTTGACGCTCTACAGTCTACCATTTGAATTGTTTCTTCGTAGCATCGCTTTTGGTTGAGCCAGGACTCTTCCGATACAACGTGTATTGCGTTATTGTTTGGATAAGAGTATTTTGCGGTGTAGATTGTTGCGTCACTCGGGTTATTCCGTTTTTGAGTCCAATTGACAATTCTTCCGTATTCATCATATTCAAAGGTTTGGTTGTCAGCATCTGCATTCAATGATTGAATAGACGACGGTTGCATAAAGACAGGATACTCAGGATCTTCATTTGAGCATGACGCAAGAATGAAGAAAATGAAGATTGAACTAAGAAACGATAACTGCTTCATTGTAATGATATTGGTTTTTCGTTATAACGTAAAAATCTTCAAAA
>CAZAWP010000248.1:0-1896 GCA_964488855.1 uncultured Sangeribacter sp.
TCCGGTATAGGGATGCTTAAAGCAACTCGGAGATGTCGCAGTTGAGATTGACCATCAAGGAGGCTCCGTGTTTATGGGGCTGGGCGTATGAGACGCCGACGCCGAATGACTTGACGCGGATGCCCGCACCCACCGAGAAGCCGGACAGGAAACTGCGCTGATATGACGCCATATCCGTGCGGGTCTTGTAGTTATAACCCAAGCCGATGTAGAATTTCTCCGACGGAGAGTACTGTAGTCCGAAGATGAGGTGACGGAAAAGAGTGTTGAAGAATCCCGACTTAAGGGTCTGCTGTTTGTCGGGGTCAGAGGTGTCATGCTGATAGTAGGGGATGCGCCATCGGGTGAGCTGCACCGCGTTGATAGAGAGCTGAAGGGGTGTTGAACCCAATCCCTGCATATAGCCGAACTGGAGATCGAACGGCAGACGCGCGTAGGCGCCGTCGAAGCGCTTGAGCTGTCCGCCGGCATTCTTGATGACGGCTGAGAGCGACAGATCCTTCTCCTCATTATAATAATTGATGCCTACATCCACAGCCATGGCGAAGGCAGTGTACTGCTCATAGTTGCTGTAGATCATCTTGAGGTTGATACCACCGCGGAGACGGTCGTTGATGTCGTGGCAGTACGAGCCCTCGCCGACAATGTCGGCAGGGGTGAACGTGCCCGTGGCGACACCATTCTGGTCGAAACCGGTCATGGAGCCGTAGTTGAGGTAGCGGAAGCCGACAGCCCATGCTGCCCGTTCGCCGGCGCCCATGCCGTAACGCACGGAGGCAAAGTTGGATGACCCGAGGTAGTGCATGTAACCGAAAGCCGCCTGCATGCCAATCTCGGGACCGATGAGAGCCGGGTTCTGGTCCACGAGCGAGACATCGGCATCGACGATGGCTGTATTGACACCACCCAAGGCGTAGGCATGGCTTGACGTCGGCAACTCAAGGAAGTTGTAGGCTGACGAAGTGACCTGCGCGCGTAGGGTAGTGCCGTACGCCAAGGTCATGACAACCACGGCGACGAGCGTACGTATATATATGTTTAGATTAGTCCTGATCACATTAAAGATATTGAAACACACATCGGATGAATATGTCCCTAAATAAGATAACGGAAGACATATAAATGTTGGTATAAAGCCGTAAATAAATTTTCGGGAACCGAGTTGTTAAAGTAAAAGATAATTGTTACTTTTGCAAAAAGGAAAAGCAAAAACACAGGACTTATGTCTAACAAATCATTACTGATAATACTTGATGGCTATGGCATCGGCGATCATGGTAAGGATGATGCCATCTTCAACACACCGACCCCGTATATGGATAAGTTGGTGGCAACGTATCCTCATTCACAGCTCCAGGCGAGCGGTGAGAATGTAGGTCTGCCCGACGGACAGATGGGTAACTCAGAGGTAGGTCACCTCAACATCGGAGCCGGTCGCGTGGTCTACCAGGATTTGGTGAAGATCAACCGCGCCATCGCCGACGGCTCGTTTGCCGAGAACCCCGAGATCAAGAGCGCGTTCAGCTATGCACGTGAGCACAACGTGCCCATCCACTTCATGGGATTGACCTCAGCCGGCGGCGTACACTCGTCATTAGATCATCTCTATGCCCTCTGCGACACTGCCAAGGCTTACGAGCTCGACAAGGTATATCTGCACTGCTTCATGGACGGTCGCGATACCGACCCGAAGAGTGGCGCCGGCTTCCTCCGTGAAGTCAAGGATCACTGCGACAAGAGTGCCGGAGTAATCGCATCGGTTATCGGTCGCTACTACGCTATGGATCGTGACCACCGTTGGGAGCGCCTAAAGGAGGCTTACAACATGCTCGTTTACGGCGAGGGCAAGCATACCGAGAACGTGATGTACCGTGTCCACGAGGCACAGCAAACCCT
>CAZAWP010000249.1:0-1844 GCA_964488855.1 uncultured Sangeribacter sp.
GGTCCCAAGATTTTTATAGCCGGTCTGATAGTGACCCTCGTGCCTCTCTTCCTGGCTTTGATTATCGGTCATAAGTTATTTAAATTCCACCCGGCAGTGACATTGGGTTGTTGTGCGGGTGCGCGTAAGACCACTGCCGGTCTTGGTGCCGTCCAGGAACGACTCGGCAGTACCGTACCGGCACTCGGATATACGATTACATACGCCGTTTCAAATACTCTGCTGATTATTTTCGGAATTGTATTGGTTCTGGTTGTTGGTTAATCGCAATAATCTTATCTTTGCATCGGATTTCCCGTCCCTTTTGCTAAAAGGGTTGGGAAGTCTGTAATATTCATTAGTGAAATATCCACCGGTGTATGAAGCTCGGTAAAAAAGAAATAAAAATCAATCTCCTTATCCGGATTCTTATAGCCATAGGGATCGGTATCGGTGTCGGATACATCGCCCCGCATTGGTTAGTGCAAGTGTTCGAGACGTTTAACGTTATCTTCAGCCAGTTCCTCGGCTTCCTCATCCCCCTGCTTATCGTCGGATTCGTGACACCTGCCATTTCAGAGGTGGGTAACAAGGCCGGCAAGGTGCTTGTGCTGACAGTGATATTGGCATACCTTTCCACTACATGCGCCGGACTGTTCTCCTATTTTGTCGGTGAATCAACGTTCCCGCGTCTGCTGACCGGCGTTACGGCAGCCTCGCTCCCTGATGATGGCAAGATTGCTGTATCTCCCTATTTTACGATTACCATACCGCCGATGTTTGATGTGATGTCGGCACTCGTACTCTCATTTGTACTCGGTATCTGTCTGGCTTATATGAAGGCACCGGTATTGCGTGGAGCTGCCGAGGAGTTCCGTAACGTTATCTCAATGACCATCGGCAGGGTGATAATACCGTTGCTTCCCCTTTATATTTTCTGCATCTTCCTCAAGATGTCATATACCGGAGAGGTTGGTCCCGTGCTGCGGGCGTTTGCCAAGATTATCGTGGTTATCTTTGTGATGCACATCATCTTGCTATTGGCGCAATATTGCATCGCTGCATTGTTTGTCAAACGCAATCCTTTCAAGATGTTGCTGACAATGTTCCCGGCGTATTTTACCGCTTTGGGTACACAGTCATCTGCGGCGACCATCCCGGTGACATTGCGCCAGACTATCGCCATGGGTGTCAGTGAAGATATTGCCGGCTTCGTGGTGCCTCTATGCGCCACCATACACATGGCGGGCAGTGCCCTCAAGATTGTGGCTTGTGCCCTTGCCATAATGATAATCCAGGGGATGCCATATACCACTCCCATGTTTATCGGCTTTATCTGTATGATAGGAATCTCGATGGTGGCTGCGCCCGGCGTCCCCGGTGGCTCGATTATGGCAGCATTAGGTATCCTGGCCTCTATTTTGCATTTCGACGAAAATCAGCAGGCGCTGATGATCGCCCTCTATATCGCTATGGACTCTTTCGGCACCGCATGTAACGTTACCGGTGACGGTGCCATAGCACAGATTGTAGATCGCTTCTTCGGCAACCGGAAGAATCCTATCCCCGAAGAGGCTCGCATAATTCAAAACTGACCTTTACATCATGAAAAGTTTAACCGAATTATATAGAATAGGTGTCGGACCATCTTCGAGCCATACCATGGGTCCGAAGAAGGCAACCGAGATTTTTGCCTCACGTTATCCCGAGGCTGTCAAGTTTGTAGTAACTCTCTACGGTTCTTTGGCGGCGACCGGAAAGGGTCACATGACCGATGTGGCCGTAATGGAGGTTCTGAAAGCTCCCAACAGGGTTATCGAGATCGACTGGAAACCCGAAATATTCCTTCCGTATCATCCCAACGG
>CAZAWP010000250.1:0-1777 GCA_964488855.1 uncultured Sangeribacter sp.
AATTCCATGGCTGTTGATTTTACAGTTACGCTGCAAAATTATCCATGGTGTCAAGCCCCGACAATCCTTTTAAAAGTAAATTAAACTTGATTTAAAATTTAAATGACAGATAATCAGCATTTAGACTATCTGTCATTTATTAGTAAATTAAAACAATAATTGATGAAATTAAACTACGGTTTTGGGATAGCCATGATCCGTGCCTCAAAGTCGGCATTGTCGACCGTCGATTTGGATTTGATTTTGGTCTTATAGACATAGACGGTCTTCACCGACAGATTAAGGTATTTGGCAACTTCCTGCGTATCCGAGATACCGAGTCTCAGTAAGGCGAAGATACGTACCTCGACGGGAAGATCGCGCGCATCGTCGGCGACTATGCGGTCGTCGGGATTGAAGAGTTTGTTGAACTCTGTGATAAAATTGGGGAATAGCGACAGGAAGGCTTTGTCGAACGAATGATAGATGCGCGCCCGCTCCTCCTTGATACCTATTTCGTAGGGCAGATACTTGATGGCATCATATTTCTTGTCCTTAAGATTCTTGACGACTTCGTGCGACTTAGCCTCCACATTATTGACAAACGAGGTGTTCATATATAATGACTGCATTATATATTTATCCTTGATATCGGTGACTTCGTGGAGCTTGGCGATAACGTCCTTGAGTTCGGCATTGATTTGGTCCACTTCGTCCGATTTCTGCTGTAATGCACGGTTTGCCCCCTCAACTTCACGCTTCTTTTTCTTTATATTATAGAAGAGCAAGAGAGTGACCACAAGGAGCACAAATACACCGGCGGCGAGGAGACCGAACTGCCAGATGGTGCCACTCATCTGGTTGTGACGCTCCACCTCGATGCGCCGCATTATGCTGCTGGTCTCCTCTTTACGCAGATGGGAGTTATAAAAGGAGGCATCATCAAAGGCGATGTGGATAAGTTTGTATGATTCGGCTACTTCACCCTCCGAAAAAAGGAGTTCGGCGAGCATCTTTGCCGCGGTCGTTTCCTTGATATTGCCTCGTATATCATACACAGCCGAGAGGGCAAGATAATTTTTTGCGTCCTCCGGTTTGTTTAGTGACAATGACTGACGACCCAACAGTGAATATTGTACAGCTTTCTCATGGTCGGTAAGCTGATAGCGGTCGAGTATCCGCAGACGCTCCTTAATGTCGTCGGCAGGGGATGGCGAGTTAATCTGCTGCCGCTCAAGGATGGCGATATGATATGCACCGCTATTTTGGGGCAATGTAGAGATCAGGGAATCAAGATATAGTAGGCGGGCGTGGTCATAGGCAGCCCCCAACGGAGTGGAAGGACCGCCCACATACCCGCTCATGTTCTGATAATAACGGTTACAGAGATTATAGAAGTGAGGAAGGTACTTGACCGGAAGGTTATCCTTGTTGATTTTATCCTTTAGTTCGGAAGCCTCCTTAAAGAACCCGACGGAGGTATAGTAATCCATCAAGGCGAGGTTGGCGAGAGCTTTCCACTGCGGATCGTCTGATCGGGCAGCCATATCCGCCATGACACGGGCATAGCGATAAGTGGAATCCGACTGGTAGCACCGATACTCCTCAAAGAGTTCGATACAAGCCTCGAAACGCTGCCGGTTGTCTCCGGCACTCTCAAACTCCTTACGTATCGCATCTATCTTACCCTCCTTTTGTGCCGAGTATTCAGTTCTCTTCTGAATCTCGCTGTCGAGCAGCCCGAAGCTCTCCCCGGTCTGTAGGGTACTCCTTTCGCCGGTCTGTAGTGCACCACTCC
>CAZAWP010000251.1:0-1732 GCA_964488855.1 uncultured Sangeribacter sp.
AGGCAAAACGAATTTATCCATAAGTATGTAATGGCAATTGATCATGCGCTTTTATGGATAGCGGCTCTGAGCTTTGCCGCTTTCTTTCACTTGTCACATTCGTTCTCCGATTCGCAGGCTCTCCTGCTCTCAACACTCGTGGCATACGGTGCATATTTGTGTGAAAGTGGGTTGGGTACACTTAAGACGGCTGCATCGGAGTCGGCGTACGATCTTGACTTCCACAAAGCCGGGATGTGGCGCTGGATAGGTCTCAATATCGCGGTAAATACTACTTTATCTCTATTATTTCTTTATAATCCATCTTGGTATTATCTGGTATTAATAATCCTTACGGCAGGATGGCAGAAATATATGGATGGGAGAATCCCTCCGCGTCTTATTGCCACTAAACAAAAATTATAATTATAGAATTAATCATGCATATTACTCCTACCATACCCTTGATCCTCGGGATCATCGCCGGAGTGTTTTTTGTCGGTGTATTTATGGTGGCTTGGATTGTCACGTTCCGTAACAGACGCAAAATCCGAGGACTTCTTCACCGAAATAATGAGTGATTAACTTAAAACTTTAGAAAATGAAAACGGAGATATTGACTAAAAGGGCTTATGAGCCTGAATCGTCCGCGGATGGATACAGGATATATGTGGATCGTTTATGGCCTCGCGGACTTTCGCACGAGACGTTCCATTATGATATTTGGGACAAGGAGATTGCTCCGTCTACGGACCTGCGGAAATGGTTTCACGAAAATCCCACTGCGGAATGGTCGGAATTTGAAAGACGTTATAAAGATGAACTCCTGAAGAATCCGGCACTCTCCACTCTCAAAAAGATGATTGCTGACAAACCTGTAGTAACGTTGTTATACTCTTCTCATGATACCGAGCATAACAATGCACTCGTTCTTAGAGATGTCTTACTATCAGAGTCATAAATAAGCAAAATTGGGATTACAAGAGATTATTCCAGCCGAGATATATACATTAAATAGACCGAAAAATAGAGGGCAATATTTGTGATATGCGTTTTTCCGCATAAATTTTTAACACTTCAGAGGAAATTTGGCGTTTTAATTGTTATAATTAGTAAAGAATAGAAAATTTATTTGAATTGCTGTTCCAGACAAGGTGTCAGGTTTTAGTGTTAATCCCGATTGTCAGTTAAAGAACACGTTCAAGATACCTTCCGCTCCCTAATAAGGACGAGGGAATTACTAATGAAAATAAAAAAACGAAATAGCCATGGATGAAAAACCGAAAATACTTTTATGTGAGGATGATGAGAACTTAGGCATGTTGCTGCGTGAGTTCCTTCAGGCTAAAGGATTTAATGCCGACCTCTTTAATGATGGTGAAAAGGGTTATAAGGCTTTCCTGAAAGGTAAATATGACCTCTGCGTTCTCGATGTGATGATGCCGCGTAAGGATGGCTTCACTCTCGCCCAGGAGATCCGTAACGTGAACGGTACCGTTCCTATCGTCTTCCTGACCGCTAAGGCTCTCAAGGAGGATGTGTTCGAGGGCTTCAAGATCGGCGCTGATGACTACATCACCAAACCGTTCTCGATGGAGGAACTGGTGTTCCGTATCGGGGCAATCCTGCGTCGTGTACGAGGCAAGAAGGAGAAAGAGGTGACTGTCTACAAACTCGGCAAGTTTACCTTCGACACCCAGAAACAGACCCTTATCGACGGTGACAAGGTTCAGAAACTTACCACCAAGGAGTC
>CAZAWP010000252.1:0-1723 GCA_964488855.1 uncultured Sangeribacter sp.
CTTTGCCGGCTCGTACGCCCAAGGGGGCGTTCTCGATGACGAGGGCTTTCGAAGGGGGTACGCCGGCTATTTCCGCGCCCTTGAGGTAGGGCTCGGGATCGGGCTTGCCGTGCGTCACGTCGAGTGCCGTGACGCGGTCGCCGGGATTGAAGGCGCCGGGATAGTCGGCGTTGATGCTGTCGAGAAGCGACTGCTGCGACGACCCTGTAACCAGCACCCTCCGCAGTCCGGCACGCTCCAGCGCGCGGAGCATGCGGTCAGCGCCCGGCATCGGTTCGTTGTAGCCTATCTCCTTGAAATATTTAGTCTTGAGGGCGTACAGCTCGCGCACACGTTCATCATCGGGCGTAGTGCCGAAGGCGCGCTCGAAGAGGAGCCGGATTGTGGCGGCTCCCGTCATCCCCTCGTATAGGTAGAACTCGTCGGGGTCGCACTCCACGCCAAGCTCCGTCATCATGCGGTGCCACGCACGGGTGTGATATTTCATCGAATCGTAAAGAACGCCGTCCATGTCGATCAGGGCGGCGTCAAAATCTTTAAGAGTCATTTATATTTTCTGCCAGATTAACTGATTTACACTCACATCATTGTAGCGATCGGCACGTGGATGCTACCCGTAAAGTGGCTTATACGTTAAAGCGGAAGTGCATGATGTCGCCGTCCTGCACGACGTATTCCTTGCCCTCGACACCCATCTTGCCGGCATCCTTGACAGCAGCCTCACTGCCGAGGGTCACGAAATCGTCATATTTGATGACCTCGGCGCGGATGAAGCCTTTCTCGAAATCTGTGTGAATGATACCGGCGGCCTGCGGTGCCTTGGTGCCGCGGAGGAATGTCCAGGCGCGCACCTCGTCGGGTCCGGCGGTGAAGTATGTCTGGAGGTCGAGGAGCTTGTAGGCGGCGCGGATAAGACGGTTCACGCCCGACTCATCGAGACCGATCTCGGCGAGGAACTCCTGACGCTCCTCGTATGTGTCGAGTTCGGCGATCTCGCTCTCGGTCTTGGCTGCCACGATCATCAGGTCGGCATCCTCATCCTTAATAGCCTCGCGCACACGCTCCACATACTCGTTGCCGCTCACGGCTGCAGCGTCGTCCACGTTGCAGACATAAAGCACCGGCTTGTTGGTAAGCAGGAAGAGTTCGCGGGCGAATTTCTGCTCATCCTTGCCCTCGATGACCACGCTGCGAGCAGGCTTACCCTTCTCCAGGGCCTCCTTGTAGGCGTAGAGCACCTCGAGCTGCATCTTGGCGGTCTTGTCGCCGCCGGCTTTGGCAGCCTTCTCGGTCTTGGCTATGCGGCTCTCGATGGTCTCGAGATCCTTGAGCTGAAGCTCGTAGTTGATGACCTCCATGTCACGCACCGGGTTTACCGTGGTATCAACGTGGGTGATGTTGTCGTCGTCGAAACAGCGGAGTACATGCAGGATGGCATCGGTCTCGCGGATGTTGGCGAGGAACTTGTTGCCCAATCCCTCACCCTTAGAGGCACCCTTTACCAGGCCGGCGATGTCTACGATCTCGACCGTTGCCGGCACCGTCGAACGGGGGTTGCACATCTCGACGAGCTTGGTGAGGCGGTCGTCGGGCACGGTGATGACGCCCACGTTGGGCTCGATAGTACAGAAAGGGAAGTTGGCTGACTGAGCCTTAGCGTTGCTCAGGCAGTTGAAAAGAGTGGATTTACCGACGTTGGGTAAACCGACAATGCCGCATTTTA
>CAZAWP010000253.1:0-1685 GCA_964488855.1 uncultured Sangeribacter sp.
AAAAACAGGAGCCGTGACGGTGGGGTCACGGCTCCTTACTATTAGTAAATTTCTATGCAGATTCTGCTTATTTTACGATGATTTTCTTGCGGCCCACGATGTAGATGCCCGGGTCGAGGTTGTCGAGGTCGACTGCGTTGCGCTTAACGAGACGTCCGTCGATACCGTAGATGTCGGTCGGGAAGATAATGTCGCTCTCATCAGCGGCTATGGTCTCAACACCGGTCTCCATCAGACCAACCTGGCTCGCCGGCAAGATAAACCAGCGCTGTGCTACCGAGTTCTTGGTCATATCGACTGCCTGGCTTGCGGTCTTGCCATCGTCAGTGGCATTGAGGGCGCGAGGTGTGGCTGTATTGTTGGGGTGAACCATCCAGTAGGAAATAATCTTCTGCTCGTTATCCTTACCCTTGTTGAAGTAAGTGTACTTGCGGTACATGGTGAGCTGGATTGTCTGGTTGGTACCCGGAGTTTCAGTCTCTACGGCAGCGTAGATGTGTTTACCGCTCTTCGAAGTGTAGGTGATATAGTGACCGGTGGCGGCATTCTTGAAGAAATACAGCTGAGTCACAGGGTCAAAGCTCAGATACCAAGCGGCGGCATCATCAGTAGCTACCTGCGCCGAACTCATCTTGGTCCATACGAGTTCGCCGTCGAGACCCTCGATGAGGAACGAGTCGTTATAACCGTGGGCAGGATCCTCGCTCTTGAGGTAATATTTCACATTATCCTCATGCTCAAAGGTATATGAGGGTGTGTGATATTTGCCTTCGGGGGGAAGGGCGTCCTCATGGAGCGCCTGTGTCACGAGACCGTTGGCGAGGTAAAGTATCTCAGAGTGATCATCCTCATGGGCACCGTTGATACCGTAGGGCCACATGTGGGTGTTATCACCGTTGAGGGTAGCGGTATTGCTGTTCTGAAGGAAACGTACCAGGTAGTTGGCACGCCATCCGAGCCATGTACCGGTGGTACCGTATGTACGCCAGGGAGAATCGGGACCGTACCAAACAGAGTGCTGGCCTACGCCCACACCATGGTTCATCTCATGCATGATGGTACCGATAGCCTGATAAGAGGCATTGGGACCTACGCGCATCCAGCCGCCGTAAGAGCAGTCGGCAGTCGGTGTCTGTGCACCGTAGTGTACGCTGGGGTGGAAGCTCTGAACGGACAGACAGGTATTCCAATAATCCACGGCACCCTGTACAGCTGCGTTGATACGGGCGTTGGCATCAGCGTCACCGCCGTTGTCGTAATCCCAGGTGATGTTACCCTTGGGGATGGTGATGACTTTGTAAGCGTCGCCGTATGCCACCTCACCGTCCTTGGTCTTGGCGTAGGCACGCATGTAGTATACGGTCGAGGGTTCAAGGTTCTGGATGTGATAGATGTCACCGTTATGCTTGATGATCTTGGTGGCGCAGTTATCGGCTATTGTGGGGTCACCGGAGGTATTGTAGCAGAAACCGGTCTCCTCAAGGTCGGCGGCGGCAACATTCTCCACCTTCATACGACCTAAGGCGAAAGTCGAACCGCGGGCAATGTAACTATTGGTAATAACTTCGGGCGCTGCCAACAACGGTAAGGCAAACAGGCACGCCCCGGCGGCTAAACCGCCATGTAAAGTAAAGTTTTTCTTCATATATGTTGCAGGTTAGTTTTTAAGGATTCAAGTAACTCTA
>CAZAWP010000254.1:0-1622 GCA_964488855.1 uncultured Sangeribacter sp.
ATAAATTCCCTCACATATCATCCGATATACATTGTTGCGAGGAAATAATCTTTCTCATTTAAACTGGTTTTGAGCCGGGATATACTCAAATCCTGCTGATTTAAGTTTAGCCTCAAGTTCTGCGCGGTCTATGTCAAGAGATTTACATAGTTCGTCGAGCGACTGAAACTCATCGCGCAGTTTGGTGTTTATTACACTCAGAAGCATTATCGGATCTTTCGGTAACATACTAATATCGTCTATAATATATTGGTATATAATGCAGGTCTACCCTCTTATTTTACCTCATGACAACGGGCATCAATAAGAAAACGCTTGATTACCTCGGTATAACCTCCGCTCAAAATGACATGATGGTTCCCCAACGGATTCTTAAGGAAGTATCCCGGATCTTTGTCGATGTGCATACGTATCTGGGTGCGGCACAGGAAGGGTTCATCAAGGTTCTCCTCCAACTGAGCCGAGGTGATAAAGAATTGGTCGAGCTTCTCCCCACCAATCTTCAACACGGTTGCGGGACCCTCCTTGATCATACCCTGAACTGCGACACCACTGCTGCTCTCGAAATGACTGCGGATGGTATAACCTTCGGTCTGTGTCAGTCCGACGGTACAATGGGCAAAAACTATCTCACCCGTCACCGGATTAACTCTTGACGGATTTGCCATGAATCCCGGCTTACCTGTCATGACCTTGGCAACGACCATCGTAAAGAGTGTAGGTATATCACCCTCGCAACCTGCCGGTATTCCGGCATCGTTGAGGAATGCCAACGCAAGACAGCCGGTGGTATGGGTAATATCAAGGAGATGGAAACAGCTGATTGTAAACGCACTCAGGTCATAACGCTCTACGACTGTCCGGATTGCCTTATACAGACGGGTGGCCTCCACAACATCCTCGGCAGTCGCCTCTTTCATCCCCTTGGCGTTCTTGATAAATTCGTCGGCAAGTTCCTTGACTTCCTCCGGGGTGACTTTACCAAATTCCTCGACTACTTCATTAATCGGAATATCCAAAACTTCCACTCCCCATTTGTGGGCGACATCGGCGTAATTGATGCCGCTGGCTATCAACCATGCGGAGGGCTTGCCGATGACACCGATTCTCGAACCGCGCAATGCAGCGCTGCGCTCCGTTAGCGACGCAACATCATAGAGTCTGTCAGCCATATAATCAAGTGTACCGTGTACGACCTCGACGTTACGGTTACGGCTTCTGAGCCATGCTGAAATCTCAAGCGAGGCAGCCAAAGAGTTGTGACGACCGTCCGCTAATAGTGTGGTGATTGCCGGCAGTCGGTGGTAGTCCTCGACGATGAGATTCTCGACGCCTCCTGTGGCGATCAGCAACGTTGTATAGACATTGCGGTCAATCTCAAGGAGTTTGCTGCGGGGATACACCGTAACCTCGAATTTCTCTCCGAGTTTTGACAACAGTTCGGCGTGAGCCTCAGAAACATGCGACTCGTCATGCAGTGAAGACGAATACACGATAACATTTAATTTCATAGCAGTTTATATTGGAGTCTTATTGCTTGCTGTGAAAGAATTTAGTGAAAGATCAGCTGTGAAAGCTTATCAGTGAAAGCTCCATCTTTGGAAATTTCAACAGTCTTATTC
>CAZAWP010000255.1:0-1591 GCA_964488855.1 uncultured Sangeribacter sp.
CTCTCCAATCTTCCATTATTATACATTCGGACACATAAAACACAGTAATTCCCCTAATGATCCCGACATTATGATTAATTTTTACCCCAAATCCCGATATCTACTGCCGTTACCTTAACCTAACAGTAGTAAATAATACGCCATGACAAATGCTTTTATTGGTTTTTGTAAATGTGCAATGCCTCCTCTGCACTTATCACAATAGGTTTACCGTTTGCATCGGCAATAACCACTGTTTCACCAAGCTTTGCCTTACGCTCAAGCATAGCGATTTGGGCACGGGCTATGTTTTCACGAATCCGTTCAAACAATTTTATTTCTTCTTTTTCAGACATTCTTCTTTTATCTTAGTAAGTTGATAATTATTAATTATAACGTTTCTTTCTACTATGGGTTTGATTCTGTCTCCGTTATCGTATAAGGACCAACTGTCTACAATTGGCACAAATATTTCAAACAGATTTATGAGTCCAAGCCAATACCGTCGGTGAATTACTTCTTTTGGAATATTATGACCACCGGAAGCAACCCTTGAGGCGACTCTCAGCTCTGCCATTTCGGGGGATGACAACCAAAAGAAAAGGAGAATCACTTCATATCCGGCATCTTTGGCTCTTCGTACCAATGTTTGGTATGAACGAGTTGCCAGAGTGGTCTCTATTGCGAATGATTTTCCTGATGCCAGTAATGTATCAATGCGTTTAAGCATCAACTTTCCTGCTTCGATAGCCATTTCTTCTGGATGAAACGGAGAAAGTCCTTTTGCAATCTCATCCGCGTTTACAAACTCCTCGCAATTTAAAACCTCAGGTAGTACGGTCATTGATGCAGTGGTTTTCCCGGCGCCATTGCAGCCTGCTATGATATAAAGGTTTTTCATATCTTGGATATTAGTATCCTAAATTACAAAGGTACAATTTTTTACAGAATATTTAGAATATAATAATAAAAAAGGTTGCTGACCGGGACGGTCGGCAACCTCTTGGGGAATTATGGGATTCGGCGGTTAAGCCGAATGGGTTCATATTGGAGTGATAACACGGGGTTACTGCTCATAAAGAATTATCTGAATGTTATCAGATGTTGTTTTTGCGGAGAGCCTCCTCTTCGGGAGTCAGCTCGGGATCAACGCCCCACTGCTGCTGGCTCAGACGCTTATAGTTGTTGTAGCGCCACTGTGCGTTAGCCTTGGCAGCGGCAAACAGCTCCTCAGCATCCTGCGGGAACATCTTGAAGAGAGATGCGAAACGTACCTCACCCTTCAGGAAGTCTTCAAACTTGCTCCAGTCGGGTTCCTTGCTGTCGAGGGTGAAGGGGTTCTGACCCTGGTTCTCAACGGCAGGATTGTAGCGCCAGAGCTGCCAGTAACCGCAGTCTACAGCCTCTTTCTCCTCAAGCTGAGTATGACCCATACCCTTCTTGATACCGTGGTTGATACAGGGAGCGTATGCGATGATCAGAGACGGGCCGTCGTATGCCTCAGCCTCGCGGATAGCCTTGAGGGTCTGTGCGTTGTCAGCACCCATAGCAACCTGGGCAACGTATACGTAGCCATAGGTTGTGGCAATCATGCCGAGGTCCTTCTTGCGGA
>CAZAWP010000256.1:0-1560 GCA_964488855.1 uncultured Sangeribacter sp.
CTGTAAAATGTCGCGAACTGCAGGTTAAACTCCTCGAAGCTGTAGATAAGGATACGGACGCGTTCAACGAAATAATGAATGCCTTGGGATTGCCCAAGAATACTCCCGAAGAAAAGGCGATACGTGCCGAGGCACTTGACGTTGCAACTCATCACGCTGCGTTAGTTCCTCTAAAGACAATGGAATTGGCGGCCGATGGATTCACACTCCTCGACGAACTGAGCAAGAAAGGTAACCCGGCTTCTATTACAGATGTCGGCGTAGGTGTCGAGTCGTGTCTCACCGCCGTAAGAGGGGCGTACCTCAATGTTAAGGTAAATGCCCGCGACCTGAAGAATAAGGAGAAACTTATGCAGCTTAAGGAGGAGGCGGAGCGCCTCTTGGCGTATGCCGAACAGCGTGCCGACGAGATCCGTAAGTTCATCAACAGTCAATTAGAGTGGTAATCAAGTTCATCAACAGTCAGGTGGAATGATGAAGTTATGAAAAATCTTCTGATTCGTAATTGCAAGATAGTTACACCCGTCGGCAAAAGGGCGCTCAAGGGAGGGGAGATGAAGAATCTCACCGTCATCTCGTCAGGAGCAATCTTCTGCTCGGATGGTGTCATCAAATATGTCGGTCCCGAGGCTGACTTACCCTCTGAGTTTGCTGCAAAGTCAGACAGTAATGACAACGGGTGTGTCAAAATTGACGCTAAGGGTAGGGTGGTAATGCCCGGTTTTGTCGATTCCCACACTCACCTCATCTTCGGCGGTTATCGTCCCGACGAGTTCCGCTGGCGCCTCGAAGGGGAGAGCTACATGAGTATCATGCAGAAGGGTGGTGGTATCCGTTCGACGGTAAAAGCGACCCGGACTGCTCCCAATGCCGCGCTCGAACCGAAGGCGTCATGGTTCCTCGACCGCATGATGCAGATGGGGGTGACAACCGTAGAAGTCAAGAGCGGTTACGGTCTCGACAAGGATACCGAAATACGGATGCTTGATCTTATCGCGACTCTTTCGGAGAAATACAAGGATAAGATTTCGCTTGTACCGACCTATTTAGGTCCTCACGCCATCCCCGATGAATTTGCCGGAAAACCGACTGAATATATAGAGTATATAATAAAGGAGGTTTTGCCTCTGATCAAGGATAAGGCGAAGTTCTGCGACATCTTTACGGAGAAGAATGTCTTCGAGATTGAAGATTCGCGCAGGTATCTGGAGGCTTGCAAAGAAATGGGATTTGCCCTGAAGCTCCATGCAGACGAAATTGTCACCCTCGGCGGCGCGGAGTTGGCTGCCGAGATGGGTGCAGTCTCCGCTGACCACCTTCTCCATATCTCCGACGAAGGAATCCGCAAACTTGCCGAAGGCGATACGATTGCTACCTTACTTCCTCTCACTGCCTTTGCACTCAAGGAGGAGTATGCACCGGCACGTAAGTTGATAGATGGGGGAGCGGCGGTTGCTCTTGCCACTGACCTTAACCCCGGCTCCTGTTTCAGCGGCTCGATACCTCTCATGATCGCCCTCGCCGCCATTTATATGAATATGGAAATAGAGGAGATAATAA